>CAIYYT010000186.1 GCA_903930455.1 uncultured bacterium | reverse complement strand
TGGTCGCCGCAGGTGTTTACATTCCGGACAGTGACCTTGGGTGATTGTGATAATGATGCGGCAGTGACTGTGGCAGATGTCGTATTCCTGATCAATTACATCTTCATGGGTGGTGGCGCGCCACAACCTCTAATGACAGGTGACCCCAACTGTGATGGGAGTATAGATATTGCGGACGCGGTTTATCTGATCAATTATATCTTCAGTCATGGCCCTGCCCCATGCAGCGCATTCTAGCCGAACGATGCCGTCAGGAAAGGATTCCTGACGGCGCTACCATTAATGGCGAAGATCGTAGGAGCGACTTTAGTCGCGACCTTCCAATGCTTACGTTACACCTCATAACGGCGCTTTTGCTTGTCCTCACTTCCACCGCTCTCGCCGCGCCGACCGTCCGATTCTCCACCTTCCTCGGTGGCAGTGCGGCCGATAACATCACCGATGTCGCCATCGATCGGGAGGGACACATTTATGTTACCGGTCAGACCACTTCGGACAATTTCCCGATCGTGCATGCGCTTCAAGACGCCCGCGCGGCGGAAGATGACATTTTCATCGCCAAGTTTTGCCCCACCGGTGACACGTTGGAATTTTGCACCTATTTCGGCGGCAACGGCAATGATCAGGCAACCGGCATTGCCGTCGACAGCGCCGGACGTATCTGGGTCTGCGGCGGAACAACATCAACGGATTTGCGCATGGTTATGCCGCTTAAGGCGCAGAACTCCGGCTATGAGGACGCGCTCATCGTCTGCCTAAGCAGCGCCGGCGACTCGTTGTTGTTTTCATCCTATCTCGGTGGCAACGGAAACGACAGAGCCAGTGACCTCGTGGTTGACAACTACGGCAGCGTCGGAATCGTTGGCAGCACCAGTTCGAGCGACTTCCCGACGGTTAGTGCGCTGATTGATACCCTGGCCGGAGCGGCGACGGATGCCTTTGTCTGCAAGATCAACGCAACCAGCAAAGCACTAAGCTATTCGACCTACTTCGGCGGCAGTGGCGCTGATAATGCCGTCGGCATTGTTATCGATCCCGAGGGCGCGATCTATATCTCCGGCACGACAAATTCGCCCGACTTGCCGGTTGTCCAACCCTTGCAGGATACGCTTATGGGTGGTTTTGACCTGTTCGTCGCAAAAATCGACCCATCCGGCATACCGCTGATCGGATCGACCTATTGGGGTGGCGTACAGGATGATGTCCCTCGGGGAATGGCGCTTGCTTCCGACGGCAAGGTGATTATTGTCGGCAAGACCTACTCGACAGATTATCCGTTGCACCTGCCGCTGCAAGGCTTTTGTCGGTCGTGCCCAAGTTTGTCCGACGGTTTTGTGACGGCGTTCGACATGACGACCGGATCCGTGCAATTTAGCACATATCTCGGCGGTGTTTCGGGCGATGACGAAGCGAGCGCAGTTGTCGCTGACAAAAATGGCAAGATCATAGTCGTCGGCTGGACTTTGGCAAGCGATTTCCCCACGATGATGTCTTTGCAAAGTGAGTCGGCAGGATTGCGTGAAGTCTTTGTTAGCATCATCTCCTCCGACGGCGACAGCAGCGAGTTCAGCACTCTTTATGGTGGCGTGGGCGATGACAAGGCACTGGCCGTAGCAGCCGCCAACGGCGTGATCATCGTGGCCGGCAAAACCGGCTCTTCCGATTTCCCGCTACAGAATCCGTGGTTGTATCAATATGCAGGCGGTTGGTCGGACGGATTTGTTGCGCGTCTTGACTATGACGATGATCCATCATTGTGCGGCGATTACGATGGTTCCGGTGGCATAGACATCGCAGATTTAGTACATCTGATTCAATTCATCTTTGCCCAGGGCGGTCCGCTGCTTGACGGTCACAATGGCGACGTCGATTGCGATGGCGGGCCATCGATAGCAGACGCTGTTTACCTGATTAGCTACATGTTCACGCACGGCGCTTCGCCATGCGCGTCGTGTAAGTGAAACGAAAGCTCTGCTGGAAATTCTCTTAACGCAGTGGACGGAGTTTCGCGTAGCGAGCGACCAGCTTTTTGGTGCCCGCGAAATGAAAACGAACCTCGACTTCGGTATTGTCGCCGGAACCGTTTCGATTCGTCACGGCGCCCTCCCCCCAGCGGGGATGATAGACAGCGGTACCGATCCGAAGAAATGCGTACGGATCGTCGTCATCGTGATATTCTGGAAGCACAAACGACGAGTTGACGTTACCGCGTGCGTCGACGAGAGTGTAACGTACGGTATCGAGAACTTCATCGGGAACTTCATCAAGAAACCGCGAACGCAACGTCTGCTTATTTCCGAAACGTGCGCGGTGCAACGCGTATGACAAGGTCAGTCGCGATTTGGCGCGCGTCATGCCGACGTAGAACAGGCGGCGCTCTTCCTCAAGCTTGGCGGTGTCATCAAGACTGCGCGAAATCGGAAACAAACCATCCTCCAGACCGGTGATAAAAACCGACTCGAATTCCAGACCCTTGGCTCCGTGCAGTGTCATCAACGTCACAGCGTCACTCTGACGATCGTAGCTGTCGAGATCCGTGTAAAGCGAAATATCCTGCAAGAAAGTGGCAACGCCGGCTTCAACATTCTCCAACGCATATTCGACTCCGGAAGCAATCAGCTCCTCCACATTTTCCAGCCGCATCTCGCTCTCCGTCGGGTCGAGCGCTTTGAGATCGGCCGTGATGCCGGTCTTGTCGGCCACGAGTTGCATCAACTGACCGAGCGGTAGCGTGGCCGCCATCTTGGTCAGATAGTCCAGCAACTTCGCGAACTTGGCAAGTTTAGCCCCCGCCCCTGCCGTTAAGAAATCAAGCTGTCCCGATCGCGAAATCAATTCAAGCAACGAACAGCCAAGTTCGTTGGCTTTGGCTTCAAGCTGTGACAGAGTTGCATCGCCGATGCCGCGCTTGGGATAGTTGATAACCCGCCGAAAGCTGACATCGTCCTTGGGATTCTCGATCAGCTTGAGATAGGCGAGCATATCCTTGATTTCTTTGCGCTGATAGAAGCGAATACCGCCAACGATTTTGTAAGGAATAAACCGACGTTTGAGTGATTCCTCCAGCGCCCGGGATTGCGCATTGGTGCGATACAGCAAGGCGATCTCGCTGCGTGGAACGTTAGCGCGAATCTGATCTTCGATGCGCGCCGCCAGCCGCTCGGCTTCGTCGTCGTCGTTTTCGGTAATCATCAGGACCAGCGGTTCCCCCTTTTCGCCGACCGAGAACAGAGTTTTGCCTTTTCGCATGCGGTTGTTGCTGACAACCGTCGAGGCCGCCTTGAGAATGGTCTGGGTGGAACGGTAGTTTTGCTCCAGACGAATGATTTTGCAGTTCGGAAAGTCGTGTTCGAAGTTAAGAATGTTTTGAATATTGGCGCCGCGCCAGCCATAAATCGATTGATCCTCATCACCGACGGCAAAGATATTGTGATTTGCCTCCGACAAAATCTTGGCCATCAAATATTGCGGCTTGTTGGTGTCCTGGTATTCGTCGATCAACAGGTAACGATACTTCTGTTGTAGCCGCGTTCTGATTTCGACATCCTTCTGCAACAGTTTCACCGCGTCTACAAGCAGATCATCAAAATCAAGCGCCCCGGCGGCCTTGAGTTTACGCTCGTACAACTCGTAGACCTGCGCAACCTTCTTATAATCTGGGCTGTAAGCGGTGGCGGCAAATGCGTCCACGCCGACCATCTCCGTCTTGGCGTCGCTGATTCGATCGAGCACGGAAGCCGCCGTGAGTTTCTTGCTGTCAATCTTCAGTTCGGTCAGACAGCTCTTGATAGCGCTCAAAGCGTCGTCCTGGTCGTATATCGTATAGCCATTGGGTAGTCCAAGGCGTTCGCCGTAGAAACGCAGCAACAAAGCGGCAAAGGAATGAAAGGTTGATACCTGCATGCGGGACTTGTTCATATCGGTCAGGCGCTCGATACGCGCTTTCATCTCGCCGGCGGCCTTGTTGGTGAAAGTCACCGCCAACACCTGTTCCGGTGCGGCGCGCCCCGTGGCGATCAGGTGCGCAACACGGCTGGTGAGCACGCGGGTCTTACCGCTGCCGGCGCCCGCCAGCACCAGCAGGGGACCATCTCCAAACGTGACCGCTTCCAATTGTGGAGGGTTCAGCCCCGCGAGGATTTTGTCTTGACCAGTCATAGGCCGCCCAATATACTGGGCGACGCCCGGTTTTCAAGGGAAACTTCGGCTGGCAATACTCCAGGAGTATGGTGACAACGCACGGCAGACATAGCGACAACTTCTACGAGCAACTCGCACCGCTCTATCACCTTAAAGTCGATTGGGACAAACGATTGCCCAAAGAGACGGCACTCTTTGATCTGCTTCTTGCCGATTCCGAAGTCTCTACCGTCTGTGATCTCGGCTGCGGTGATGGCGGTCATGCCCGGGAGATTATCAAGCGCGGCGCAGTCTATGTAGGCATTGATAGATCAGCGCGGATGATCAAAATGGCAAAGGCAAAACACGCTCGTAGGAAGGGAATACACTTTCTCAAAGGTGACATGCTACGACTGCCGGCGCAGAGCAACGGGATGTTCGATCTCGTATTGCTTCTTGGAAACACCCTACCGCATATCCTTTCCGGCGCCGATCTCAAAATGCTGATTAGGAATGTCAGCCGATTGTTGTCACCACATGGGCGGTTCGTGATCCAGACCGTTAATCCGGAGATGCTGAAAACCAAGCAGGTGCATTTCCTGCCGCCGAAACTGGCCGACAATCGCGTGCTGTTTACGCCGTTCTATACCCGGCAAGACGAGTGCTGGAGTTTTCTGATGCCGATCTACATCATCGAGCAAGGGAAAATCAGCTCGCACAATACGCTGGAAACGCGATTGAAGTTCTGGCTGCGCTCGGAAATCGCCGCCGCCGCGAGCCATGACTTCAAGGTGACACATGCTTTTGGTGATGCCGGGCTAGCGCCATATATCAGAACCAAGTCGGAAAACATGATCTTGATCATGGAGAAAGTCTGAAATGCCGGAATTGCCGGAGGTCGAGACGATTGTTCGTGGGCTGAATTCTATGGTCAAGGGGCTGACCGTGCAGCGATTGCCCCATGTTTCTCCTCACTTGCTCAAACGTGAACCCCAACTGCGTCAGTTGACCGGTGATACCTTCAAGTCGTTTGAGCGGCGCGGTAAGTACATTATTGCTTTTCTCAAATCGGGCAGACGGCTGATGATCCATCTGCGCATGAGCGGGCGAATTCTAGTCGGCGAAGATCAGAGACGGCGCGACAAGCATGACCATCTGGAGATCGTATTCCGGGCTCGAAGCAGGCGGCTCGTGTTCCGTGATGTACGCAAATTTGGCGTTATCCAATTCGTGCGCGATGGCCAACAGGAAACGCTAAATCGACTGGGCGCAGAGGCTCCTGCGATTACGGCGTCGCAGTTACAGGCGCTGGTTTGCAAGAGCAAGCGACATGTCAAATCCCTGTTGCTTGATCAGTATGTCATTGCCGGTTTGGGCAACATCTATGTCGATGAGTCACTCTACCGCAGTTATATTCATCCTCTAAGGGCGTCGTCATCGCTGTCAGCCAAGGAAATCCGTGCACTGGCGAGGGCTATCCGACAGATCATGGCGTTGGCGATTAAGAATCTCGGGACAACATTCGACAGCTATTCGGGCGTAAATGGAGAAACCGGGCGCTTCGCCCGATATCTAAAAGTGTATAACCAAAATGGAAGTCGGTGTGGCAAGTGCAGTGACATCATAGTGAAAATCAAAGTCGGCGGTCGGGGAACGCATTTTTGTCCCACCTGTCAAAAGGACGACTGTCGTTCGTAAGCGATAAGGAGTTGTAATGCGCAAGTTGTTTCTGGTCCTTCTGGTCTCAAGCGCGTCCCTTTGGGCGCAATCAGTCCTTCCGCAGGTGCCTAAGGAAACTCTAAATCTGGCGCCAAGATGCCAACGCGGAGATGCTCAAGCTTACAGTATAAAAGTGGAAATGCTTCTCCTAGATAATGATGGCAAGCCCACGTCCATCAAGAAAAACCGTATTGACTACACGCAGCTATGTCTCGCGAACAATCCCGACAGCGGCCTGATCTATAATATCACCGTCGACTCCGTCTCAGTCGGGAGCCTTCAGGCGATAGACGAGTCTGGCTATGAAAGCCGCTCGATCATCGATTCGCTGATGGGGCTGAATTTTCGTTCACAGTTCCGTCCGAAGATTCCGGTGACAGGCAACTGCTATGATTTCGGGATTCCTCTGACCACGGGATTCCCCTATGAAGAAGCGTGGGAGTTTATCGATGATTTCTTGCCTGCCAAGATCATGGAGCAGTTACATTACTCCGTCGGCAGTCGTCTGAGCAAGGTCGGTGATACTGCCACCATTGTTTGGCCAAAACCAATCTGTTACTCCATTAAAAAGGTAATCAACGAATCACAGGTGGAGCAAAAGCCGTTCAAGCTGACATTGACGGGATTGACTACCTATCGCGGAACGCCGTGCGCCAATGTCTCGGTTATTAGCGCCACCTCGCCTTATCGTGTGGAGATATATTCCACAGATACAACTTCGTTCAAGTGGATCGGAACGTCGCAGACTACTGGTGAGTTCCAGGTGTCGCTGAAGGCGGGGAGCATTGTGTACGCCAAGATGAGTGAGCGATTGGATATTAGTCTTACTCGATCGGACAAGCAGGTCAAGACCAAAAGGGTTCTAAAGAACACTGAACTGGTTCCGCGCGTTTGGTAGCCCGGCGTCCTTCGGCTACCGATCAGCGAGCCTTGCGGGCGCATTTCAGGGAATTCCTCGAAAAGCGCCCCTTCGCGCTAGAGTAGATAAATCGGCGCAATATCGGCTATCGGCTATCCTTGGCAAGAAAAGAGCTTGCTTACGGCAGGAGAGAGCGTATATTAAATGTCTTGTTCGAAGCGCTTGACTTCTGGGATCAGTTTGCAGATTTGTTGATTTGAGGAGATAGACTGTGGCAAAGAAAAAAACCGATGCGCGCGGCACGATTACGATAGAGTGCACCGAAGCGGCCAAAGAGGGCAAAACGGCGTCAAGGTACACCACCACCAAGAATAAGCGCAATACTCCCGACCGGATGGAACTAAAAAAATACAATCCCCATCTGCGTCGGCACACGATTCACAAAGAGATTCGCTAGCCGATTCGACGAGCATTGGTCGCATGACTCGCTCGCACAGAATTATCGCCAGGGCACGCCACCGCGTGCCCTTGTTTTTTTTCCGCTCTTGCGCACCAATATCCACTTGTAGAGGAACGACCAATCCTGTACGTTGGCGCCAATATTGACTGCCGCCTGCGTGGAACAGCGGCGGACAGCCTAACAGCAACAAAGTGCTTGATTTCTGATGACTTCCTTTCGTCGCTTCGCCGAATTCTTCGGACTAAAACAGAGCATTGTCGCCCTGCTCGGCATGGTGATTCTGGTAGGGATGGGGGAGCGGATGGCGGAACGGTTTCTCCCCATCTACCTAATGGCTCTTGGCGGCGGTGCGCTGGCGATCGGCTTGCTCAACGGCCTGCAGAATCTGTTGGGAGCGTTCTACTCTTTTCCGGGGGGTTATCTTGCTGACCGGCTCGGCACTAAACGGGCGCTGTTAGTATTCAACCTGCTGGCGATGACCGGATACGTCATTGTCATCTTGATTCCGTCAATCTGGGCGGTGATGGCGGGCGCCTTCTTCTTTCTCACTTGGTCAGCAATCTCCCTTCCAGCCACTATGGGACTCGTCGCACGAGCACTCCCCAAGACCAAGCGGACTATGGGCGTTACCATGCATTCTCTGATCCGTCGCATTCCCATGTCAATAGGACCATTGGTCGGCGGCCTGTTCATTGACACTTGGGGGGAGCGCACCGGCGTGCGGCTGGCGTTCGTGGCGGCGCTGGGAATGGCAGTAATTGCGGCGGTTATGCAGCAAATTATGATCAAAGATGATCAATCGGCCACGGCGGCAAGCGCGAAAACAGCGGAGCGCAACCCGCTCAAGCTATTCAAACTAATGAGTCCGGCGCTACGCAACTTGCTGGTGGCGGATGTGTTGATTCGGTTTTGCGAGCAGATACCGTATGCGTTTGTCGTGATCTGGTGCATGAAGATGATTGCTTCACCCGTTCACGCCTTCCAGTTTGGTATTTTGACGACGGTGGAAATGGCCACGGCAGTGCTCATCTACATCCCGGTCGCCTACTTTGCCGACAAGACGCAAAAGAAACCGTTCATCGTAATCACGTTCGTGAACTTCACGCTGTTTCCGCTCGCGCTGATGCTCTGCCAATCCTTCTGGCCGCTGGTTTTAGCTTTCATGCTCCGCGGTCTCAAGGAATTCGGCGAACCAACCCGCAAGGCGTTGATTATGGATCTGGCGCCGGTCGGTCGGGAAGCGGGGATGTTCGGGTTGTACTATCTGATTCGTGACACCATTGTCTCATTGGCGGCATTTGGTGGCGCGGCTCTCTGGCTGATCAGTCCCGCGACCAATCTGCTGACGGCGTTTGGATTCGGCCTGATCGGCACGATCTGGTTCGCCTTGCGCGGCAAAGAGGTCACGGCATAACGAGCCGGGATCATGCCGTGATTAACACTCGGCACACGGTGCCAAGCCACCACTAAAGATATAGCCAATCAGATAGACGACATCGGAGATATCAACTGTGCTGTCGCAGTTGACATCGCCATACTCAAGGGGGTCGGGCGCCGGACCGCCAGAGAAAATATAAGCGATCAGGTAAACAACATCACTAATATCAACCCCTCCATCTGAGTTGGCGTCACCACATGTCGCCGGTTCGGGATTCCAGCCGGCTACATGCGCGAGCATCCACCACCAGGCTTTGCCCTTCTGATAGCAATTGAAGCAGTGCGAATGTGCGCAGCCACCACAGTCGGGACAAGAATTGCTGGCGCACCATGTGTAACACCATTCGCAGGCATCACTGCCGTCGGGATAGTAGGTGTTGTCGGGGCTGTAGCTCTCTATGTCGGCAAAATCGAAGAGTATCTTGCCATGGGCCGCGCACCAGCCGCGAATCTGATTGTTGCGCACATAGAGATTGCCGTCGACGCCACCACCGTCAAGGTGCCCCGTCATATAGAGGAACTTGACATTGGGATACGCAACTTCAAGCTGATTCATGGCGTTGAGATAAGCATCAATGCCTTCTTGGGAATTGATGGAGACACCTCCGCACCAAGACCACATGACAAAATTGCACTCCGGATGAGCGTCAAGATAGTCCCGCGTCACCGGCACCCAATTGGTGTCACCGTAGCTACTAAGGTCGCTGCCGTATTCACTGACGGTCGGTAGCGCGTATTGCGTGGCGTTTTCCGTTTCCAACATGCCCAGCCCGGTCATGATTTGGCTGCCATGCGATGTATGTCCATAGAAGAAGTTGTAATCGGCGCGTATTTGATTGAAGTAACTGACCGGAATCTGATTGAACTTGGCGACCGTAGTATGATCGGCAATAATCGCGGCCGCAGAAAGCGACGGCGTTGCGGCAGGCAGCAGCAATGCTAAGACGACCAGCAACAGTCGTACTTTTGTCATGATATCCTCCAAAAAGCAGACCGGGTATTTGAGACGTCAACACACCGACCAACATAGTATGTCTTGTCGGCGTTGGCAAGGGATTTCTCGCCGATAACCGGTGCGGTAGACAACCGGGATGCGATGTGGGCTGAAGCGGTCAAATCTCTCTTGATTTTGGTCGGCGCGAGTAGTATCCTCTGCCCGACGGATGAGACTCGAAAACGATAACGACAAATCCAGATGCGAGAGAAGCCATGGAGCAACCTAAATTCCCGCGCTTAGCCTATAATTCTATCAGCATAGCCGGTGTAGTCCTTGCTGTGGTTATGGGACTGATCGGCCTGATCATGCTGGTCATCAACGTCAGCATGGAACAGACCAACGCCTATTTCGGCATTTTCCTATATATGGTCTTGCCGGCCCTGCTGGTGCTGGGATTGCTATTGATCCCACTCGGAATGTACCGTCAGTGGCGTCGCTGGCAGCGAGGCGAAAGTGTCTCCGACCGCAAATGGCCCCATATCGATCTCAATAACAGCCATCACCGTAACGCCACAATCGTCTTCGTGCTGGGTACTGTCCTCTTCGTGACCTTAAGCGCGGTCGGCAGCTATCAAGCTTATCATTTCACCGAATCGGTCACTTTCTGCGGCACGACTTGCCACAAGATTATGGAACCGGAGCACACGGCCTACTTGCAATCGCCGCACGCACGAGTGGCCTGCACGGAGTGCCATGTCGGTTATGGCGCAGGCTGGTATGCCAAATCGAAGCTGTCGGGATCTTATCAGGTCTACGCTGCGCTGTTTAACAAGTATCCGCGCCCTATTCCCACACCGATTCACAATCTCCGTCCCGCGCGCGAAACCTGCGAACAGTGCCACTGGCCGGAGAAAACCTACGGCACTGGGCTGCGCAAATTTACCCATTACATGTACGATGATGCCAACACTCGCTGGTCGGCGATGATTCTACTCAAGACCGATACCGGCGAGCCAGGGCTGGGGCAGCGAGCCGGCATTCACTGGCACATCAACAAGGACATCAAAATTGAATACATCTCCCGTGATGAACGACGCCAGGATATCCCTTGGGTGCGAGTGACCGACAAGAAGACCGGCAAGCAGACAGTCTATCAAGATAGCGCGCAACCGCTCGATGAAAAGATGATCGCTTCCAGCGAGGTCAGGAAAATGGATTGTATTGATTGCCACAACCGACCCAGCCATGTTTACCATTCACCCGACTACGCTGTCGATCGTGTTATTGAAGGCGGTATGATTGACCCGTCGCTGCCATCTATCAAGAAAGTAGCGGTCGAGGCACTTACGCTGGAATATGGCACGAAAGACTCCGCCTCCGCCGGCATTGCCCAAGCTATCACGAGTCATTATCAATCCGGCGAACAGACGACTCCGCCCGACAAGATCGCGGGGGCGATTGCGGGGGCTCAGCAGGCATTTGCGCAGAACATCTTCCCGCACATGAAAGCTCGCTGGTCGGCCTATCCAAATAACATTGGACACTTCAACGACAGAGGTTGCATGCGCTGCCACGACGGGAATCATCAGACTGCGGCGGGCGTCAAAATCAGTCATGACTGCAAAGCCTGTCACACGATCATGATGCAAGGCGCCGACAATTCGGTCGAGCGCGATTCTTCCGGCACAGGGCTTGAATTCAAGCACCCGGTTGACATCGACAATGCCTGGCAGGAAACCGGCTGCTACGAATGCCACCAGGGTGTGCAACCGTAGTATCATGATAGCGTCACTAGACTTGATCTCACACTATGATCTGCCGAGCTCTTGCCAATTGCGCTTGGAGCGACAGATTAGCAGGTCTTCTACCGATGACAATATTCCTTCCGAAGTTGAACGTCGCAAATAGGCCTTTTCTGAGGGCAGTGCCACGACGCATTAATATGAAACAGAATTGGTTGTCTTTACTGTTTGCGACTTTTTTCACAATCTTTCGCTTTTTCCCCGTGACAATCCCGCAGCCCCAACGTATCTTCATGGCGATCTCGGAGGCCGTCTGGCAGGTGGATGGATTTCTGCAGGACAGCGTCCTAATATCAGGATAGACGATGAATAATATCTGTGATTTCTCGTAGTCGATGCCGATCTTGAAAGAAGAGTATGCACGGTCCAGTTGACAAGACATCAACCAGTGAACGCCGCAGGGTCTTCATTACTTGAGGAAAGAGTTTATATGTTGGAACCGGTTGTGGAGATTGAGCAACAAGTGACCTTCAAACAAGAGCAGCTACAAACGCTGTTCACTGTCTTGCAGAAACGGGGCTACCAGCTCGTTGGGCCGACGATTCGCGACGGCGCGATTACCTATGATGAACTAAATTCCACGGCCGATCTTCCGGTCGGCTGGACCGATGAACAGGAAGCCGGCTATTACCGATTGGCACGTCGTAAAGATGCGGCATACTTCGGTTATGTGGTCGGGCCGCACTCGTGGAAGAAGTTTCTCTATCCACCGGTGCTCAGCCTGTGGAAAGCCAATTTGCAGAAGGGCGAAGTGATAGTGGCTCCCCAAGCCGCCCAAGCGCCCAAGTATGCGTTGATTGGCGTGCGCTCCTGCGAGTTGCATGCGATCGCGATTCAGGACAAGATTTTTTTGCAAGGCGAGTACACAGACCCGGTCTATAAAGCGCGGCGCGAAAACGCATTTATCGTAGCCGTGAACTGCGTCACCACGGGGGGTACCTGCTTTTGTGTTTCGATGAAGACCGGCCCCAAAGCTACCTCCGGTTTTGACTTGGCGCTCACGGAAGTGATCGACGGCAAACGTCATTACTTCGTCGCCGAGTCGGGTAGCAAGCAGGGCGCGGAGGTGCTCGCGGAGTTAACCAAACAGCAAGTAACGGCAGAAGAGCAACAGGCCGCCAAAGACTTGATGGAAAAAGCGGCCAAGAAAATGGGGCGGCAACTCGACACAACCGGAATCTACGAGTTGCTCTATCGCAACGTTGAGTGCGCGCGCTGGGAGGATATTGCAGGCCGCTGTCTGACCTGCACCAATTGCACGATGGTGTGTCCGACCTGTTTCTGTATGACCGTTCTCGATACGACTGATCTCACCGGTCAGAATGCCGAGCGCAAACGGCACTGGGACTCTTGCTTTACCCTCGATTTTTCATACATTCACGGTGGTAGTATTCGCAATTCACCGAAATCGCGCTATCGCCAGTGGATGACTCACAAACTTGCCGCCTGGCAGGATCAATTCGGTACTTCGGGGTGTGTGGGATGTGGTAGATGCATAACCTGGTGCCCTGTCGGTATTGACATTACCGAAGAGGCGCGCGCTATTCGGGCAGGCGATAAAAGCGACAAAGCGACCAAGGCAATATAAGGAGCATTAGGATGGAGACATTGGAACCGATTCTGGCCGAGCACCCGTTCTTCAAGGGCATGCCGCCGGAACTGCTTAAGCTGCTCGTGGGTTGCGCTTCAAACGTCAAGTTTGAGGCTGGCGACTTCATTTCTCGCGAGGGACAGGAAGCCTCTGAGTTTTTCATCATTCGTCAGGGCAAAGTAGCGCTGGAACTGTTTAGCCCGACGCACGGTGCGATTACCGTAGAGACGTTGGAGGACGGCGATGTAACGGGTTGGTCATGGTTGCTGCCCCCCTATCGTTCACACTTCGATGCTCGCGCAGTCGATCTGACTCGCGCCATCCGTTTTGACGGTAAATGCATGCGCGCCAAATTAGAAGAAGATCATAACTTGGGATACGAAATGCTGAAGCGGTTCGTCAGAATCATTGCCGAGCGGCTCTCAGCTACAAGGATACAACTGTTGGACATCTATGGAACACGTGTTTGATTCAAAAGCGGCGCCCGGCCGAAGGGCTGTTCTTAGCCCGATGGTGCCGGAAATCTTTCGGGTGGAAAAATATCGCAAGGAGACTCTTGACACTTATACGCTGGAGCTCAAGCCTGCGAGTGGTACGGGAGAACATCGTTTCGGAGCCGGGCAATTCAACATGCTATACAAATTCGGTGTGGGAGAGGCCGCGATATCAATCAGCGGCGATCCAACCTCGCCGAATCCGCTGATTCACACAATTCGCGCGGTCGGTACGGCTACCAAAGCAATGGCGAAGCTGAAAGTTGGGGACACAATCGGAGTGCGCGGACCGTTCGGAAGTTGCTGGCCGGTTGAGGCCGCCAAGGGCAACGACGTCCTGATTATCGCCGGCGGTATCGGTCTGGCGCCGCTACGTCCGGTCATATATCAGGTACTGGCTGAGCGTCGCAAGTATGGCAAAGTGTTTTTGCTTTATGGCACACGCACGCCGGAGGATATGCTCTACCGCGCGGAGTTGGAGAAATGGCGCGCCCGTTTCGATATGGAAGTCCATGTGACCGTTGATCGTGCTTCCTCTGAGTGGCACGGCAACGTCGGCGTGGTAACAACTCTGCTCAAGAAACTTGTCCTCGATCCTGATAATACCGTCGCCATGATCTGCGGGCCGGAAATCATGATGCGTTTCGTGGCCATGGACTTGATCAAGAAAGAAATGACTCTTGACCGCATCTACGTCTCGATGGAACGCAATATGAAATGCGGAATCGGCCTGTGCGGACATTGCCAGTACGGCCCGACCTTCATTTGCAAAGACGGCCCGGTCTATACTTACGATCAGGTTATCGAACTTCTTGCACGGCGGGAGATCTGAAATGCCTACGAATGCTAAACCGAAACTTGCAGTATGGAAATTCGCTTCCTGTGACGGTTGCCAGCTAAGCCTGCTCGACTGCGAAGATGAATTGCTGGCGGTTGCCGGCGCTGTCGAAATCGCCAACTTCCCGGAAGCGACTCGCGCATTGTCCAAGGGTCCCTACGACCTGTCGCTCGTGGAAGGTTCGATTACGACCTCCCATGACGCCGAGCGCATCCAGAAGGTGCGCAAGATGTCGAAGTATCTAATCACTATCGGCGCCTGCGCTACGGCCGGCGGCATCCAGGCGTTGCGCAATTTCGCCAACGTCACGGATTTCATCAACTATGTTTATGCTTCCCCGCAATACATTGAGACGCTGCACAAGTCGACACCAATCGGCTACCACGTCTTCGTCGATTTCGAACTGCGCGGCTGTCCTATCAACAAAATGCAGCTAGTGGAAGTGCTCAGCGCCTTCCTCAACGGTCGCAAACCGAATACACCGGCTTACGGTGTCTGCGTGGAATGCAAGCTGAAAGGAACTCCCTGTGTCATGGTTGCGCAGGGAACCCCCTGTATGGGGCCGGTGACGCATGCCGGTTGCGGCGCAATTTGTCCGTCGTTTGACCGCGGTTGCTATGGTTGCTTCGGTCCGAAAGAGACCGCCAACACCATTTCGCTAAGTGAGCAATTCCATAAATCCGGCGTCACAGACGAACAATTGATACGCGCCTATCGCAGCTTCAACGCCTGTTCGGACACATTCAGGAAAGAGGGTGACGCGCATGAAAGGCAATAGATTGATTAAAGTCGATTACCTGGCCCGCGTCGAGGGCGAGGGATCGCTTTACGTGAAGATAAAAGACAACAAGGTTGAAGACGTCAAATTCAAGATCTTCGAACCTCCTCGCTTCTTCGAGGCTTTCCTGCGTGGCCGCGAATACAAAGAAGCCCCCGATATCAGCGCCCGAATTTGCGGTATTTGCCCGATTGCCTACCAGATGAGCGCCGTCACCGCCATGGAGCAGGCGTTCGGTATGAAGGTCGATGGCCAGCTTCGCGCGCTGCGCCGTCTGATCTACTGCGGCGAGTGGATCGAGAGTCACGCGCTGCACGTTTACATGCTGCACGCTCCCGATTTCCTGGGCTACGAGGACGCGATCCAGTTGGCCAAGGATTATCCCGATGCCGTTCAGCGTGGCCTGCGTCTGAAAAAAGTCGGCAATGACCTGATGACCATTGTCGGTGGTCGCGAAATTCATCCGATTAATGTTCGCGTCGGCGGATTCTACAAAACTCCCGACAAAGCGAAGTTTAAGGCGATTACGGAAGAGCTGAAATGGGCGCGGGACGCAGCGGTCGAGACGGTCAAGTTTGTCGCCACGTTGAAATTCCCCGATTTCGAGCGCGATTACGAGTTTGTCGCGTTGCGGCATCCGAGCGAGTATCCGCTTTTTGAAGGTCACTTGGTTTCGAACAAGGGACTGGATATTGAAATCAAAGACTACGAGCAGCACTTTGCCGAAGAGCATGCCAAGCACTCACACGCGCTGCATTCCGTTCTTAAGGCTCGCGGCGCCTATTTTGTCGGACCGCTGGCGCGCTATAGTCTCAACTATGATCGCTTGACGCCGCTGGCTCAGAAATGTGCGAAGGAAGCCGGATTGGGCAAAACGTGCAACAATCCGTTCAAGAGCATCATTGTTCGCAGTGTGGAAACGGTTTGGGCCTGTGAAGAGGCGCTACGGATAATCAAAGAATACGAAAGACCGGACAAGCCTTACGTGGAGGCCAATCCACGTGCCGCAGTTGGCTGCGGTTGCTCGGAAGCTCCGCGCGGAATTTGCTATCATCGGTACCGCTTGGATGACAAAGGTATCATCTTGGACGCCAAGATTGTACCGCCAACGTCCCAGAACCAGAAGACGATCGAAGCCGATCTCGCCGAATTCGTACCGCAGCATCTCAAGCTGTCCGACGAAAAACTGACCTGGCAATGCGAGCAGGCGGTTCGCAACTATGACCCCTGCATATCCTGCGCAACTCACTTCCTGAAGCTCCATATCGAGCGGGAGTAAGTTTTGTGCCGGAGGGTGGGGAAAGTGATGTCAACAAGCGAAGTCTGGCGCTGATTATCGGCGTCGGCAATGAATATCGGCGCGATGATGGCGCTGGTCCCGAAGTGGCGCGGCGGATTGACAAGCTCAATCTGCCGCAAGTCCGAGTTCTGCTGCATTCCGGCGAAGGGGCCTCACTGCTGGAGCATTTCCACGAAGCTGATCTTGTCATTATCATCGATGCCGCACAATCAGAGTCCTCACCGGGCGCCGTGCATTTTTTTGACGCCGGCAATTCACCGATTCCCAGTGCTTTCTTTAATTACTCCACCCACGCTTTCAGTGTCGCCGAAGCGGTGGAACTGGGGCGGGCGCTAGGCAAGCTGCCGACGCGGCTTTTGGTTTACGGTATTGAGGGGACCGATTTCTCCGCCGGTATCGGCCTGACAGAAGCAGTACAGGTCTCCGTTGACACGGTGGTCGAGCGGATAACAAACGATCTGAAACAAATGGGATCGTCACACTGCAGCTAAGTCGTCTGCTTGCTTCGACGGCAGACGCCGTATAATCTTGGCATGAAGAATTCTTCGACTCCGCAGCACGACCATCAGGATGGAACGCACCGGTTACGACTGGTGATTCGCGGCGCCGTGCAGGGAGTTGGCTTCCGCCCGTACATCTACCGCCTCGCCGGCGAGTTGAAACTCCGAGGTTATGTTACCAACACCGCACAGGGCGTTGTCATCGACATCGAGCAAGCACAGCAAGCACTAGATCAGTTTCTCGCGCGACTGCCGCGAGAGTTGCCACCGCGTGCCTTCATTCAGAGTTGCGAAGTCTCTCACCTCGACCCGCTTGGCCAGGAATCGTTTAAGATCCGCACAAGCTCCGACGGCGGCAGCAAAACGGCGTATGTCCTGCCCGATATCGCCACCTGTCCCGAGTGCCTGCAAGACATTTTCGATTCCACCAACCGGCGTTATCTCTACCCGTTCACCAACTGCACCAACTGCGGACCGCGATACACAATCATTGAATCGCTGCCGTACGATCGTGTCAACACGACCATGAAGAAGTTCGCGATGTGCCCCCGCTGTCGAGATGAGTATGAAAACCCGCGCGATCGGCGTTTCCATGCTCAGCCGAACGCCTGTCCTGAATGCGGCCCACAGCTTGAGTTATGGGATGAAAGCGGCAGCATTCTCGCCCGCAGGCATGATGCTTTACTTGCAACTGCGGAGGCGATCAAAGCCGGCATGGTTGTCGCTGTCAAAGGACTCGGTGGTTTTCATCTGATCGTCGACGCTCGCAGTGAGCAAGCGGTTGCCACTTTGCGAAAGCGGAAACGTCGCACCAACAAACCGCTGGCACTAATGTATCCGACTCTTCAGCAAGTTCTTGATGATTGTTTTGCCGATGATACTGAACAACGTTCACTGACTTCCATCGAATCGCCGATTGTGCTGTTGCGCAGACGGCAAGACGTATCCCAGATCGCCACGGCGGTCGCCCCCGGCAATCCCTATTTGGGAGTTATGTTGCCTTACACGCCGCTGCACCACTTGCTGATGCGCGAGCTCGGCTTTCCAATCGTGGCCACCAGCGCCAATCTCGCCGAAGAGCCGATCTGCATCGACGAGCAAGAAGCGCTGCGACGGTTGCATGGGATTGCCGACCTGTTTCTCGTGCATGATCGTCCGATCAAACGACACGTTGACGATTCCATCGTACGTGTCGTGGCCGGACGCGAGCAGGTGACTCGCCGGGCACGTGGCTATGCGCCATTGCCGGTGACCCTTGCCCAGTCGCTGCCGCAAACGGTCGCCGTCGGTGCGCATCTTAAGAACAGTGTCGCGGTCTCAGTCGGCTGTGATGTTTTTATCAGCCAGCACATCGGCGATCTCGAAACGGCGGAAGCTTACCGCGCGTTTGAGAACGTACTAGACGACCTGACGCGGCTCTACGAAATTGTTCCGGAGGTCGTCGGCTGCGATCTGCACCCGGATTATCTTTCGACCAAGAGGGCGCGAGAGTTCAAGACGCCGGTTGTGGCAGTACAGCACCATTACGCACACATACTCAGTTGTATGGCGGAGAATGAAGTTGCGCCGCCGGTGCTCGGGATATCGTGGGATGGTACCGGTCTGGGCGTCGATGGCACAATCTGGGGGGGAGAATTTCTGCTCGTTGACGAAACCTCATTTAAGCGCGTCGGTTATCTGCGGCAGTTTCCCCTTGCCGGTGGTGATGCCGCCGTTCGGGAACCTCGACGGAGCGCGTTGGGGTTGCTGTATCAGATGTATGGCGAGAAGTGTTTTGATATGCAATCGCTCGCCGGCGACATGTTCACCGCAAATGAACTGACGGTCCTGCGTGGCATGCTAGTCAACAAAGTCAACACGATTCCAACCTCCAGCGCTGGACGGTTTTTTGATGCTGTCGCCTCGCTGCTCGACTTGTGTCACAAGGCGACCTATGAAGGTGAAGCGGCGATGGCGCTTGAGTTTGCGATAGGTGGCACCGAGACCGTGGAAGCATATCCCTTTGAAATTGGCGAGAATGACTCTATATTAGTCCTCGACTGGCAACCGACGATCGCATTGTTGCTGGCTGATAGAGATCGCGGTGTACCAACATCAACAGTCGCGGCACGGTTTCATAATACGCTCGTCGAGATGATAGTCGCCGTGGCCAAGCGGATGGAGCAACCGAAAGTCGCGTTGAGCGGCGGCTGTTTTCAAAACAAATACCTCACCGAGCGTACCATAACGCGCCTGCGCGTCGAGGGTTATCATCCGTATTGGCATCAGCGCGTACCTCCTAATGACGGCGGTATTGCTCTCGGTCAAGTTGTCGCGGCTGCCCGCGCCAGGATAGGAAAGTAAGAGCTATGTGTTTGGCCATACCCGGTAAAGTTATCAGCATCGCGGGGGATGATCCGGTCTTCCGCATGGGCAAAGTGGATTTTGGCGGCGTTATCAAAGAGGTCAACCTCTGCTACGTTCCCGAGGTCAAACTCGGTGACTATGTCATTATCCACGTCGGCTTTGCACTGAACATCATCGATGAAGAAGAAGCGCAAAAAGTATTCGAATATCTGCGCGAGATGGAAGAGCTTGGCAGTGAGCTCGGAGAAGCCAATTGAAGTTTGTCGATGAGTACCGCGATGCCAAGGCGGCCCACGAACTGGCAGAGTGTATCAAGGCTGTCGTAACCCGACCATGGACGATTATGGAAATCTGCGGTGGGCAGACTCACGCTATCGTCCGGTTCGGCATTGATGAACTATTGCCTTCTGAAATCACGTTGGTACATGGCCCCGGCTGTCCCGTCTGCGTGACGGCTTTGGAATTGATCGAAAAGGCTATCGAGATAGCATCCAACCCGAACGTTATCTTCTGTTCATTCGGCGACATGTTGCGTGTTCCCGGTTTACATCACGACCTGCTTGCCGTCAAAGCAGCCGGTGGTGATGTGCGCATTGTCTACTCGCCACTGGATGCGCTGAAGCTGGCGACCGAGAATCCCGACAAACAGGTTGTCTTCTTCGCCGTCGGTTTTGAAACAACTGCACCCGCAAATGGCATGGCCGCTTATCAAGCACACCGTCTGGGCATCCGCAACTTCTCACTACTCGTATCACATGTGCTGGTTCCTCCCGCAATGGAGGCGATCCTCGGTTCACCGCACAATCAGGTGCAGGGATTTCTGGCAGCGGGGCATGTCTGCACGGTTATGGGCTATCATGAATATGAACCGATTGCTGCGAAGTACAAAACACCAATTGTCGTCACCGGCTTTGAGCCGTTGGACATTCTGCAAGGAATTCTGATGTGTGTAACGCAGCTTGAGCAGGGACGTTACGAGGTTGAAAATCCATACAGCCGCGTGGTCACCCGTGAAGGCAACATCCCCGCGCAGAAATTGCTCTCCGACGTGTTCGAAGTTGTCGATCGCAAATGGCGGGGCATCGGCGAGATCAAGAAGAGCGGTTTGGCGTTACGTGGGGAGTATCGTCAGTATGATGCCGAACTGCGATTTGGTCTGGCTGATCGCAAAATCGAAGAGTCGCCGGAATGTATCAGCGGGTTGATTCTTCAGGGCATCAAGAAGCCTCATGATTGCCCGGCATTTGGCACCCGTTGTACACCGGAGCATCCACTCGGAGCAACAATGGTATCATCCGAGGGGGCTTGCACCGCTTATTATCGCTATCGTGGAACTACTGCTTCCGGTAGGCGGGCGGGATAGAAAGAACACAACATGACCGACGACAAAAACTTCGCCTTATCCTGCCCGACACCCCTTGCAAACTACGAACAGATTCTGCTCGCTCATGGTGGTGGCGGCAAACTGATGCACCAGCTTCTGGAGAGCGTGGTACTGCCGGCGTTGGATAATGTGCATCTTCAACCACGGCATGATGCCAGCGTCTTTGTAGTCGGCAATCAGAAACTGGCGTTTACAACCGACTCCTATGTTGTCAGTCCGCTCTTTTTTGCCGGTGGCGATATCGGCACCTTGGCAGTCAACGGCACGGTTAATGATCTCGCAATGGCGGGCGCGCGACCGCTCTATCTGAGTCTCGGGTTGATCCTTGAAGAGGGTCTGCCGGTTAAGACCCTCTCACGCGTGATGGCCTCGATCAAGAACACTGCAGCCGAAGCTGGCGTGCAAATTATCACCGGAGATACGAAAGTCGTCGACCGGGGCAAAGGCGATGGCATATTTATCAATACCGCCGGTATCGGTGTCGTGGAACACAGTCTGGATGTTGCCCCCGGCAGCGTTCGACCCGGGGATGCGATTATTCTCTCCGGTGATATTGGCAGACATGGCATCGCCATCATGGCGCAACGCGCCGGACTCCAATTTGAAACCACGATTGAGAGCGATTGCGCGCCGCTACACACGGCCGTGCAAGCACTGTTGGCAGGTGGTATTGACATTCACTGCTTGCGCGATCTGACCCGTGGTGGTCTAGCCAGCGCGCTAAATGAGGTCGCCCAACAGGTGAAATTAGGCATACACATCATTGAAACAGCAATCGCCGTCTGCGATCCGGTACGAAGCGCCTGTGAACTGCTGGGACTTGACCCCCTCTACGTAGCAAACGAAGGTCGCTTCGTTGCTTTCGTGCCGGAGAAAGACGCCGAACGGGCGCTGGCAATTCTCGAGAAGGAATCTGTTTGTCGAGCGTCGTCGATAATCGGCAACACAACTGTAGAAGATGCCGGTCTTGTCCTGATGACCAGCACCATCGGCTCTACGCGAATCGTTGACATGCTTTCCGGTGAACAGCTGCCGCGTATCTGTTAACGATTTTCAAATCGAGAGCTCCATCCTAATGATTCCCTAACACACAAATCACGAGAACCTAATCGGCCACAGTTATGGTTCCGCTTGGATTGTGTCGTACAACTACTATATTGTGAACCTGTTTCGTGGGAGCGCAAAGAGATCAGTATGCCAAAAGAAAGCATCTTAGTCGTCGAGGATGAAGAAGACATTCTTGAACTAGTGAAGTACAACCTTGCCAAAGAAGGTTATCGCGTCAGCGGCGCTGCTACCGGGGAAGTCGGTCTCAAAACCGCCCGTAGCAGTCTCCCCGATTTGATCGTCCTCGATCTGATGCTCCCCGGCATTGACGGTCTGGAAGTTTGCAAAATCCTCAAAAACGATTCGAAAACACAGCACATCCCCGTGATCATGTTGACTGCCAAGAGCGAAGACAGTGACATCATCACCGGTCTGGAAATCGGCGCCGATGACTACCTCGCCAAACCCTTTACTCCCAAAGTGCTGATTGCTCGCGTGCGGACGGTCCTACGGCGCAAAGCAAAGGCTAATGTCAAAGAGACAGCCACCGTCCGGGTGCATGATATTGTCATCGATCCGGGTCGGCACGAAGTCACAGTGGCAGGAGAAGTTGTCGATCTTACTCTGACTGAATTTCTGATCCTGCATCTGTTGGTGAGGCATCCCGGCTGGGTATTTAGTCGCTATCAGATAGTCAACGAAATCCGAGGCGAGGAAACCATCGTCACCGACCGCGCCGTCGATGTGCAAATTGTTGGTTTGCGACGCAAACTTGGTGATGCCGGCAAGTATGTCGAAACCGTCCGCGGTGTCGGCTACAAACTTTCGGAGTGAGAGTGAATCACACCCGTAGCATCTGGCGTATATATTTTCCTTTGCTGCTGCCGGTGGTCTTGCTCTTCTTGACAGTACTTTCCATCACGGTCCTTTCATCACAGGTTTTGTCCACGAGTTTTATCGTCATCGTCGTGATTCTGGCAGTTGTAGCAGTTGTTGCCACCTATCTATTTACCCGGAGACTGGCGACATCATTGATGCAGATCAGGGCGGGTGTTGAGCGAATCACGCAGATTGACGATAGCGGACGCGCGAAGGCGACCTCCGATGACAGCATCGCCTCGCTGGCGGTGACTGTTAATGATGTAGCACGACAACTTCAAGAACGTGCAGCCGAACTTGCACAGCGACGGCAAGAGCATGACACGATTGTATCAAGCATGATAGAGGGCGTCCTTGTCGTCGATGCCGACGAAAAACTGATCAGTATCAATCAGGCGGCTGTCCGGTTGCTCGGCCTCGAAAATGCCAACGTCATCGGACGCACTCTGCAGGAGACCATTCGCAACAGTGACCTGCATCGATTGGTGACGAAAACTCTCAATCTCGGTACGACTGTTGAAGGCGACATTACTCTGAGCGGAACCGAAGATCGCTATCTACAAGTAACCGGCACAATGCTGCGGAATGCGTCGCGCAACACCATCGGTGCGCTCATCGTTCTGAATGACATTACCCGTTTGCACAAGCTTGAGCAGGTACGACGCGATTTTGTGGCTAATGTCTCACATGAGTTGAAAACACCGATCACTTCGATCAAGGGTTACATTGAGACTCTGCTCGACGGCGCATTTCGCGATCCCGACGACGCCGAACGCTTTCTGAAGATTGCCGCTAAGCAAGCCAACCGTCTTAACGCCATCATCGAAGATCTCCTGAAGCTTTCGCGCATCGAGCAAGGTGTTGAGCGAGGGGAGATTTTACTTGAGCAAGCCGCGCTCAAGGGACTACTGACGGCTGCCGTCAGTGTCTGCGAAACCCAGATTACGGCAAAAAACATTCACGTTTCCTTGTCATGTCCTGCTGATCTTATTGCCCGCATCAATCCGCCATTACTTGAACAAGCTGTTGTGAATCTTATTGATAATGCCGCCAAGTATAACGATTCCGGAAGCGCCATTGAGATTGCCGCTATCCAAGATAGCAACGCCATTTCCATCACCGTGCGTGACCACGGTATCGGCATTGCCCCGGAGCATCTGCCGCGCTTGTTTGAACGGTTTTACCGTGTCGACAAAGCCCGCAGTCGCGCGGAGGGAGGAACCGGGTTGGGGCTGGCAATCGCCAAACACATTGTTTTGGCACACGGCGGCACGATATCGGTCGATAGCCGTATGGGCGAGGGGAGTACCTTTACTATTAGTCTTCCGTTGAGATAGGATTTCGTCAGGGTTAAAGCTAATGGACATTTCACAGTTCCCTAACGAAATCCTAACACCTTTGGTCGTTACTGAGTTAGGATGGTGACGGACAACTCATGCTAAGACTATTATCGCTAATCTCATTTCTGCTGTTCTTGCCACTAGGGGTGATGGCCGGGCAAATCACTGTCAAGGGTTCGGACACCATGGTGCGTCTCTGCCAGCGCTTGGCAGAGGAATACATGAAAGGCCACAAGCAGACGGTGATTCAGGTTTCCGGCGGGGGATCATCATCAGGAATTGCGGCGTTGATCAACGGGTCGACAAGAGTTTGTGCATCGTCTCGTCCACTGACCGATGTTGAGATTCGTATCGCAACAACCAAAGGCGTAAAAGTACATCAGTTGGTGGTTGCGCTAGATGGCATCGCAATCTATCTCCACAAAAGCAATCTGGTTGTTGATCTAACGCTTGCACAGCTTCGGGAGATCTATACCGATAACCTCACCAATTGGAAAGACCTCGGCGGACCCGACCAACCAATCATCCTCTATGGTCGCGAAAACAACTCCGGGACTTATACCTACTTCCAGCAGCAAATACTCGGCGGTGAAGACTTTGCCGAACGTTGCGAACCATTGCCGGGCACGGCGTCGGTTGTGCATGCCGTGGCACACGATGTCAACGGAATTGGCTATGGCGGTATTGCCTGGGCGACCACCATCAAGTACGCAGGCATCAGAGTCAACGATTCGGCGCAGGCAGTGTTGCCAAGCGCCGCAACCGTTTCCGATAGATCGTATCCGATATCGCGCGAGTTGTACTTCTTCCTGAATGGCGAACCGACAGGAGAAACGAAGGAGTTTCTCGACTGGGTTCTTTCGTCGGAAGGGGAGAAGGTCGTCGTCGAATCGGGCTTTGTACCGGTGAGCGCAAAGTGAGAAGAGCCGCATGACACCTTACCAGTTCAAACCCAAATCGCGCTGGCGCGAATTCCTAGGGGAGAAATTTATCGCGGTGAACGCCTTTGCCGCGCTGATCGCTATTCTGCTGATTTTCGTTTTTATTTTCAAAGAAGCGACACCGATCTTCACAAGCAGCGAGGTTCAAAAAGAAGCCAGCCTTAACAAGATGACTTTCAAGCAGCAGTTTCAACCCGATAAACCGGCGAAGTGGAGTTGGCAACCCAATTCCGATCATCCAAAGTATTCGCTCTGGCCACTGTTTTTAGGAACGATCAAGGCGGCAATCATTGCCATGCTTTTTGCAGCGCCATTGGCTATCGGGGCGGCGATCTATTCGGCTGAGTTTGCCTCCAAGCGGATGCGGGAAATTATCAAACCTGTGATTGAACTACTGGCCGGCATTCCGTCGGTCGTGCTCGGATTCTTCGCCTTGATCGTGTTGGCCACGTTCCTGCAAAATGCACTTGGTCTGACCTATCGCCTTAACATACTCAACGCAGGCATTGCGCTCGGTCTGGCAATTATTCCGATCATCTTCACCGTCGCCGAGGACGCCATGAATTCGGTGCCGACTTCCCTTCGTGATGCGGCCCGCGCCTTGGGCGCGAACCCTTGGCAGGTCTCATTTACGATGGTTCTCCCCGCGGCGCTTCCCGGTATTGCCGCCGGTATCGTACTTGGATTCGGCAGAGCAATCGGTGAGACGATGATTGTCCTCATGGCATCCGGCAACGCGGCGATTGTCTCAGCCAGTTTTGTTGATTCGGCGCGCACACTCTCGGCGACAATTGCGGCTGAATTGGCGGAGGTTGTCTTCGGCAGTGCCCACTACAACGTACTTTTCTTTATTGGGACGGTGCTCTTCCTGTTCACGTTTCTCGTGAATCTCGGAGGCGAAATTGTGCTTCAGCGTCTCAAAATCAGATTTCAGGGCAAGCTATCATGACAAATCACACGGCCATCGCAGCATCGACGGGTCCAGCACTCGAATTCAAACCCAAAAGCAGCGGTCTGATCCCCCGCGGCCTAACTCTTTCTGCGGTCATCATCATCATTGCGATGCTGGCGGTGATCCTGTTAAATGTCCTACACGGCGGATTGGGCACTATCAGCTGGGAATTTTTGAGCAAACCCCCGGAGCACGGAATGGAAGCCGGTGGCATTTTCCCAGCGATCTTCGGCACTGTCTTTCTAGTGCTGCTGATGGTACTTACCGGTGTACCGGTAGGCGTACTGACGGCAGTTTATCTTCACGAATACACCAGTCCCACTTCGCGCACCACCCGAATAATTCGCACCGCGATCAACAATCTGGCCGGTGTACCTTCAATTGTGTTCGGGCTATTCGGACTCGGATTCTTCATCGGATTTATCGGCCACGGCATTGATACCACTCTTCTGGGTGCGGAGAAACCGGTCTGGGGACAACCGGCGATTATCTGGGCGGCCTTGACGCTTGCGCTGCTGACCCTACCGGTAGTAATTGTCTCCACAGAGGAAGCCTTGCGCGCCATTCCGCGCGAGCTAAAAGACGCAAGTTATGCCCTAGGCGCCACCAAACTGCAAACCATCATCCGCATAATCATTCCACAGGCGCTACCCGGAATTTTCACCGGAGCGATTCTGGCAATTAGCCGAGGCGCCGGTGAAGTCGCGCCGATTATGTTTACTGGTGCGGCCTACTATTTGCCTTATCTTCCCAAGGCGCTTAATGATCAGTTTATGGAACTTGGCTATCACGTATATGTGATGTCCACGCAGTCACCGGATATCGAGAAGACTAAACCAATTCTCTATGGAACCGTCTTGGTGCTGCTGGTGTTGACGTTTCTCTTGAACTTCGTAGCAATCCTGATTAGATCGAAGATACGGTCGAGGCGAATAAGTGTTTGATGCTGAATTAGAAGCCAATAAACTTGAAGCCGCGTCGCGCGTGCATCCCCCGCGACAAGCCGGCAGAGTGAAAATCGAGATACATGATCTCAACTTCTTCTACGGACAATCTCAGGCGCTGCACCAGGTGTCTCTGAACATCGAGGAGAACCGCGTGACCGCGTTTATCGGGCCATCCGGTTGCGGTAAGTCGACCTTCCTGCGGGCGCTGAATCGCATGAACGAAACGATCCCCGGCACGCGCAGGGAAGGGACTGTCAAACTCGATGGCGTTGATATCTATCGGGAAATCAGGGATGTATCGACCGTGAGAACGCGCGTCGGTATGGTCTTCCAGAAATCGAATCCTTTCCCGAAATCGATCTTCGACAATGTCGCGTATGGCCTGCGAGTCAACGGTATCAAAGACAAACAGATCATCGGCGAAGCGGTTGAGGACACGCTCAAGAGAGCATTCTTGTGGGACGAGGTGAAAGACAAGCTTAATAACAGCGCCTACATGCTCTCCGGCGGCCAGCAACAGCGGCTTTGTATTGCGCGGGCACTGGCAGTTCGCCCCGAAGTGTTGCTGATGGATGAGCCCGCCTCCGCCCTCGATCCGATATCTACCGCCAAGATTGAAGATTTGATCGCCGAACTCAAACGCCAATACACAATCGTGATTGTGACTCACAACATGCAGCAGGCGGCGCGTATTTCTGACTATACGGCCTTTTTTTATGAAGGCTATATGGTGGAGTTTGGCGAAACGCCGAAGATATTCACCAAACCGGATAAAAAGCAGACCGAAGACTATGTCACCGGCCGCTTCGGATGATCTGAGGAAATAGAGGACAAAAGAATGGCTCAGCATTTACAGCGAGAGATTGACCGGCTCAAGCGTAAGATTCTTGCGCTCGGCGCCTTGGTCGAGGAAGATTTGCGGCTGGCTGTCAAAGCGCTTGGAGAGCGCGACGACAAACTGGCGCGGCGGGTAGTTGAAACCGACATCGAAATCGATAACATGGAAGTAGAGGTGGAAGAAGATTGTCTCAAGGTGCTGGCGCTGCACCAACCGGTCGCAATTGATCTCCGCTTTATCATCGCGGTTCTCAAGATCAACAATGATCTGGAGCGCATCGGTGATCTTTCCGCCAACATTGCCGAGCGAGCTGCCTCCATCGCCAAACAGGAACGCGTGGAAAGCCCTTACGATTTCCCGGAGATGTCGCAGAAAGTGCAAGCGATGTTACACACGGCACTCGATTCACTTGTTAATCTCGACTCCAAGCTGGCGCATACGGTGTTGGCGGCGGACGACGAAGTTGACGCCATCAACCGCAGCATGTATGAACGAGTGCAGCAACATATCCGCCGGAATCCCGACAAGATGGACACACTGATTCAGATGCTCGCAGTCTCACGCAACCTCGAACGCATCGCCGACCACACGACCAACATCGCCGAAGACGTGATTTACATGGTCGACGGCGAAATTATCCGTCATGGCTCCAAATCGTATTGACAGCCCAGGCTTGCCGTGCGCCCCTGATTGAAAGACGGTTGAAAATCTGGTAAGCCGACTCTCGGACTCCCGCTCCAAGAGACGCAGAGAGCCGATAATCCTTCCTTGCGCAGTCAGGATTCCCATCCTGACAGCACCGGACTGCATGAATTACGTTGAAAAGGGATTCCCGACGGCGCGTGAAATCCCACTCTGCGGCATGTGAAAAAGGGACAACTCCTTGTCTGGCATCCCATCTCAATTTCAGTTGACCCGCAAACCAATTTCGCTATCTTTGCCCGACCAAACTGGTTGAGTCAGTTTTCTCTCTACTCGACAAGGATGACGGCAGAGTGATTTATCTCGATAGCATAGACTCACGACATAGACAACCCCAACATATTCGGTCGTCGCACGACGTAAAGGCAGAATTATGGGTGTGTTAGATTTTCTCAAAAAAGTGAAGAATATTCGGCTCCTTCCGCCCCGCGATAAGGAGTTCTACAAGCTCTTTGACGAAACCGTGGATAATCTGGTGGACGCAAGTTTCATGTTGGTCGAGCTATTTGATGCTCCCGTCAGTGAGCGCCCGGTCATCAGTAGAAAGATCGAAACCTGTCTGACCCGCTGCAATCGCATTAACGAATCGATTGAGGACCTGCTCAACCGATCCCAGCAGCCCCCCTTTGACCGTTCCGAAATCAGCCAGTTTAACGACGATGCCTTCCGCATCATGAAGCACGTCAACCATGCCGCCAACCGCTATGTGGTCTATGACTTTCCCACCAGCGACAAAGAGATGCGGGAAATGGCGCCGATCATTCATCATGCCTGCGAAGAGATCGCCAAGGCGGTCAAGTCGTTGCCGCACGATCGCCGCATTGAACCATATTTCCGCGCCGTCGATCGGCTGGAGACACAAGCTGACGAGATTTATCACGGAGGTTTGCGACGCCGTTTTCAGGAAATCCGCCACGACCGCATCAGTCTGGAAGAGCGCATCCAAGACGTCACCGGGTCCAGTAGCGTTGCCGAACTGCTTCCCATTATCCACGCCAATGTCGAGTACACCCGTCACGTCGCTGTGTTCTTTATTCTGCGGCAGGTCTATGAAGAACTCGAGCGCTCAATTGACGCCTGCACCGAACTGACCGGTACTCTGAGACGGTTGGTAGCCGAGAATGTCTGATCAGCTTCTTCTGATTCTCATCATCGCTGCTTCGTTGATGTATGATTTCGTCAACGGCTTCCATGATGCTGCCAACGCAATTGCCACGACGATAGCAACACGCGCCATGTCCCCCCGCAAGGCGATCATCATGGCTCGAACTCTGAACTTCGTTGGCGGCTTGCTCCACACTGCCGTCGCCTACACGATCGGCAAAGGCGTGGTCGACAGCAATTTTGTCACGTTGCCGATGCTCCTGGCCGCAGTGATCGGAGCCGTTCTCTGGGGATATACAACTTGGTTTCTAGGACTGCCATCTTCATCAACGCATGCGCTTGTGGGTGGGTTGATTGGTGTAGCTCTTTTTGCGACTCACTACAACTTTTCCGTTCTCGTGGAACCGGGTCTCCGCAAGATTATGATCTCGATGGTTTTCTCTCCTTTTTCCGGGCTGATTATCGCAATGTTGCTGATCACCTTGTTCAGTTGGCTCGCCAAACCGTTTGCCTACCGTAAAACTGCAGTCGTTTTCAAGAAGCTGCAGGTTGCTTCAGCGGCTTTTGTGGCTCTGTCACACGGCATGAACGACACACAAAACGCCATGGGCATTATCACCGTGGCGCTGTTATCGGCCGGCGTAATTCAGAGTTTTGAGATTCCTTTGTGGGTTCGAGTGGCTTCGGCTTTCACGATGGGGCTTGGAACTTCCGTTGGTGGTTGGCGCATCATCAAGACTATGGGATCAAAAATGACGCGCCTGCACGAACCGATTGACGGTTGTGCGGCCGAGTGTGCAGCAGGCGCTGTGATTATCACCGCCGCGCTGCTTGGGGCGCCGACCTCGACCACGCAAGTTGCCACCGGTTCGATTGCCGGTACTGCCGTCGCGCATCGTGTTGGCAATCTTCGTTGGAAAGTCATCGGCAACATTATGGCAGGCTGGTTACTTACGTTTCCCGGGGCGGCCATCTACGGTGTTTTGAGCTATCTTCTCCTGAAAACCATCCTATAGTCTCCCCCTTGACGGAAGCTCTCTGCGGACAAGCGCTGCTTCGGATCTGGCTGACGACATATGCGCATGCCATCTCATTATGATCGCCGCGCTTGTCACAATCCCGTCAATTCACTGAAAGGCAATGCGTTAGTGAGAAAATCGACAGGGGCCATAATGACAAACCATTACACTTTCCGACCATTTTCACCTTGATCTTTCCGGCAAAGGGGTTATAATACAAGGTTTCTGTTCGAGGGAGTTATGATGCAGAATGCGCTAAAGATCATATCAGGGACCAGCAATTTGCCGCTGGCACAAAGGATTTCGCAGTATTGTGGGGTGCCGTTGACTGACTGTGAAGTCAGACGGTTTGCGGATGGAGAAGTGAAAGTCCAGATCAACCAGAATATCCGGGGTTCGGATTTGTTCATTATCCAACCGACCAACCCGCCTGCCGAGAATCTGTTCGAGTTGCTGATCATGATCGACGCGGCGCGACGCGCTTCCGCCAAACGAATCACTGCCGTCATGCCCTATTATGGTTACGCCCGCCAGGATCGCAAAGATCAACCGCGCGTGCCGATTACCGCCAAACTGGTGGCTAATCTGATCACTGTCGCCGGCGCCGATCGTATTATCACTATGGATCTTCATGCCGCTCAATTGCAGGGCTATTTCGATATCCCTCATGACCATCTTTATGCGGGCAAGACCTTCCACGACTACTTCCGCGACAAGCACCTTTCTAATCTCGTGGCTGTCTCGGCTGACGTCGGCTCCATCAAGATGGCGCGTGCGTTTGCCAAAGAGCTCAAATGCCCACTAGCGATCGTTGACAAGCGCCGGGAATCGGTGAACGAAGCGGAAGTCATGAATATCATCGGTGATGTCGAGGGCAAGAACGTGATCATACGTGACGATATCGTCGACACCGCCGGTACGATCGTCTTGGGTGCTGACGCGCTCAAAAAACACGGCGCTCTGGATATCTACGTCTGTGTAACGCACGGCGTCCTTTCCGGACCTGCCATCGAGCGGATTCAGAATTCGCATATTTCCGAAATGATCATCACCGATACAATTGAGCGTGGCAGTTTACACCTCCCATCCAAATTCACCGTATTATCGACGGCCGATGTTTTCGGCGAAGCGATTCGGCGCATCTGGCACGAGGAGTCGGTTTCGAAGTTATTTGATTAGTTTGTGATAAAGGAGAAGCGATGAAAGAGACATTGCTGGAAGCGGAAGAAAGAACCGGTTCCGGGAAAAGCGTCACCCGCAAATTGCGCATGTCTGGCATGTTGCCGGCCGTTCTCTACGGCATGGAAAAAAAGCCACAAATGCTCAATGTGAATGGGCGTGATCTCACCCGACTGCTGCACGCAGGTGGGGGTGAAAACGTGCTGGTCGATCTGGCTGTCGGTAAGGCCGACCCGGAAAAAGTGCTGGTGAAAGAAGTACAGCATCACCCGGTCACCTCAAAAATCGTTCATATCGATTTCCTTCGCATTGACCTGACCAAGAAGGTCACCGTCATGGTGCCGGTGCACATTGTCGGCACCGCTGAAGGCGTCAAGGGTGGTGGCGTACTGGAAGTCGTCAGCCGCGAACTGGAAGTTAGCTGCCTGCCGATGGACATCCCGAGTCACATTACTGTTGACGTCACGGCGCTCAAAATTAATGAAGCGATCCATGTGACCGATCTTCAACTTGGCAAGCTGGAGATCCTCACTGACAAGGCGCGCACGGTTGTGACAGTGCAGCCGCCGACGGTGATCAAGGAAGCTGCTCCGGCTGCTGCTGAAGCCGTTGAGGGCGCTGTTGTAGAGGGTGAAGCCGCGGCTGAACCTGAAGTGATCACGGAGAAAAAGAAGGAAAAGGAAGAAGAGCCGGAGAAGGGAAAGAAGAAGTAATCCCCCCGACCACGGGACTCCAATTCCGCTTCCTACGTTTACAGTATTCTGCGGGCGGGTTAATCACCCGCCCGTTTCTTTTTGCGGGACAAAGTTGATGTCAAGAATGGGGTTGTTACGAACGTAGCTTATCCTGATTGCGAGCGTGACAAGTGATCTCAAAATCGTTGACTCACTGCGTCCAGTGCGCAGCCGTCGTCCACTCCTGCCGCGACTCGCGACATCTTACCTGATCACGGTCGCCGCGCTGTGAAAATCGAGCACTCTAACCGGGGCGTTGTTTCTTGAGGAAAAACAGTTGTTTGCTGCACCGGCGTACTTGTCGACACCGTTGGTCAGTCGTTTGCCGGTGGCATCGCAAACGTCGCGCGAGACGTAGAGCTTGATGCCTCCCTTGCCCGAAAACGAGTTGTCGTCGCACTTCGTCCAGATGAAGCGCAGAAATGTCGAACGACCTTGATATTCCTTTCGCTCACTTACGTAGAAATAGATCCGCACCAACTCCCCCGGTCCCACTAACGAGCGCGGCTTCGGTGTTTTGTTCTCCGCGTCTGGCTGATCGGCCAGCGCCACTAGTCGGATGAATCCGGCAGCACTGCCTGAATCAGACTGGTCGATCAATCCTGACCGTGAACTGAAATACTCCCATTCTCCGGCCGTGAGAGAACCGAGAGTCGCCGAATCAAACACCAATGCGCCGCGATCATATTCGATATTCAGATTAAACCCGGCCACCGGCATCGTCGTGTCGCTGAAGACCAAACCCACAACAAACTCACTCCCCGCTCTAGCGGCGGAATCACATCTGATTGCCACGGTGCTGTGGGGAAGGGTCTGGTTCTGTTTGATCGCAAGTTGATCGGCGCCTTCAGCAATAAGTGTCGCCGACAGCAGCAACGCCGTGGCAAAACACGAGAGCAGGGTTTCAATCTTGTTGGTCAGCATACCCGGCCATTATACACATCGCCACCCCTCTTGGCAGCACTATTCTCTTCGGCATTTCCAATGCTTACAAGGATCGCTTACCAGCGCCGACGGGCGAGCAACTGGAATCCAATCAACAGTGGGTTCTTGTGATCGACCAATTGGGGTCGTATACTTAATATATGGACGAATCGCCACGGACGAATTATGATTATAGAAACGCGGAGGTGACATTGCCATGAACTTCAGTAACTATACCACGAAGGCCGCAGAGGCTGTACAGGGCACGATGCAACTCGCCGGGCAACTGGGTCATCAGGCGCTCTCGCCGATGCATTTGCTCTTGGTGCTAATCGAACAAAAGGAAGGGCTGATTCCGACTTTGCTGCGGCACTTGGAGATCGATTTGTCCGCCACTGCCGACAAGGCGAAGGCCGAATTGACCAAGCAACCCCGGGTCTCCGGCGCTACGCAGCCTTATGTCACTCCGGAACTGCAGAAAGTATTTGATCAGGCTGAGAGCGAAGCCGGCAAACTGCGAGACGAGTTCGTTTCGACCGAACACCTTTTCCTTGCCCTAATCGATCAGAGCGAGGTCAAGAAGATCGTCTCGATCAGTCGCGATGAAGTACTCAAAGCGTTGCTTGCAATCCGAGGGCATCAACGCGTGACTGATGCTGATCCCGAAGGGAAGTATCAAACTCTGGAGAAGTATACTCACGATCTGACGGCCATGGCGCGGCGCGGCGAGATCGACCCGGTGATTGGGCGCGATGATGAGATTCGACGCATTATGCAAATCCTGTCACGGCGCACGAAGAATAACCCGGTGCTTGTTGGCGAACCCGGTACCGGCAAAACGGCGATTGCCGAAGGACTTGCCAAGAAAATTGTGGATGGCGATGTGCCGGAGACAATCAAAAACAAACGGCTGTTGGCTCTCGATTTGGGTCAGATGATCGCCGGGACCAAATATCGCGGCGAATTTGAGGATCGTCTCAAAGCTTTGTTGCGCGAGGTCGAGGAGTCGGATGGAACTATCATCCTCTTTATCGATGAACTGCATACCATTGTCGGCGCCGGCGCCGCCGAGGGGGCTATGGATGCGGGCAACCTGCTCAAACCGGCTCTGGCGCGAGGAAGACTCCGTACCATCGGTGCTACCACACTGCGAGAATACCGTAAGTATGTCGAGAAAGATGCCGCCCTCGAACGCCGCTTTCAGCCGGTAATGGTCGAGGAACCTTCAATTAAGGATACCATCTCGATCCTGCGCGGCATCAAGGAAAAATATGAAGTCCATCACGGCGTGCGCATTCGCGACAGCGCTATCGTTGCTGCCGTCGAACTGTCGTCGCGCTACATTGCCGACCGCTTCCTGCCTGACAAGGCAATCGATCTGATGGATGAAGCCGCATCCATGTTGCGCATCGAAATCGATAGCAAGCCAACGGAGATCGACCACTTGCATCGGCGTATCCGGCAGTTGGAGATCGAGCGCGAAGCTCTGAAAAGGGAAAAGGACGATGTTTCGCGTCAGCGCCTTGCCGAACTGGAGAAGGAGTTGGCCGAGATTAGAGAGGAAAACGCCGGATTGGAACTGCATTGGCAGAACGAACGCAAGCACATTGACGTCATCAAACAACTCTCCGCGCAGGTTGATAAGCTTAAAGAGGAAGCGGTCCAAGCCGAGCGGCAGGGCAATCTGCAACGCGTTGCCGAGATCACGTACGGCAAATTGCCGGAGTTGGACAAGCAGATCAAAGCCGCTAAGGCCGACATGGCCAGCTTGCAGAAGGATCGGAAGATCCTGAAGGAGGAAGTTGATGAAGAGGACATCGCGCAGGTTGTCTCCCGTTGGACCGGAATCCCGGTAACACGCATGCTCCTGGACGAATCCGTCAAACTCGCCCACTTGGAGGAGGAATTGGCCAAGCGGGTAGTTGGCCAGAAGGAGGCCATTCATGCCATTGCCAACGCCGTCCGTCGCAATCGCGCCGGCATTCAGGAGGAAAACCGCCCCATCGGCTCGTTTATCTTTCTTGGCCCTACTGGTGTTGGCAAGACCGAGCTGGCCAAAGCTCTGGCGCAGTTCCTGTTCAATGACGAACGCATGCTGACTCGCATCGACATGAGTGAATACATGGAAAAGCACTCCGTATCACGTCTGATCGGTTCGCCTCCCGGATATGTCGGCTATGAAGAAGGCGGACAACTTACGGAAGCCGTGCGTCGGCATCCCTACACGGTCATTCTCTTTGATGAAATCGAGAAAGCGCATCCGGAGGTTTTCAACGTCCTACTGCAACTGCTTGATGAAGGACGCCTGACCGACAACAAGGGGCGCACCGTCGATTTCCGGAATACTGTAGTTATCATGACCTCCAATCTTGGCTCGCAGCAAATCGCCCTTCATGCCCGTGATCGTGTCCAGCAGGAGAAGGCGGTCAATGAAATCCTGCGTCAGACCTTCCGGCCGGAGTTTTTGAACCGCGTTGATGACATCATCATCTTCCAGCGCCTGACCCCGGACGAAATTGCCAAGATCGTTGAGTTGCAGATGCACCTTGTCGCCGAGCGCCTGGAGAAACGCGGCATCAATATCCGTATCAGTCCAGCCGCCGCAGAGCACCTCGCCCGCGCCGGTTACGATGAAGTCTTCGGCGCCCGATCGCTAAAGCGCCTGATCCAGAGCGAGATTCTTGATGAATTGTCTCTGCAAATCATCGAACACAAGATTATTGAGGGTGATAACATTCTGATTGATTTCAAAGGAGGTAAGATCGCCTTCACGAAATAGGGGGCAACTCCATGTAGTTGCCCGCTACTAGATACTCCTGCCAACCGGATCATTTGTGCCCCTCAGGGAGTTTAGCCTCCTTCAGGCTAGCACAACCGCCTCCTACACAGAGGCTCCATCCGTTTGCATTGCCTCTTTTGTTTGCGAAAGCGCGCGCAACTGCGTCAATTGGCTCCCCAGCCCGACCTGGTTTAGGTAGTCAACGTTGGCTGTCGTGAACCTTGGCTCCCGATTTGGGATGTGTTCGTCATGGTCAAACGCATTCGCAAGATGCACCGCGGCCAGAACATTGAGAGTCGGGTTTGCCGAAGTCTCCGGAGTGTCGTGGAAAGCGACTGCCTCCAGGACCTGATCCGACAGTCCCCACAGCGACAACAAATGGGCCCCGATCTCGCAGTGGCTGACGCCGAGCATTTGGCGCTCCACTGTGTGTAGGGGTAGGTTCTCTTCCTTTACCGACTTGACAATCTCCTTGGCTTCTTTCTCGAAATTCGTTACCAGAATCAGCTTGCCGATGTCGTGAAGTGTGCCCGCCGTGAGGGCTGCTTCTGCCTGTTGACGACCCAAACCGAATGCGTTGGCAAAGTACTGCGCGCTGGTTCCGACGGTTAGGCTATGACCATAAATCTCGTCGAGCAAAAACCCCGCCAGCCCCGACTCCTTAAACTGACTGAACACGCCGGCCGTCAACACCAGGCTCTTGACGATATCAAGACCCAACAGATTAACGGCCTGCAACGCATTGTCAACATGACGCGACACACCAAAGTGAGCCGAGTTGATCATCTGGAGAACCCGGGCGGTGATGGCAACATCCCGCCGAATCAACTCCGCAATCTTTTGTATGGACGCGGTCTCCGACTGCATTTCCTCCACCAACTGGCTGTATATACTTGGCAGCACCGGCAGCTTGTCTATCCTGGCGATTCGCGCATGCAGATTGTCATCGTTTAAGAGAATTCGCATCGCCAACGAATTGGCCACCTGCTTTTCGAGCGTTTCCGGCTTGCAGGATTTGCTCAGGATCTGATGGGCCACAGCGAGTGATCGCATCATGCCCTGAGGGTCGCCGGTAGCTGACAGCACAAGTCGTGCCGTCCTGGGAAACTCCTCCTGCACCTGACGAAGCAAATCGATCGCGGTTGTGTCGGGAAGCTGCAGCTCCGTCACCACGACGTCGCACTCCGCCGATCTCAACTGACTCAGGGCTTCTCCCCCTGTGGCAGCGAAACCAACCGACCACTTGCTTCTGTCCGCGCCGAAACTGAGATTGACATCGTCCGCAATATCCTGCAGCCCGACGAATATGATTCTTGCTGTTGACATTCCAAAATCTCCCGAAGTTGGGGTTAGTGATTCAAAGAGCATCGTGCGTATGTTAGCCGCCGAGTAAGACGTTCTGACGCTCTGGTCAGGTACGTCTTCCGCGTCGCGAGTCTATCTTCCATATTATCGGCCGAAAAATTACGGACTTCATAACGCGGAGTTTCGTCTGGACGTCCTCGACACCAGATCGTTTTCGCCGATAGGCTGGTAATCACGCCGATCGCGGCGGCCATTTCGCTCTATTCCGCTTGCCAAATTCGCTTATTCCATGTATATTATCAGTGTCGTACTCGCACCAATACGAGCCAAAGAGATCATAATTTCTTTCAAAGTGGTTGCTGGCAAGGGCAATAGGAGAGATGCTCCATGAAGAGGTCTGCTAAGGTCTGGGCGATGGTCGTCGTCGCCTTATTTACTGCGGTATCAAGCTATGCCGTCGATTTGTCCAAAAGTATCATCCTCGACGTCCCAAGCGACGTCATGACGCGACAGTTTGGCAAAATCCCCCCGCTGCAGCTTACACAACAAGAGAAAGCAGCGATGGACGGTTTCCGCTACACCGGGGACACGCTTAAGCTACTGGCGATTCTGGTCGACTGGGACGACCGCCCCCATACTTATTCACGCGAGACATTCGATACGTTGTTGTTTTCCCATAATGTCTTGCCCTACGGTTCAGTCGCCGACTACTACCACGAGGTTTCTTATGGGAAG
>CAIYYT010000185.1 GCA_903930455.1 uncultured bacterium | reverse complement strand
TATTCCCCGTCTACTGAAACTCTCTGTCTTGATAACCCTATCGTTTGCGGCCATGCTCTATGCCCAAAGCAGTTCGGGGGACACCTTCAACGAGTCCTCAGCCGATAACTTCTTTGGTGTTGGTGGTCGCGCCGTCGGCATGAGCGAGGCGGTCACGGCATCGGTGCTCGACGGCACCGCATTACTCTACAATCCCGCCGGATTGGTGCGCGTCAAACGCCCCGAATTCTATGGCGCTCTGTCAAACGAGAGAGTTAAGTGTGTATCCAACTGGCTCGCAACTCCCGGATCGACGGCCGCCACTGACGATTTTACCAAGACACGTCTGAACTCGCTTAGTCTTACGGTTCCAGTTCCCACTTATCGCGGATCATTGGTGATCGCATTTGGTGTGAATCGTTCTAAGTCGTTCGATCGCACCTTTACTTTCGCGTCGGGGACTGTCGGTATCTACACCCAAAACGCCCTTGAACAAGCAACCGGCGGAATGAGAGAATGGTCTGCCGGCGCCGGAATGGAGATTTCACCGCATCTTGCCGTCGGTACCACCTTGATTTACTACCGAGGCGACGAAGATTACTCGTGGGACTATCAGAGTGATGCGGATTTTGTTTCGACACACTACATCGATGAAATCAGCAGCACGTACTCGGGTGTTGGTATTCGCCTGGGAATGATCGCCGATGTGAATCCTTACCTGACCCTTGGTCTGACTATCGATTCGCCGACCCGCTTCAGAATCAAGCAGGACTACTCACAGGTGACAGTCGAAAACGGCGCTCGTGATGAATCGGTCGGCAGTTACGAATACGATCTGCAGCATCCATTCAGCTTCAACGCCGGTGCGGCGCTAAGAGTCAAGACGCTTACGCTTGAGGGGGATGTCGGTTACACCGACTGGTCCCAATTGGAATACAAAAGCGAAGCCGATAAACCGAACAACAAGGCTCTCCAGAAGTACTATAGCGACGCAGTGCAGCTTCGTGTCGGCGCTGAATACGTCATCCCCCAATATGGCGTGGTGCTGCGTGGCGGCTTCAAACACGATCCATTGCCGATCGCAGGGACTCTGATGAGCAATCAGATCGAGAAAAATCGCAACTCGTTTTCAGCCGGTCTCGGATTTCTGATTGACCGCATCGTGATGCTCGATATCGCCTATGCGCGCGCCAGCTATACGCTGTATGATGGCGAGAGAGACGTGTCGAGCAAGTACACATCCGACAAAGTGCTACTCTCGGTCGGCTATCGCATCTGAAGCACTCCGAGACAAACCACCGCACAAACAACAGCGCCGTCAGGAATCTTTCCTGACGGCGTTTTCTTTTCTATATGCCGCCTCTGCTGCAGCGCGGCCCCTGACTACTTCTCCGGGAAAAACCGCTGCCAACGCGCGAAGATGTCATCGAGATAATCCCCCATCCGCAACATCACCTTCTTCGCATACACCTTCCCCTTGGCAACATCAAAGTCCGGCTCCCCCCTGCCGTCCTTGTCATAGATGAGCACCGAACCCGGCACGGGGATGATATCGGCGCCGGCGTTCATCGTGTACGCAAGTTGCGAATCGTACCGTTCCTTGACGCCATACTTCGGATCAATCGCCATTACAAAGCCTGTCTCATCCTGACCGGCGTGACCGCCGGGGTTGCCATAGACCTCTTGCGTGATGTCTGCGCACAATGTCCACCAGTGCAGCACGGCGATCTTGAGACCGAAATTGAAGAACGCATCATAAGCCGCGTCCTTCAACATCGCATTGTTTCCGCCATGACCGTTGATTATTACGACCCGGCGAAAACGTTTGTCATGCAGCGACTGCAGAATGTCATATATATAGTTCTTGAAGTTCTCCGGCTTGATCGTCAACGAACCGGCGTAACCGTATAGCGAGCGGGTAATGCCGTAGTTTACGCAGGGCGCAACGATTGCTCCGAATCTCTCTCCCAGATAATCGGCAATCGCCGTCGGAATAATGTTGTCAGTGCCGATTGCCGCCGAGCCGTGTGCTTCAATCGTGCCGACCGGCAGAAAGATGAGATCGCATTTGTCCGGCACGACTTCCTGCACCTGCTGCCAGATCATTTCTTCGAGTCTATACCAGTTCAATCCGCCTCCTCACGCTGAAATTTCTCGATCAGGGTATTCAGCACACCTTCCGTGCGCTTGGCCGAAGACTCGTCGCCGATGATGCGAAACGCATTGATATCGCGCACCAGATACTCCAAATCCTCCGGCTGCTGAAGATCATACCAGAGTTCGAGTTCCTCCCAATTAAGTCCGTCTTCACGGGCAACCTCAACGATGCGCGAATAGATCAACTCATCCTCCGACCAGTTGATACGCGTGAACAACTGTGGGATAAATTTGCTCATACCTATCAGGTAATAGCTTCCTTCCAGCGTCGGACCAAAAACGATATCCTTTTTCTTCAACAACTTGTGCGCCGCTCCCAGCATGCGGTGACTGATGGTCGGGGTCACACAATCCATCAGCAGCACTTGACTATAGCCGCCGGCAAAACACTTCTGAAAGGTCTTTTGCAGTCCTTCGGACAAAGGCATTTCCGGCTGATCCCACAACTCAATACAATTCTGCTCCAACCGCGTCTTGGCCTTCCCCTTCAGGCTCTGCTTGAGATTCTTGATGGCTCCCGCAACGATCTTGTCTGCTTCACCCGATGACGACGAAATGACAAGCTCAAAGGAGTCCAGAGTTAAGCAGGCCGCAATGGTATCTTCAAGGAAAGCGCGATACAACGCATCCGAGTCGCTACTCTCCAGCGTATCGGAGAATTGTGATTGAACGAGTTGCCGGTGCTTCTCTTCGAGGAAGATCACCAGAACATTATTACTACCGTCGCAAGATTTTGTTGCCATCGTTGGACCAAATCAGAGTCAATCATTGTTCGGCCGGAATATAGGTCATCGCTCACAAAAGACAAGTGAATTAAATACTGCGTTGCTGAATTTTGATTTTGATGTGAAGAAAATACTTGCGCGCGCGACTAATTCACTTTGCGCATTTCGGTCAACATCTCTGTTGGTTCAACCACGCCTTGCATGATGCGCTGCACTTTGCCTGACGAATCAATCAAGAGCGTTGTCGGCAATGAGTAGAACTTCAAACCAAAGCGCGTCATGAAATCTTTCGTGATTGGGGAGTCTGATGTTTCGAGTTGTACTTTGATCGGCAAAAATCGCCTGGCCTCGGCCGCAACCTGCGCATTGTGAAAGATCCTCTTCTCAAGCACGCGACAGTTTGCGCACCAGGTAGCCCAGGTGTCGATCAACACCGGTCTCCCCGCTGTGCGCGCCTGCTGCAATCCCTGTTCAAGATCAGTCTGCCATGCAATCAGGCTTACTTCGCTCTCTCCCGTTAGTACGGAACCGGATGGCAGCAACTCCTGTAACGGCGGCAGTATCAGGCCCGATTGTACCAGCGCGCCCAGCAGAAGGTAAGTCGCAACAATCACCGCGATGATACCGAGGAATTTCTTTAGCCGTGGGAAGAACTTCGACTCGGAAGTGAGTTTGTCGAGACCACCCCAGAAGACCGCAAAGGCGATGAGAATCAAACCGGTTGCAATGGCAGTGATCGTCGTTGGCACGATCGTGCGCAGGAAGAAAACCGCCATCAGCAGCAGAACATATCCGAAGAACTGCTTGACCGCTTCCATCCACATGCCTGAACCGGGCAGCGCGTTGATCGCGGAAGAGAACGTGCCGACGATGACATAGAGTGTTCCCAGTCCGAGTGCAAATACGAACAAGACGGCGAAACCGATCAGCGGCGAGCCGCTCGTCGCAATATATAGCAGAATCCCCGCGACAAAAGGTCCCACACATGGCGACACGACCAGAGCCGCAACAACACCGAGAATGATCGAACCGCCGACCCCTCCGGCGGAGGCGCGTCCACCGAGTTTCTGCCTGAGCCACGCCGGCACCTGCAGTTCATATAGACCGAACATCGAGAGAGCAAAAATCACGAAGACTACTGTAATGCCGATCACTACCGGCGTACTTGCCAACCAGGCGCCGAACACCCCTCCCACCGACGCTACGATTAGTCCCATTATGCCATACACGGCCGCCATTGAACCGACGTAGAACAGCGACAGTACGAATCCTTTGCCGATACTTCGCTGCTGTCCCGCAAAAATGCTGACAGTAATCGGAATCATTGGATAGGTGCAGGGCGAAAATGACAGTAACAATCCTGTAACGAACGCCAAACCCAGTGCGATGAAATATCCCCAGACACCGTGGCGATTGATCAGTCGCTGAATATCATTGGTTTCACTCGTGGTCTTACTACTCTCGTTTCCCGG
>CAIYYT010000184.1 GCA_903930455.1 uncultured bacterium | reverse complement strand
TTCTGTAAGACCGGTTCAAGTGCCAATCGCTGCTCACGAGTCGGGAACTCGATGCCGAGAAGTTGGACGCCGTCAATATCAATGATATCATTGCGCAGCGTCTTGATTGGCAACCCATCCAGCGCCGCAATACAGGCCTCCACACCATGATAGGTCTCATGATTTCCCGTGATGAAATACGTCCCTAACTTTGGATGCAGCGCCGCCAGCGGGCTGACCAGACTTTTAAGGTCATCACCAACGCCGTCGAACAAATCCCCCGTGATAACGACCATATCGGGATTGACACCATTGATTTCCTCAACGATATGCCGCATAAACTCCGTCCGGTTGATCGCCCCCAGATGCACATCCGATATCTGCGCGATCTTGCGCCCTTCCCAACTAGCCGGTAGATTTCTGATCGGCACCGTAATCTCTGTTATCTTCGGATTTGCGGCGCTCCAGAGACCCCATAACGAGAATCCCACCGCAATAGTGAGAAACCCCGTCGCAATCGGTCGCCAGTGTGCCGAGCCGGAAATCAGTGCGCTGATTCCGCCCCCAATCCAGGTGAGAATCACCGACATCAGGATGTACAGAAATGCCCCCAGCCAAATTGAGGAGATCAGATAGATCGCCGCCGCGATGCCATGCTCATAGCGATGCACCAGCATCGAACCGATGACAAAGCTGATCGAAAGAACGAACAGGCCGATTGCCAACCAGCGTCGAAAACCCGGATCGGTGATCTGGAAAAACTTCAGCCACGAAAAATACACACCGACATGCGCCAGTACGATGATAAACGAGGCAACGGTAATGATAGTGGCAAACATCTTCATACTTACATAAACAAACCGGCGTGCCCAACTGCACGCCGATTATATTCTACGGTCAAATTGATCTGGAGTTTGACAGTGTCAGCGAATTAACCTTTGGTCTCGGTCTTTTTCGGGAAGAGCTTGTGCATGCCTTTCGGATCCTTCGAGTACTTGTCGAAATCAAAGCCCTTGAAGTTCGGCGACTTGTCGTTGTGACACTTTACACAGATTTCCTTCGTCGGCTCGGTCATGCCGGCTCCCAACGCCAGCTTCTTGTTCTTCATATTCGCCTGAGTCCTGTAAGCTGAGCCCGGCCCATGACAAGCTTCACACTGTACGCCGGTTAACAGCGTGCCTGCGGCATCCTTGCCCGTGCTATGACAGACAGTACATGAGTCTTTCTTCTGTTCTTCCGGCTTTAGCGCTTCCCACGCCTTGGCGTGTGCCGTCGTCAGCCAGGAACCATACTCATCCTTCATGTGGCACAGCTTGCATTTGTCCTTGCCAATATATTCAAACTTGACTGCGGCTTTGGTGGCTGTAGTGTCAGGTTTGGCGGCTGGCTTTGCCGGTTTCTCTGGATCGGCAGCCATCAGACTTGCGCCGATAAACATGGCCGCGACCAGCACAGCGATGGCGATCAGAAATTTTCTGCTCATTCTTTGACTCCTCCTGAAACTTCCATTTAGTCTCTTTCTACACTCAACTGCCTGATTTGTTGCCGGAATATATGCACCCGGTGCGTGCTGTCAAGAGAATAGATACTAAAACGGCTCACATTAGCTCCTTTGCAACTGTTTCACTTTGGTATTCAAACACGAAACCCGATCATTTTAGGGGGTAATCGCGTTAGCGCTTTTGGCTCTTTTCCGCGTATAGGGATATTGGCAGGGTGATATGCACCGACAGTTTAAGTCAGGAAATCTTGTGTTTTTTTGTTGATTTCGAATTGAGGAGGACTTACCTTTTCGCTTCATTTTGGCCGGAAGAAGTATGTCCGGCATTTCGTTGGGAGAATGAGTTTCCATGGAGGGACCTTTTGCCACTATCCCCTCTGAGGCTGAATTAGAAATAAAACCCTATTTGGGAGGTACCAAACCTTGCGTAAAGTAATTGTTTTCTTCACGATGCTTGCCCTGATCGGCTTCTTGGCAGCGCCTTCGTTTGCCTACGATCAAACCGGCAAGTTGGGTCTGTCCTATCGTTTCGGATTCCACACCGTAATGAAAGACCCCTGGAAATTGAACTTCATGCACGGCGCCGAAGTGAAATGGGGCGTACACAAGTACGTTTCGATCGCTTTGACCGGCGTCTATGGTCGCACTCACGGTGGTATTCTGGAATCGGGAGCTACCAAGTTCACGAAGCAGGATGATAAAGACGGAATTAAGACATACCGTCTCCGCAACTACATCGCGGAAATTGGACCAGTCATCAACCTGTTTCCCGACAAAGAGTACAATCTCTACCTGACTCTTGGTGCCGGTATCGGCGCCTGGTCGATCAAGAACCCCATGGACGGCAATAAGATCGTCGAAGCCACTTACAAAGGCAAAACCTACAAATTGCAGGACCAGCAGGCCACACTTATGATCGGTGCTGGCTTCGAGTACTACCTGATCGAGCAATTCTCGATTGGCGCGGCGGTCCGTTATCATATTTTCAGCCATATGCTCTCCGATTTCAAGGATGGCGACGCAAAGGAACTTGCCAGTTCCGACAACCTTGACTTCCACAAAGGCTTGCTCGAGGTTGGCGCAGTCCTCACTGCTTATTTTGGCAAGTGCGAAGATAGTGACAATGACGGTGTCTGCGATAAAGACGACAAGTGTCCCGACACGCCGGCCGGATGCAAAGTTGATGAAAACGGTTGCCCGATTGATTCGGACGGCGACGGCGTTTGCGACGGCAGAGACAAGTGCCCCGATACGCCCAAATGCGCCAAAGTCGACCTTAACGGTTGCCCGATTGACACCGACAAAGACGGCGTCTGGGACGGCTGCGACAAGTGCCCGGATACACCGGCTGGCTGCAAGGTTGACGCCAACGGTTGCGGCATCGACACCGACAAGGACGGCGTTGCCGATTGCATCGACAAGTGCCCCGATACGCCATCCTGCTGCAAGGTTGACGCTAACGGTTGCCCGATTGATTCCGATGGCGACGGCGTTTGCGACGGCTGCGATAAGTGCCCCGGCACGCCGGCTGGCCTCAGGGTTGATGCCGATGGTTGCCCGACCGATTTCAAGATTGAAAAAGAGCTGGTGCTGAATGAAGTCCAGTTCATCGTCAATACTTGGACGCTGACTGAGAAAGCCAAGAAGGCGCTTGACGAAGTCACTAAGTCGCTGGCCGCCTTCCCGCATGTCAACCTGGAAGTCCAAGGTCATACCGACATTTCAGGCAGACGCGGCTGGAACGACACCTTGTCACAGAATCGTGCTCAAGCCGTAGTCGATTACTTCGCGACCAAAGGTCTGGATAAAGACAGATTTACTGCCAAGGGTTATTCTTCGGACAAGCCGAAGTATGACAACAAGACGTTTGAAGGTCGTGTTATGAATCGTCGCGTTGAATTGATTCGCCTGAACTAGTTCACGTTTTCGAAACCACATTGGTTTCGACCTACACATAGACAAAAGCGCCGGTCAACTGACCGGCGCTTCTGTTTTTGCCAACTCCCACCCACGGCGGACTCTTGAAAAACTCTTGTCGCCTAGGATGTCGCGGCTTAAGTTCCATAGATCACGCCGACTCGCGACATGACGCCAAGCCTGGTGAGGACACACGCACGGAAATGAACAAACTTGCATACGCTGGCCTAGGAAGTCGATTTCTCGCCCTGCTAATCGACGGCCTCTTACTCTCTGCGGTTTTCTTTCCCACGACCAGAATCGCCAAAGGCGTTTGGCTAATGGCTCCCTCCGATCACCAGTGGCGCGTTGGCTGGTTTATCACCGACCCCCTATGCATGATCTTCCTTCTGGTGATTTTTGTCTACTTCATCTTGCTCGAAGGATTGTTCGGCTATACCATCGGAAAGCAGCTTCTTGGACTACGAGTGGTCACGGCAGGTGGAGGCAATCCCGGTCTGCGCAGAGCCTTACTCAGAAACCTCCTGAGACTTGTAGACAGCCTGCCCGCCTTCAACATCCTCGGAGTTGTTTTGATAATTCTCTCACCGGAGAAGGCACGCGTTGGCGACCTGGTTGCCGGCACCAGAGTAGTGAAAATCGATAGGTGATATAGATCAGGTTCCGAAGTGGACAATCACTTCTTCTTGTCCAGTATCTTCTCCATCTCATCCATCGCGCGGTTCATCTTCTTCATACTCAACTCAAACGGCTCCGAGGTTGCCATGTCGACACCCGCCTTCTTCAGCAGGGCGATGGAATAATCCGATCCCCCTGCAGCGAGGAAATCGAGGTACTTCTTTGTCGCCACTTTGTCGCCACTCAACACCAACTCCGACAACGCCGCCGAGGCGGTGAAAGCCGTCGCATACTGATATGCGTAGAAGTTGTAATACAACTGCGGAATGTTCGCCCACTCCGATTTGATATCGTCATCCACGACACACACATTCTTGTCGTGACCATAGTATTTCCGAGTGATCTCGGCATACAAACCGTTCAGTGTATCGCCTGTAAGCTGCTCACCGCGTTCCGCCATCTCATGAATGCGTAGCTCAAACTCCGATATCAGCGTCGCCCGGAAAATCTTGACTGCAAAGCCGTCAAGGTAGTTGCCAAGCATTGAAAGCCGCACGTCTTCGTCTTTGGTCTGCTTCAGCATGTAATCAATCAGTAGTGCTTCATTGAATGTGGAAGCGACTTCTACCACGAATCTCGGACAAGTCGCCGTTGCGAACGGTTGGTGAGTATTTGACAGATAACTTTGCACCGCGTGACCAAGTTCATGCGCCATCCCCTCCATGCCGTCGTACCTCCCATCATAATTGACCATGACATAGGGATGGACATCGTACGCCCAACCATTGGCGTATCCCCCGGAGCGCTTCCCTTCAGTCGGATAGACATCAATCCAGCGGTCCGCAAACGCCTTTTTGACCAGCGTAACATAATCATTCCCCAGTGGCTTGAACGCCGCCAGAAGATCCTCCCGCGCTTCCTCGATCGTGTATTCCCGCTCAGCCTTGGCCACGAGCGGTGCGGAAATATCGTAGTAGTGCAATTGGTCTACGCCGAGAATCCTCTGCCGTAGTTTTAGATAGCGATGGAATGTCCCCAGATTTGCGTTCACGTTTGCGACGAGACTGCTGTATACCTGAACCGGGATATTATCTCCGTCCAGCGCGCTTTCAAGGCACGAGTTGTACTTCCGCGCCTTCGTATAAAAGACATCCTTCATGACCTGCGCATTCATCAGTGCGCCGAATGTGCGGCCATACTTGTTCAGCTCTCCCATAAACGCCGCCAGCGCTTCCTTGCGCTCTTCGCGATCCGACGATCTCCGTTGTTGAGAATAAGCGGATTGATCGAGCGTCACCTTCCTACCGTCACTCAATGTCACTTCCGGGTAAGGCATATCTGCGTTGAGAAACACGTCATTGATGTTCGATGGGGCGCCCGATATCAGATCCGCGTCGGCGATGATTTCCTCTTCTCCCGCGGTACCGGTGTGCGCTTTGCGGCGGAGAATGTCGTCCAAATAGTGACGGTAAGTTTCAAGTCTCTTGTCGCTGGCGAGAAACGACTGAACTGTTTCCGGATCGATCGCCAGAATTTCCGGCTCGATAAATGCCGACTTCTCTCCAAGCGTCGCACCCAACTGGTCGATATCCTGCTGCAACGCCAAATACGACTGTACGCGCATATCCTGATCCAAGCTCAGGTTTACGTACGTAAACAGCCTGGCAAATTCTTTGTTGAGCTGATCGACGAAATCGAGACATCCCCACAACCGGTCTGCCGACACATTCAGCGTCCCCTGATACTTTTCGATAGCCGGGAGTTCGTCAACGAATTTCTGCTTCGCCTCCTTCCAAGCCGCATCAGACGGATAGACAGGGGTGAGATCCCACTTATATTGATCGGGAACCTTACTCCGATCACGCTCCTGCGCCGTCACTGTCACCGGCATCCACAACACAAAACAAAGAACCGATAAAGCCGATATTGCAAACGAACGCATCCCTATCCTCCTGTGGAATGGCATCGATAGATTCTACCATGCCCCGTACTACCGCAAACCATTTGAACAGTCTACGAAACTTTCTGAGTCCTTGTCAATGACTATGCGGCCCGGGGCATTGACTAAGCCCTACGCTACGCTTTGGGAAGGCTACTGAACTATCTCGTTTGCCTGAGTCTCTCGATTACTTCATCGCTTCCTAGATTCTCTGAACACAGGCGTTTTACTTCGTCCAGCAACTCCTGTATTGAAAACTCTCGTCGCGGAATCACATGCCCTATTCGGCGCAGCAGGCTCAAGGACTCCGACGGCTTGAAGGGGAGTTCCAGAAGAGTGTTTATGATCGACATCGTCATGTCAAACCCCGGTTCATTTGATGCGAGTCGTTTGACGGAAATCACAAATTCCGCGCAATCCTCGGGTGTAACGTCCGTTATCGTGAAAACGATGTTCGTTAACCTGAGATATTCGGCCATTTCATCCAGGAGCACTTTTCGGAAACAGAACAACCTAACGATATCGGCTCTCTGTTTCACATCCAACTGCGTTCCATGACTGCTGGTATCGACGATGTTTTCAAGCCGTTTGTAAACCTGCTTATGCTGGTCTACATCGTAATAGCTGGCAGCTTGCGTCAAAACGGATTCCTTTTCGGCGGCTATCCGAATGGAAGAAATCAGAAATACAAAGAGCATGAACGCGCAGAACAATCCACCGAATAGCAGGACTTTCTCGTGATCCCAGCTAACCGTAAAGACGGTGAACAATCCGAGAATGAAAGCAAGCGCTGTGTCAGCGAAGGTTTTGCTTTTCACATAGATAATGAGCGCGATCATTAGGACAAGTGCGCCGAGAATTCCGGTAGACAATGCCGGATGATCCGATACAATTCGGATGACGAAATATACGCCAAAAACACCCCCAAATACAAGTACCGGCATCTTTCGGCCCAGCTCTCTGAGCACTATTCCTAATTGCCGGACTGCCGCTGAAAGACTGTCACCAATTCTGTTGGCCATTAGTTTCGTAGGTCAAGACCGCTTTGGTTTTGACATCCTTTCTTACTAGCTCTCGCCCGCTCCTAGCCCCAAGTATTCAACCTAACGTTTACAGAATAATTTACTTGCTTCCCCTTGTCAAACAAAAACCCCCGCCTTTCTTCGTTCCGTCCTCTTCCACTCCGCCTTCCAGCAATTCCTCAGCAATACCAATCACTTAGCGGAGCGTGTGACTTTGTACCCCACCCAAAGCCTTGCGTCGGGTGGGTTTTTCTTTGCTGGCTGTACCCTGTGTCTGGCCACCACCCCTGACGTGAATCCGCAACCTCGTTCCGTCGGGTCTTGCGGTCCGCCGTCCACAAATGCTCCAGCAATACCAATTACTTAGCGGAGCGTGTAACCCGACGGCCTTCTGTTTTTTTGTAGCGCCTCACTGCATAAATCTCCCGCGACACAGTTAGTCTCGTAGGTCGGGTTCGCAGCGAAGCGCCGAACCCGACACTCTCCGGCAGTTTCGTAGGTCGAAACCCCTTGTGGCACAATGCCTAACTTGTCAATTTCTCCGTCGGGGTTTCGACATTTCCTTCTCGCTCACACACTTTATTTGTAGTGCTCTTGTAGATAAATCACCCCCACACCAGTAAGTAGAACGCTGGTTGCGGCACCGAAGGTCACCCCGGAGTGCTTTGTGGGTCGGGTGATTAGCGGCAGAGCAAAAACGAAGTTGGTTTTTGTGTTCTACCTCCTACTCGATCAGGGATCGCCTGCGGTCTAACGGCAACGACTAAGCTAAATATATGATGCCGAACAATAACCGTTATGACTCAGGACATGTTCGTACTTCGCCGTGGTGAGTGAGTCTGTCGCTACAAACCAAGTGGCTCGCGCTGTTTGATACATGCCGTCCGGCTGACACGCTTTGATGTGTGTATGCTCCGTCAGGAATCCTTTCCTGACGGAGCATGGGTACCCCACAGCTTGCTGTGGGTTCTCTGCCACATCAAAGCAACGGTGCCCCATCAACTCCCGATGGGTCTCGTATGTCTTCCGTAGCGATCGTCTTCGATTTGGGTTAAACCTGTCCTGACGAAAGCTTCGCAAGAACAGTTAACACCGTCAACCGGAACCCAGTAATAGAGCGTATCGTGACAACCGCGAGTCCGATCGGCATCGCTACAATAGCGGACGTTTGTGATGCCGGTGACTCAATGGAGGAGCGTCCCCTTTTCCCCGTAACCCGTTCACGTTTCCGACTCTTATAAGTCTTGGATGAGTCGGTTTGACTGTGTCTAGAGGATCTCTTGTCCTGTCCGCGCCCTGGCTGGTCTGATTTTGTCAGACCGTGTCTGCCTCTTAACTTCCATTCCCGCGTGTGGGGTGTCCAGTGTTCGAGGTGGGGTTCAGGAGTGCGTGTCAGCGGCGACGGCCATTCCCGCGAAAACGGCGACCCTGGACAATCTTTGAAAGACACAGCGAGACCGCACAGACTGTTCATCCGTATCAGGAAACGCAAGTCGAGGCCCGCTCGTTCTTTGACATTATGAATATTATAGGCAGCTTGTAGGCAAAACTTGCAGGTCAAAACCGCTTTTGTTCTGCCTACGGCTCTGCGCGCTGTTAGTGGGTAGACTGTGGCAAAACGCCGTCAGGAATCTTCTCCTGTGCCAGCTATTCCCCTTCTCTATCTATCTGCAACACTGCGAGAAACGCTTCTTGCGGGAGTTCGACTGTGCCGATCTGCTTCATCTTGCGCTTCCCCTCTTTCTGGCGCTCGATCAACTTGCGTTTGCGCGTGATGTCGCCGCCATAGCATTTGGCGGTAACATTCTTGCGCATCGCTCGGACGGTCTCACGCGCGACAATACGCGTGCCGATGGACGCCTGAATAACGACCTCGAACATCTGACGTGGAATCAGTTCCGCAAGCTTCTTGCACAGCTTGCGTCCCCAAACGGCGGCGCGCTCGGCGTGAATCAAACACGACAACGCATCCACCGGTTCCGAATTGAGCAGGACATCAAGCTTGACCAGCTTGCTCTGCCGCATAGCGAGAAAATCATAGTCAAGTGACGCATAGCCGCGCGATATCGACTTGAGCTTGTCGTGAAAATCGAAAATGATCTCCGACAGCGGCAACTCAAACGAAATCGTGGCGCGCGACGGATCGGGATAATTCGTGTCTTTGAACTCACCGCGTCGGTCCGAGATCAGTTTCATGATGTTGCCGATGTATTCAGCCGGCGTGATTATCTGTGCCGCGACATACGGCTCCTCGATGTACTCAACCGCCATCGTCGGCGGCATCTTGGCCGGACTGTCAACCTTGATTAACTCCCCCTTCTTGGTGTGCACGTGATACTCGACGTTCGGCACGGTGTTGACGATCGTGACGTTGAATTCGCGCTCCAACCGCTCGTGGATGATCTCCAAATGCAACAGCCCCAAAAAGCCGCAGCGGAAACCAAACCCGAGTGCTAACGATGACTCCGGTTCAAAGGTCAGTGAAGCGTCATTGAGTTTGAGTTTTTCCAGCGCCTCGCGGAGTTGCTCGTATCTTTCGGTCGTCGCCGGATAGATTCCGGAATAGACCATTGACTTGATTTCTTTATATCCCGGACACGGCGTAATTGCACCACCGACGGCATAGGTGATGGTGTCACCAACTTTGGCTTCGGAGACATTCCGGATATTGCAGATAACGTAGCCGACTTCCCCCGCCGACAGCTTGTCCGCCGGTATGCGATCCATGATCAGATAGCCTACCTCGTCGATTTCGTACTGAATCTGGGTCGAGAAGAACTTGATCTTGTCCCCCTTCTTGACTTCGCCGTCCATCACACGCACATACGGTACGGCGCCTCGGTAGCTGTCATACTTGGAGTCAAAGATCATCGCCTTGAGCGGACCTTTGGGATTGGCCAACGGCGGCGGAATGCGGGTGACGATTGCCTCCAGCACTTCCTGAATGCCGATTCCTTGTTTGGCTGATGCCAGAATGATCTCCTCGCGCTCGCAGCCGATCAAGTTGCAGATTGCTTCGGCGACTTTCTCCGGCTCAGCGTGCGGCAGGTCGATCTTGTTGATGACCGGAATGATCTCCAGATTGTTGTCCAGCGCCTTGTAAAGATTCGACAACGTCTGCGCTTCGATCCCCTGCGACGCATCAACGACCAACAACGCCCCCTCACAGGCGGCAATCGAGCGGGAAACTTCGTAGGAGAAATCGACATGTCCAGGCGTGTCGATCAGATTGAGGATGTAGTCTTTCTTGTCGGCGGCGCGATATTTCATCCGGATGGCGTGCGACTTGATCGTAATCCCCCGCTCTTGTTCGAGCGGCATGTCGTCGAGCACTTGCTTCTGCATTTTCGAGCCTTCAATCGTGTGGGTCATTTCCAGCAAGCGGTCAGCCAGCGTGGATTTGCCATGATCGATGTGGGCAATGATAGAAAAATTGCGAATATGTTCAACGCGCGTCTTCATTTCATCCTATCCGTTAGCTACTTACTTTGTACGTCGCTCTCGGGAGCTGGAGTAGACCTTGGTATGAGTTCATGCGGATCACTGCCCCCCTGCGCCGGCGATTCGCCGAGCTTCTCGCCGTCCTCGCACTTGCGAATGTAGATAAACCCGATCAACTGCGAACAAGTGATGATATTTATGCCATAGGATATGACTACGATCCAGAGGATGACCAGAGTGATTAGGATAATCAACGATGCTATCACTTGGGTGGTTGGCTGTGAGGCAAGACTGAACTCCAACCCGCGCAACGCCGATGGCATCCAGTCGATTGTCGATCCGGGAAAGAGGGAAGTGAAGAAACGGAGCACTTCCTGCACAGGCGCCAGTGCGAAGTAGCCGGTTGAAACGATGCCCTTCACTTTCTCGCCGGAAAATAGCGAAGTTGTGAAGTTGGTCAACTGCAACGCCCGCATCAGGAAGTATCCGAAAACGAAAATGCCGAGCTTGGCCATGACCAGTCCGACAGCAGTTTGCGAGACCCAGCGGAGCGGCTGTGTCCAGATAACATTATATATATAGAAGGTGGCGCCAAAGGCGTCCTTCTCCCGGGCGGTTACAATTGCCGGTAACGTGAAGATCGCCGTAATCAAACCAAATGCCAAGAACACGACGAATAGCGACCAGAGCACAAACGGGACGGCGTAAATCACGGCGTAGATGATCTCACCTATATAGGGAATCAACACGACCAGCCCGATCAACCCTTGCAAGAGCGACAGCACAACGATCAGTACAATCAGTAGTGCGGCAGCAACCCAGAGAGATCGCAGGTTGGCACGTGCTTCTTTGGCAGCATCTTTGCGTGTAAAGAAGAGGTTCCCCTTGAGTTCCTCCAGCGCTAGTTTGGCGACAGTCATGTTGCCATAGTCATAGAAACCGGCGGCAAGAACAATGCCAACGACCCAGATCGTCCAACCATACCAATGCGACAACCCCAGACTCGTAAACGGAAAGAGCGTGTGAGCATTCCAGAGTTCAGCGAGCGCGCCACCTTCAACGAGCATCGCCAGATAGGTCAGCACTACATACGCCGCGTAGCCATAGGCCAGCGGTCGCGCCTGTGCCAGCAGGTATTTGCCTGATAAAGCAAGTCGTGGGGCTCTGAGAATGTCCCAGAAATCGTATCGGAGTGTGCTTGTCGTTTTCATAGTCGGCGGAAAGCATGGTAGAGTCGGGGGGCGGTAATGTCAAGGAGAGATTTGGGAGGGCAGGTTCTAAAGCAGGTCGCGACCCCTTTGGAATCGGGGCGAACGGCTGAAGTCGCTCCTACAAACGAATTACGCACCCATCTTGCTGCGAAGATGATCGTAATGCTTCAATATCTTGTCGGCAACGCTGACAGTGCCAAACATGTCAGGAGGCGCTTCGGAAGCGCCAGTGAAGGTTGATAGAATATGCTCAACGTCATCACGCTTGATGCCATAGAGGATGAAGTAGGCGGCATCAAGCTGAGCCATTAAGTCGGCGCGTTCGGCTGGCTTCCACGGATGGACAGGTGGTTCAAGTCCGGCTGCCTCCGCCAGTGGAATCATGTCATTACTCGTGCAAGTCAACTTGAGGACGCGGTTAGAGACCCATTTTTCGAGCGATTGCCGCTGATCCCAGGGACAGCGGTCGGCGTAGAAGCCGGGCGGAAATGTCGGGAGTTGCTCGACGATGAAGAAGTTGAGGGTAACACCCCCGATTTTCTGGCGCGTAACGTAGTCGAGCGCGAGCGAATTGAGATTCCCAAGCAAACACATTTCGAGTTTGGAATCACAGGTGGTCAGCAGCAGAGGAAAATGGTTTGTCACAGCCGACCACGGGATTGCAGCGGCGATCATGGTTCGTTGGTTGGTCGGGCTCGTGATGTCTTTGAGTCCTACAAAGTGCGTCAGAGCCGTTCTCCCAAGAGTATCGTACACTGCCTGTTCATCAACCCACCAGCGTGGCTCGACTACATATTCCGGATTCTGATGTTGCACTGGCGTAGTGTCGGCGGTCTGGCCCTGACGCATCCAGTTCTCGTCTTTGATCACGACGCTGGCAGCGCGGTGGTCATACACCTGGATCATCTTGGCTTCATAGAGTGGGAGATACGTCTGTTTGCCCTTTTTCCAGTGAGCACCATGCCTTTTGCAGCGAAGCTCCTTCAGTTCCGGTTCTGTCTTGAACAATTCGGCGTCATTGGTTTGGTCAAACATCCTCACAAATTTGATTCCCCACGGATTGCCGCCTTCTTCGCGGTTTCTGTCTACCAGCACCGGCACACGTTTGTAAATGGCCTTTGTGAGTTCGGCGTCTCGCTGGGAGCGAAATATCGGGCATGTGAGTGTGTTCGGATTGACGAGCTTGATATCTTTGGCCGAGAGTCTGATGTGTCGGGCAGGGTCGTAAAGTTCCTCAATCTTGTGAGCGAAAAAGACGAAATCGGCAGCGTCCGTCTTTCGTTTGCTTCCACCGAACAGCAGAATGGAAAACTTGAACGAACGATGAACATCTGCGAAGACCGGCGCTTTGTTCTCGAAGTCATACATGCCGACAAGCGATTTGTCCTTGACAAGCTTGCCCCAAAATTCCTTGGTGGTCATGTCGGTAGATATGCCGGAGGGAACGAGTAGGCCAACACGCCCAAGCGGCGCGACAATGCTGTGGGCCAATTCGGCGAAGAGCGTGTAGGTATTGACATCACCTTTGCCGGTGAGCGGGAAACGGTCGGTGTCACGGACATAAGTCAGCGTCTTGTCCGCGGCTTCTTTCGCGGCGGTGTATCGTTGATGCAGGTCGGGATTCGCTTTCTCCAACTCGGCGATCAATTTGCGACGAGTGGCAGCGTCGACCGCCGAAGCAATCTCGGTGCTGGTGAAATCAAAGAACTCACGCTCCTGCAATTTCAGGCGTTCCCAAGGTGGGTTGCCGATGACACAGTCAAAACCCTTTTCGTCACGTCCAAACACTTGCGGGAATTTATCTTGCCACGTCATTGCTGCCGGATGCACCTGCAGGTCATCAACCAGACTGTTACCACAGATAATGTTTTGCGACAAGTCGGCCAGAGACTTGTCCTTGCGAGCCGTGCGAAGCCAGAGTGACAACTGCGAGATTTCGACCGCCTCGGGAGTGACATCCACGCCGAAGATATTGTCGCGCAGAATAATGTCGCAGATGGCTTCGGCGGGAGGTTCGCCTGCATGATACTCCAAGTGTCCGACAACTTCCGAGTACTTTTCTTCCAAGAGGTCATAGGCAGCAATCAGGAAGGCGCCGCTGCCGCAAGCGGGGTCGACAACCTTGAGTTGTCGGAGAGTGTCAAGGCACTCACTCCAGAGACGGGCGCGTTCGGGACTCGGACCAACCACTCCGCGTTCATCAAGATCGAAACCATTTCGTTTAGCAACTTCGGCAAGACGTTCTTCAATCAATTGCCCGATGGTCTGGCGGGTGATAAACTCGGTGAATTCGCGAGGGGTGTAGTAGATACCGGAACGTTTGCGTTCGGGGGATTTGCCCATTCTGGGAGTCTCGCCGCTTTCGTATTCGGCCTCGAACAGCGCACCGAGACGTAAGCGCTCGATATCGTTCACAGACTTCTCGAACAAATGCCCAAGCACTTCGACATTAACTTCGTCGCGAAAATCAAAGCGACCGATTCCACCAAAGAACCCGATTTGGGTATCGCTCAAGTTAAGATCATCAATATCCTCGTCCCTCTTGAACAGCCCGCCGTTGTATGGTGGAATGCGCTTCTCCTTGCTTCCTTTGTCAACAAATCCGAAGAGATTGACGAAGTTACGCCAACGCGGATTGGTAACCAGATCGAAGGCGGCAAACTGCTCATCCGCGCGTTTGATCGTAAATTCATCCAAGAGCCCTCGATCTTCACAGAAGGCGATGAAGATGATACGGTCGATGAGCTTCTGAGCGGCCTTTATCGCCTTCTCCAACGAATAGCCGTGCGGCTTGCTCATTAGTTGCGCGATGAGTTCGCGACGACTGCGACTGTAAAGACTATATAGGTTGTCGCCAACTTCCAGTTGACGGTCACCGGATCTAATAAGAAGAATGTCCGCCCGCGGTCGGCGGTCATCGTCGGGAAGAAGCCCACCGCGTTGGAAGACGCAGTAGAACTCGTCAAAGACCTTTCGCTCCGTCAGTCTGTCCAATGTGTAAAGCTCGAAGGCGCGCTTTGTCTGGTTTCGGTGGTAGAGTCGGAAACTAACGTAGTTACAGACGATTCCCCAGTGACAATCCGGAAGCTCATACAGGTAATCCCAGCATTGCTGAACCGCCGTTCGTCCGTTGAAGCGGTCACGGTCGAGATTGGCGGTCGGTCCCTTCAATTCTATCACCGCCCCAGGTACGGAGCGACCGTCATGTTCGAAAAACCCAATCGCCGCATCGGCAATGCCACCGTTGACTGTGTACTTCGCCTGAATATCCCAATGGTCTTTGTTTTCGGAAAAGAGAGTATAACCCAACGCTTCGCCGAAGACTTCCGTCAGGAATTCGCCTTCAAGCGTGGTCTCTTTCTTCTTCTGCAATTTGCCAGTCGCCTCGAGCTTAGCCCACTTGCAGATGATCTCGTAGGCATGGTCGCGGGCTGACCCGGAGAGGTGCGACTGCAGGGATTCTTCGTGAATCAGCGTAGGCAAGAAGAGCCTTCGCTCTTGTCGGTTGTCGCCAAGGCGCGCCGTATTCAATTGGGGGAAGAGTTCAACGTTCATTCTTCTGCCATTTTCCGGTAGCGTACCATTGCCGGAATACTACACAATCATTGGTGCAGCGCAAAGCAAAAACGTCAGGTCGCGGTCGGTGGCCGACGCGATAGCCCACGAAATTACGAATCCTGATTCCAGCTTTCGCGGGAATGACAACAACAGGACAAAGCCGTCAGGAAGGAATTCCTGACGGCGCGGTAAATGGTGTGGCAGGCGAGAACGAGTGCCGCGCATGTATAACCATCCTCTGCTCATTACGTTAGCGTTTACTAACTTAGTAACTTCCGATACGTGGGGAAATCGGGTCTATCTAAGTGTGTCTATTTTTCAAAAAAGACTTGACTATTGGGCGTGTCATGCTTAATTGCCCGCAATTTGTTCGGTGAGTGATTGAACGGTAAGGACTTGTGAAACAAATCACTAACTCGCTCATTCAATGGAGCTTATGAGATGAACTTGACGAGCTTCGCGCCAGTCGGAATCTTCATGTTGCTCGGGCTGGTGTTTGTTATCGCCACCGTCTGGATCGCCCGCTTTATTCGCCCCCACAGACCGTCGGACGAGAAGCTGCGCAACTATGAGTGCGGCGAGCCGGCGATCGGTTCGTCCTGGATTCAGTTTAATCCCCGGTTTTATATCTTCGCGCTGATTTTCGTGATCTTCGACGTCGAAGCCGTGTTCCTGTTCCCCTGGGCGGTTGCGTACAAATCTCTGGGACTGTTCGCATTGATCGAGATGCTGATCTTTGTCGGCATCCTCTTGGTTGGTTTGCTCTGGGCCTGGAAGAAAGGAATGCTCAAATGGGTATAATTTCGAGAGTTCCGATAATCGCCGAGAAGATTCCGGGCGGCGCAATCGTTGCCACATCATTAGAGAAGGTGCTGAACATTTCGCGCGCGTCCTCAATGTGGTATCTGCTTTTTGGCACCGCCTGTTGCGCTATCGAGATGATGTGCACGGGGGCATCGCGATATGATTTTGATCGCTTCGGTATGTTTTTCCGCGCTTCGCCACGTCAGGCCGATCTGATGTTTGTTGCCGGCACCATTACCTATAAGATGGCGCCCCGGGTGAAACGCTTGTACGAGCAGATGGCCGAGCCGCGTTACGTAATTGCCATGGGGGGATGCGCCTGCAACGGCGGCCCGTTCTATTATGATTCGTATGCGGTGCTCAAGGGAGTGGATCTGATTATTCCGGTAGATGTTTATCTGCCCGGATGTCCGCCGCGACCGGAGTCGCTGATGGAAGCATGTATCAAGTTGCAGGAAAAGATCAAGCACGAGAAGCTGCAAGAGTGGAGCAGCGATAAGCGTGGCTGATAGCAGAACCATTATCAGACTGCTCGTCGAGAAGTTTCCATCCCAAGTCGAAGCGATCGAGCTGAATCCCAAACAGACAGCGGTACAGATTGACCCGAAGATCGTGGTGGCGTTCTTTGAATTCATTACGACGCATCCTGATCTCAAGATGGCGTATTTATCGTCCATCTCCGGCGTAGACATAACGACGAATATTGATATTGTCTATTTCATCTCTTCGATAGAATACAAGCACAAGCTCACCGTGCGCACCAAGGTTGACCGCCTCGGCGGCAAGATTGATACGATCAGTACCGTGATCAAAGGCGCTAACTGGTTTGAGCGGGAGATCTGGGAGTTGTTTGGCGTGGAGTTCGTGGGACACCCGAATCTTACGCAACTCCTGCTTCCCGATGATTGGGATGAAGGACCTCCAATGCTGCGGGACTGGACGGGCAGGAACTTCGTCAAGCTGCCGGAGATTGGTGGATGAGAGAACCCGCGGCTGGATATTCCGAAGAATTCGAAGTCAACATGGGGCCACAGCACCCGTCGACGCATGGGGTGCTTAGATTGCTTCTGCGAATGGACGGCGAGATCATCAAGAACGCCGAGCCACACGTGGGCTATCTCCATCGCGCTATCGAGAAGATTTGCGAGAATCGAACCTACCCGCAGTGTATCCCGTTGCTTGATCGTTTTGAATATGTCACGTCGATGGCGACGGAGGAAGTCTTCTGTCTGGCAGCCGAGCGTATCGCCGCTGTTGAAGTCCCGGAGCGCGCGGAGTATCTGCGCGTGATCATGCTGGAGCTTAACCGAATTGCCTCACATCTGATTTTCCTTGGGACATTTTCGCTCGATCTCGGCGCCATCACGCCGTTTCTCTATTGTCTGCGTGAGCGCGAGACGATCATGGATCTCTTCGAGATGACCTGTGGTCAGCGCCTGACTTACAACTATATCAGAGTCGGCGGAGTTTCCCGGGATATACCGGAGCAGTTTCTGCCGCTGGCGCGCAAGTTCGTGGACACGTTCCAGCATCGGGTTGATGATTACGAGGCGCTGCTGACCGAAAATCCGATTTTCCTGGCGCGCACAAAAAACGTCGGCGTCGTCAACAAACAGGTGTGCCTTGATTACGGCGCCTCCGGTCCGGTTCTGAGAGCGGCCGGTGTCGAATGGGACTTGCGGCGCGACGACCCCTATTCGATTTATGACCGCTTCAAGTTCGAGATTCCGACCGGCACGGTTGGCGATGTTTGGGATCGCTACATGGTGCGTGTAAAGGAGTTGCGCCAGTCGAATGAAATCGTGAGGCAGGCACTCGATCAATTACCAACGGGTGACATCAAAGCCAAAATGAAACCGCTGTTCAAGCCGCCGGTTGGTGAAGAATATGCTCGAATCGAAAACTCGCGCGGAGAGATGGGTTGTCATATTATTTCCGACGGTTCAACAAAGCCATATAGATTGAAGCTTCGGGGCGGTTCGTTCTGCCACACGCAGTTGATTCCCGAAGTTGCTCCGGGAATAATGATTGCCGATCTGGTAGCCATGTTCGCATCCCTGGATGTCATCCTGCCGGAGGTTGACCGATGAGGTTGGAGCTATCGCCGCTGCTTAAGATTATTGGTGATTGGATTAGTTCGCTAGGCTTGCCAACCTGGCTGGTTGATCTGATTGAGATGATCGGCGCTGCGGCCATGGTAATGGGTATGGCGTTTCTGATCATCCTGTTTCTGGTCTGGTGGGAGCGAAAACTCTCAGGGCATTTCCAGCAGCGTTTTGGTCCGATGCGCACCGGCTGGCACGGATGGCTGCAGACGATTGCCGATGGTATCAAGCTTTTCCAGAAAGAGGACATCATTCCCAAGACGGTAGATCGCAAAGTGTTCTACTGGGCCCCGGTAATCTGTTTCGCTTCATCGTTTGCGGCGTTTGCCTGCCTGCCCTGGGGTAAGAACCTTTGGCCAACGGATTTGAACATCGGTATTCTCTATATCTTTGCCATCACAACATTCACGGTGATCTCGCTGTTAATGGCGGGATGGAGTTCGAACAACAAGTATGCACTGCTGGGCGGAATGCGTTCGGCGGCTCAGATTGTCAGCTACGAAGTTCCCCTGACTCTTTCGGTACTCGGCGTAATCGTGGCGACACAATCACTGTCGATGGTGGCGATCGTTGGGGCGCAGGAGAAGGTTTACAACTGGTTCATCTTCCGGCAACCATTGGGATTTTTGATCTATCTCATTGCCGCCACCGCCGAGACGAACCGCGCGCCTTTCGATATTCCCGAAGCTGAGCAGGAGTTGGTGGCCGGTTTTAACATCGAATACTCAGGCATGAAATTCGCGATGTTCTTCATGGCAGAATTTCTGAATCTATTTTTGGTTTCTGCTGTTGCCGTAACTCTGTTCCTCGGTGGCTGGCACGGGCCGTTCCTGCCGTCGTGGCTCTGGTTTTTGCTCAAAGCGTTCTTAATTGTTTTCGTAATCATATGGTTCAAATGGACCTATCCGCGACTGCGCGTCGATCAACTGATGGAGTTCTGTTGGAAGTTCCTGTTGCCACTGGCGTTCTTGAACCTCATTGTCGCGGGATTTCTTTTCAGGTAAAAGAGCATGGCATACGATCTTCCAGTTCTCAGCGGCATAAAGAACCTCTTGATTGGGCTCTGGGTAACACTGCGTCATCTCTTCAGCCATGCAATCACCCTGCAGTATCCGACTGAGCGTTGGACGATGCCGGAGCGCTCTCGCGGTGTCGTGGTGCTGTTGTCGAACAAAGAAACCGGCGAGTTAAATTGCACCGCCTGTATGCTGTGCGCCAAAGCCTGTCCGTGCGCGGCGATTATGATCGAGCGGCATCGCGGTGACGACAAGAAATGGAAAGTTGATTCGTTCAGCGTAGATAACAGCATCTGCTGCTACTGCGGACTCTGTGAAGAGGCCTGCAACTTCGATGCGATTAAACTGACGCCCAAGTATGAATTTTCAACCTACGACAAACCAAGTCTCACATACGATATGCACAGACTGCAAGAGCTGGGTCGCGATGTAGCGTACACTCCCAGAGTCAGGAAGGCTCCCGCTGCGGCTGCTCCTGCAGCGACTGCTACGACCGAAGCGGCTTTGACACCAACTCTGACAGCACCGAAAGCTGCCACCGAGACTCCGACAAATCCAACTGAGAAAGGAGAAAGTGTCTGATATGGATTCGGCTATAGCTCCCTATCTGTTTTATTTATTCTCCTTTGTAGTCGTGGTATCGGGTCTGCTGGTTGTCACTCTGAGAGATATCTTTCACTGTGCGCTGTTCTTAATTCTCTGCCTTTTTTCCGTAGCCGGCATCTATGTGTTGCTGGGGGCTGACTTTATAGCGGCTGTTCAGGTGTTGTTATATGTGGGGGCGATTGCGGTATTGATGATCTTTGCCATTATGTTGACGGCCAAGGTCTCGGGCATTGGGATCAAACAGCAGAATGAGCAGGTACCAATTGCGATTATCACGACCGTCGCCTTTGTTGCTATTGCTCTTTACGGGCTTGGCAAGACGATTTGGAATATTAAAACCGATGTCGCGATTCCAGATAACACGACCATGGCAATCGGGAAACTGCTGATGACCACTTACGTCGTTCCTTTTGAAATTGTCTCGGTGGTTTTGCTGGCGGCACTAATCGGCGCTATCGTGATTGCGAGGAGGAACTGATGGAAATCAGTCTGGCGCACTATCTGGCGCTGGCAGCGATACTGTTAGGTATCGGCATGTTCGGTGTTCTGACCCGTCGCAATGCGGTCGGCATTTTGATGTCGATCGAATTGATGTTCAATGCGGTCAATATCAATCTGGTGGCCTTCAACCGCTATGTTACGCCTGCCGATTTTACCGGTCAGATATTTTCGATCTTTGTTATCGTGGTTGCCGCCGCCGAAGCAACGGTCGGGCTGGCGATTGTGCTTTTGATATATCGCAATTTCCGCGACATCTTTGTGGACAACATTAATCTGATGAAGTGGTGAGCCGTGCGCGAATTTAGCTGGATCATACCGTTACTACCGCTGTTATCGTTTTTAGTAATTCTCCTCTTCACGCGCGAGAACCGCAAGCTGTCATCGGCCATTTCCATCGGCGCTATTGCTATTGGCTTCATATACGCCATCAGCCTGCTGATCCGTCAACTTGGCGACAACTCCGAGTTTGAGATGCGGTTTGCCTGGGCGGTTTTCCCCACAATGTCACTGGAAGTCGGTATTCTGATTGACTCGCTGACGACGATGATGCTGGTGGTGGTGGTGACCGTTTCTATGCTGGTACAGATATACTCGTTGGGTTACATGCATGGCGATCCGCGTTTTTCGCGCTATTTCGCCTATTTATCACTCTTCACATTCTCGATGCTCGGTCTGGTACTGGCCAATAATTTCTTCCTCGTATTCATCTTCTGGGAGTTGGTCGGTCTAACTTCGTATCTGCTGATCGGTTTCTGGTTCGAGAAAAAGAGCGCTTCGGATGCGGGCAAGAAGGCATTTATCACTACGCGCATCGGTGATATGGGATTTATCGTCGGTATCTTGCTGCTAAGCATTTACGCCGGCACTCTGAATTACAGGGAAGTTTTTGCGCAGGCAGCCGGTGGTGTAATTCCCACGGCGGCGCTTTCTTTGGCGGGAATTTTCATTTTCTGCGGCGCAGTTGGCAAGTCGGCGCAGTTCCCGCTGCATGTTTGGTTGCCAGACGCCATGGAAGGCCCGACCCCGGTTTCGGCATTGATTCATGCGGCCACAATGGTTGCGGCTGGTGTTTATCTGGTAGCGCGCTCGATGGCGATCTATGCCAACGCTCCTACTGCGGGCATGGTCGTGGCAGTGATCGGGATAATTACCTCGCTACTGGCGGCATCAATCGCGCTGGTACAAAATGACATCAAGCGTATCCTCGCCTATTCCACCGTCAGCCAACTTGGCTATATGATTATGGCGCTCGGTCTTGGTTCCTTCACGGCGGGAACGTTGCATCTGATGACCCACGCTTTCTTCAAAGCCCTCTTGTTTCTCTGTGCGGGATCGGTGATTCACGCCGTGCACACGCAAGACATTCAGTTTATGGGGGGACTGCGTGGCAAGATGAAGATCACATTCTGGGCGATGTTTATCGCGGCGCTGTCTATTGCCGGCATACCACCATTGTCCGGATTCTGGTCCAAAGACGAAATCGTAACAGCTACCATGGGGCATCCGGTATTTATGGTGCTGACGCTGTTGGTTGCGTTTATGACGGCGTTCTATATGTTCCGGCTGATCTTCCTGACCTTTTTTGGCACAACCCGCGATCAGCAGGCTTACGACCACGCGCACGAATCGCCGCGCTCAATGACACTGCCGCTGCAGATTCTGATGGTGTTGTCGATCTGCGCCGGATGGGTGGCGATTCCCTGGCTAAAAGAAGGATATTCGATGTTCGTCTATTTCCATGAACCGGAGGCGGCGCATCCGCACTATCTGATCATGTTGGTTTCGAGCATCGTGGCGCTGAGTGGTATTGGTTTGGCGTATTTGATGTATTACAAACGCAGCATCTCCGCCGACGCTTTGGCAGCGAAGTTCAAGCCGCTTTACACGACTCTCTATAACAAGTGGTATTTCGATGAGATCTACGATCGCGTCATAATCAAACCGGTGCTGGCGCTGACATCAGGGCTGTGGACATTTGACAACGGTGTGATCGATTGGGTCGTTAATTTCTTCGGTAAGTTCACTATCTGGGTGTCGGGCGTCAAACAGTGGTTCGATGTGCATATTGTCGACGGCGCCGTCAACGGGCTCGGCTATACCGTCTGGAGCTTTGGTGCATTGATCCGTCAGGTACAGACGGGACGAGTGCAGCTATATGGTTTCTTTATAGTATTCGGCATCGTGCTGATGCTGTTGATTAAAGTGGTGTAAGCAGACCGCAGGAGCACTAAAATGGGTTTTCCGATTCTGAGCTTAATGATCTTCACCCCGGTAGTCGGAATGGCCGTGGTGATGATGTTGAACAAGGACAACTTCAAGTTGATCCGTTGGGTGTCGACCGGTTTCAGTATTATTCCGCTGATTCTGTCGCTGATTCTCGCCGCCGGCTACGACTCCTCTACCAGCGCGATGCAATTTGTTGAAAAAGCCAGTTGGATACCCTCGCTATCGATCCAGTACTTCCTTGGTGTCGATGGTCTATCAGTGCCGATGCTGTTCCTGACTACCCTGCTTTCCACCATTTCATTGATCGTGTCGTTCAACATCACGAACCGCGTCAAAGAGTATTTCGCCTTTTTCCTACTGTTGGAAGCCGGTATGCTCGGCGTCTTCGCATCGCTAGACTTCTTCCTCTTCTACGTTTTCTGGGAAGTGATGCTGGTACCGATGTATTTCCTGATCGGCATCTGGGGGGGACCACGCAAGGAGTACGCCGCGATCAAGTTCTTCCTGTACACACTCTTTGGTTCGATTTTTATGCTGGTCGGCATCCTGATTCTGTATCTCTCGACGACGCCGCACACGCTCGACATGATGGAACTGATCACCAAGGGTTCCGCCTTCAGCCATTCGATACAAATCATGGTCTGGGTGTTCTTCTTCGTGGCGTTCGCGATCAAAGTCCCGATCTTTCCGTTCCACACGTGGTTGCCGGACGCACACGTTGAGGCGCCCACGGCGGTATCGATCATCCTTGCCGGTGTGCTGCTGAAAATGGGAACCTACGGTTTCTTGCGTATCAGCTATCCGATGCTCCCCTACGGCACGAATTATTTCGCTTACCCTTTCGCCATTTTGGGATTGATCGGTATCATCTACGGCGCCCTGGTCTCGATGGCACAGAAGGATTTGAAGAAGCTGGTCGCCTACTCGTCCGTTTCGCACATGGGTTACTGTGTACTGGGCATGGCGGTTTTCTTCATCGATCAGAAATCAGGCCAACCGCATATCACCGGTCTGGCCGGATGCTATTTCCAGATGTTTAGCCATGGGTTGATCACGGGCGCAATGTTCTTGTTGGTCGGAGTGCTTTATGATCGCGCACACACAAGAGAAATTGCAGCGTTCGGCGGGCTTGGTTCCAAGCTGCCAGTCTATACCGCCTTCATGTCGGCTTTCGCGATGGCGTCACTTGGACTACCCGGCATGTCGGGCTTCGTTGCCGAGTTCATGGTGTTTATCGGTTCCTTCCCAAAATATCCGGTGATAACCGGGTTGGCGGTGATCGGCGTGGTTCTGTCCGCGGCATATATCCTGAGGATGGTGCAACGCATGTTCCTCGGGGAATTCAACACGAAGTGGTCGGGGCTGACCGAAATCAACACCCGGGAGATTATCGCCGTTACGCCGCTGTTGCTGCTTACGGTTGCCCTCGGTGTTTATCCCAAACCGCTGATCACGATGATCTCCGCAACACTGCAGAATATCGTAACGCAGGTGATGAGGTAACCGATGCCCGACCTAAGACCGATGCTGCCGGAACTGTTTCTCTTTGCCTGGGCGATTGTCGTTCTGCTGTTCGGCATTAGCCGCAAAGAGCGCAGCGGCGACAGCCTGATCTATCTGACGTTGGTCGGTCTGGTCATAACAGGAATACTGGTTCCGATTGCCGGATATGGCAACCTTTTTGGCGGCACATTTGTCGTCGACAAGTTCGCAGCATTTTTCCAGATTGTCTTTCTTCTGGCAGCCTTTTTCGCGGTTGCTTCCTCGCACGAACTGATGAAAAAGTTGTCTGCCGACAGGGGTGAGTTTTTTGCCCTGATTCTACTGTCGACAACCGGCATGATGTTGCTTGCGTCTACGCTTGAACTAATCACGCTTTATGTTTCCCTTGAGTTGACGACCATCCCGTTGTTCGTGTTGGCGGCATATCGCAAAGATCAACTTGGCTCCTCGGAAGCCGGGTTGAAGTATCTCATATTGGGCGCGGTCTCGTCGGCTATCTTGCTTTACGGCATTTCGCTGGTATATGGCCTGACCGGCACAACGTTCCTGCAACCGGCAATGAGTCGCCTGATTGAACAGTCGGTGCCGATGCTTCTCGCCAGCGGCAATGTCAATATGGCGCTAGTGATGGCTATCGTCATGATGGTTGCCGGTTTCGGCTTCAAGCTGGCGCTGGTGCCGTTCCATATGTGGGCACCCGATGTTTATGAGGGCGCCCCGACTCCGATTACATCATTTCTGTCGGTAGCTTCCAAGGGGGCGGGTGTTGTTGCGATTGCGCGAGTGTTCTACACGGCATTGCCGGCATTTCACGACGTACACTGGGGAACCCTTGTGGCCGTGCTCGCGGCCGCAGCGATGATCGTCGGGAATATCACGGCGGTGCTACAAAGCAATATCAAGCGCATGTTGGCGTTTTCGTCGATTGCCCATGCCGGTTACGTAATGGTCGGTTTCGTCGCCTTGCCGCAAGGGTCGATTGTCCCACCTTATGGCCCGGCTTCGCTACTGTTCTACATGATGGCTTATCTCTTTGCAAATATGGGCGCCTTTGCTTGTGTAATTGCTTTCGAGAAGAATTATGGGTCATATCAGATTAAGGACTATCAGGGCTTGTCGAAGAATTCTCCCGGACTGGCGATCATTATGACTCTGTTTTTGCTTTCACTTGCAGGCATTCCACCACTGGCGGGATTTATGGCGAAATACTATGTCTTTCTCGCCGGCTGGCAGCAGTTCCCTTGGCTGGTAATAGTCGGCCTCTTGACTTCGGTTATTGCGTTGTTCTATTACGCCAACATTATCATGCAGATGTACTTCAGCCGTGGGGAGACGAGCCTGACCAAAGCCCATTATGATCGACCGCTGATTTTGACATTGATTCTGACGGCGGTCGGTACGGTGGCTGTAGGCATCTATCCTGAACCGATCCTGCGCTTCGCAACCGAAGCGGTGAAGGTCTTCCCGTTTTAGGGTTGACATCTCTGTCGGCATCGCTTAGACTCTGACACGCAAAGAGACAGTCTATCATTATGAGCATCCTGGGCTATATCAAAAACAGCATCAAACGGTACTTTCTCTCCGGCATTCTGGTCATAGTTCCGCTGATTATCACCTATGTGGTCCTCAGGTTCTTCCTGTCGTCCATCGACGGTATTCTGTCGCCGTTCTTGGTGAGGTATCTGGGCTATGACATCCCCGGTCTCGGTATCGTCATCACGATCATCATCGTTTTCGTCGCCGGTATTCTGACACGCGGGGTACTCGGTCGAGGAGCTGTGAGTCTCTGGGAGCGCTTTCTCAGTTCGTTACCTTTGGTACGCACAATCTATTCGGCAGCTAAGCAACTGCTGATTTCGGTCGCCGAGCCTAAAGAGAGCATGTTTCAACGCGTAGTTGTTATTCCCTATCCGCGTCTCGGCATGTACTGTTTCGCTTTTGCCGCCAACGAAGTCGCGCTTGACAGTTTCGGCGTCATCGGCGATTATGTGGCTGTGTTCATACCGTCGACGCCCACTCCTTTTACCGGATTTTTGGTGATGGTTAAGAAAGACGAAGTCTACCCGACAAATATAAGTGTAGAGGAAGCGGTCAAGTTCATCGTTTCGGGGGGGATTGTCGTACCCGAGGTGATGCTGCCGCAACAGATTGGTCAAAACGGGGCTGTATGAGACTATCAACTCTTCTTGCTGAAGAACTCGTGCTGGCCGACATGAGCGCCGGCAGCAAAAACGAAGCGATCGCCACACTGCTGGGCGTCATCGGCAGGCGCTTTCCTCTCCTTGACATGGCAACGATCGCCGCCGCCATCGACGAGCGCGAGCGTGTCGAAAACACTTCTTACGGCCACGGTTACGCTTTCCCGCATGCCCGCACGGATGCAGTCGAACGAATGTACATCGCCTTCGGTGTAAGCAAGAAGGGACTTTCTGACAAGACCCCTGATGACGTGACGCTACGCGTAGTCTGCCTGATGCTCACGCCATCCAACATCTCGCAGTTGTATCTACAAACGCTCTCGGCGTTTGCCCGTTTCGCGCGCGATCCGCAAAATCTTAGGAGATTACTCGACGCCAGAGGCGTCGCCGCCGTGATCGAAGTCGTTCATCAATCGGGTGTCAATGTTGATCGCGAGTTGCTGGTGAGAGATATCATGGTTGAAAAGGTTATCAGTGTCACTACCCACAAGTCACTAAAAGAGGTCGCCAATCTTTTCTACAAACACCGTATCGGTGAAATGCCGGTGGTTGACGATCAGGACCGGGTTGTCGGACAGATATCTAATCGTGATCTGATAAAAGCCGCCCTCTCCGACTTTGGGTCAATGCTAGGCAAGTCACCTGCCTCCGACGAGCTTTCCATGTTAGACGATCTTCTCAAGACTCAGGAGAAATTGACGGTCGACGAGATCATGTGGAAAGACATAGTGACAACTACCGAGGATACTCCCGTGGTACGACTGGCCACAGCGATGCTCAACGCAAACCTACGCATGGTGCCGGTAGTGCGCGACGGCAAATTGGTCGGAGTCGTCGTCATGTCTGATATTGTCTCCAAGGTCATCCGCGGGTAGGCAGCATTGCTGGGAAAATCCGCCATGTTGACGGTTACAGCAGCAAAGGCCAAAGCGCTGTCCGCCATTTGGACTTTCCCTTCAGTGCTGTTGGCCGCCATCTGCATCGCATGGGGGGCTGAAGCATCACAGGTACTAGTCAGTCAGGGTCTGGCGTTGGCAATCCTGGCATGGCTGCAAACGGCTCCAGAGTTCTTTGTCGAAGGCACTATTGCTTGGAGCAAAGATATCACCCTAATGACCGCCAATTTTACCGGCGCTACGCGTCTCTTGATCGGTTTTGGGCTGCCGCTAGTCTACTTCACATCCTGGTTCGCACATCGCAAAGTGGGCATCAAACAGAAACTGACTATCAAGCTGGAAGGGGAGGATGCTGTGCCGGTGATAGGTATGCTTCTGCCGTTTCTGTATGGTTTTGTCATCGTCCTGAAAGCGTCGCTGACGGTGTGGGATTCGGTGGTGCTGCTCATCATCTATCTCATATATCTGACCGTCCTGCAGCGCATCCCGTCTCACGGCGAGGAAAACATCGAAGAAATGGAGCGGGTTCCGCGCTGGATTCTGACGCGCAAACCGACAACGCGCAATTCGTTGATCCTGGCCTGTTTTCTCGGCGGTGGGACATTGCTGTTTTTCGTGGTGCATCCTTTTGTGGAGAGCATGAAGGGTCTGGCGGCACTTCTGGGACTTTCAACCTACTTCTTCATTCAATGGGTAGCGCCATTCATGTCTGAGTTTCCCGAGTTCGTCAGCGCCTGGTATTGGGCGCGTCGCACCGGCAAAGTGCGGATGGCTCTAATGAATCCTGTCAGTTCAGCCGTTGCCGAATTGACACTACTGGTCGCAATCATCCCAATTGTCTACTCGGTTTCCATGGGCAAGATCACGACCATTCCATTTGATTGGGTTCATCAGGAGGAAATCCTGATGACCGTCCTGCAAGCGACGCTTGGCTTTCTTCTGCTCTCCGACATGCGCTTGCGGTTCTGGGAGGCGACGTTGTTGGCAGTGTTGTGGTTTGGCCAGATTGTCGCGCAGGTTGTCAATCCCCTCTGGCCGGGTGTTAATCTCAAACTGGCGTTCAACGGTTTCTACGTCATCTGGATTCTGGTGATGTTAGTGAATGTGGTGCGGGGCAGATACAAGTTGCGCGTGTTCGTGGAGTTTCGCCAGGTGTTGCGCGACCACATTCTGAAGTCATAGGTCACGATCTCTACGTGGCTGTTCAATTCAACCTCTGACACAATCGTACGAACAGCGGCAGCAGATCACCATTTCATACCGCAATAATCGACTAGCGTTCTCCGTAAGAAAACTGACCTGGTAGCAACTTTTCAGGAGGAGTGGATGATGTCTTGAAACCGAACAGGAAGCAGATCTGATCTCTACCACTCATATATGAAGAAACCAACTTGCTCCACTCTGCCACTATTTCATCTCTCAAAGACGATACATTCACTCCGGGCAACTCAGCAGTTCGATCCAATGCCTGGATCGCACGCAGATGCAGATTACAAGCTCGATATAGCCCGGCAATCTCGATCAGCATTTTGGCATTCGGTTTTGACCCAATAGCCGATTTCTTCCCACTTTCGATGTCGCGCAGAAGCTCGGCTGCTGCAGCGCGGACGCGAGGTGAAGAAGCGACGGCCATGAATACGGCCTGCGCCGCCCACCGCTTGACTCCCAGCGAAGCTTCGTTTCGTGCTATGGCCAACCAAGTAGCAGCCAGAGTGTCAGACATCCAAGTCTCAGCACCGGTTTCCGGAAACCCCGGAGGAGCAAAGACGGAATAGATCGCTTCGCGATACGCATTGGCGCCTTCCGCATTCATTGCCATCTGGTCATAGAGGGAGGCAATCCGCAAAAGTTTGTCGGCATCCAGACGAGGTATAGTCGGACGAAGAGGACTGTCGGATAGCGGCTGCTCCAGCTTATCCGCTTCGCGTTGCTCAAGTCGCGAATCCAGCGATCTTCCCCATGCGCTCATAGGGAGGAGAGATCCGAGTTGATCTTCAAGCGTCCAGCGCATCTGATTGGCTTGGTCACTCGCTTCCGACGCAGCCAACTGAATTCTGAGCCAGATCGCCTCGGGGAAAATTGCCGACGCACTATCCAGATCATCAAGGACTTTGAGTGCCTGGTCTCTCTTGTCCCCGATTGCCAATAACCTTGCCTGATGGTATCGCAAAGGAAGACGTAGTTCGAGAGGGAGTGATTCAGCAGATTGTGCCAGCGTATTTGCCGACTCCAAAGCGCGAGCCTTGCTCAACTGCCCGGCTGCCTGCGCCGCATAAGCATCTGCGAGAACTTGCAGAGCCCGGTTTGAATTCAGTTCTGTATTGTCATTATTCATACTACAGCCTCCAATCATCATCATGACCAACACTCCGACAATCCAATGAGCTTTCCAATGTCGGCGTGACTCGAAAGCGATCATAGCGGCGCTCTAACATAGTAGTCGTAACCGGGTCGTTTCATCTCATCAAACGGAATCAATCGATAGAGTTCCTGCAGGAACTGCTTCGCAGCGGTTTGAGTGGGACCAGCCGGAATCGCCGCCAGTAGCCCCAAAGCAGCATTGTACTTGTCTCGAAATAGCTGAATACCGCCCATGAAAGTCTGGTGCCTCCAGGGAGCAGTCGCCTCGCGCAACTCGTGCAGGTGAGCGTGCGCTTCCCGAAAGTGCGAATAGCCGGGTCCGTTGCCGTAGTGGTTGTCCAAGAGTCTCCAGACGTTGTTGGCGGGATTGCTGTCTCTCACGGAAACGTGCTGGCCCAGATGCCTGCCCTCGTGGCTGATGTAGGCATCCAGGTCTTCCTTGGTTTCATGATTAGTCCAGGTGATGGGGCCAACCGCGACTCCGATCACGCGCCTATTATTGCCGACGCCATCGTAGGGAGTGACAGCGTAGTCGGTCACTAGACTCCCATATTGAATTCGTCCGGCCGCTGAGATACGCTGTGTTATGCCGTAGTTGGTTTGCCAGTTGCGCTGCTCGGACGGTCTGGGGGCGTCGAATCGCACTGGCGCCAGGTCGGTGTAAGGATAGGCGCCTTGGATACCGTCGTTGTTCTGTGCAGGCAGTGCCGTTCCTTGATGACTGCCAAGCGCGACGCGAATTCCACGTCGTACGCCAGCGGTCTCGCGCGTAGCACCCTTGGCCTTCAGAATAAGCCCACCGGTCATGCGAACAGCCACCGCATAGGCAGCACGGGTATTGGCCGCATTCGCTATAAGGCACACGGTGTTGGCGTCCTGGGCTGGACCGTATTTGCAGGTGACATCGGCCGTCGTCTTCCCTGTCTCAAAAACAGCGGTGCCGAAATTGCCGTCACCGTCAAAATCCCATTCAAAGGTATAGTTGGCCGGAGCCCCAAGTACCTGAAACCTGATCGGGCTGTTGTAATCATAAATGACTTTGGAAGTTCCGCCTTGTGATTCAACCAGTTCTACGACGTTGATAACCAACTGGTCAGTTACAGTACGCCCGTCCAGTGTATGACTTGCTTCCAGAACGACTCTGCCTTGGGCAATTCCCTCAACGAAATAGTTCGCCGGCAGATTCGCTACGGGCACGATTGCCGGCAAGGCAACGACGTTTAGATTAGCGCCCTTCTGTGCGCTTGTCCATACGCGAATATTATTCGCTCCCTCGGTAGCTCTCAGGTTCAAGTTTCCCTGGTTGCCTGCGGGAGCGAGATTCAGCGTGATCTGAAGGAGGTCATCTTCAGACGGTGAATTGCCGATCCAATCCAGATCGAAGATCGGCTCCAACTCGCGTTTTCCGGCAGGCAACGGGGCAGTGTATGTCTTATTGCAGTCCTGATCATTATTCACTGCGACAGCCGCCCCATGGGATGTCTTTCTGGCGTTGTCAATGCCGGGCGAAGTGATACTGACTATTCGCGGTGGTTGCAACCGGAATACTCGCCTCACGCCGCTGGCAATCTGCACTAACGCTCGCCGAAGTGCCATCTCTTATCGGTCCTCTGTATAGTTTCTGTTTTCCATGATCTCAGATAGCATAGATAGCCGTATCCGCACCATTTCCGATATCAGTTCGATACAACTTCTCGGTCGGCCGTATCGGTAAACTCAACGTCAATCTGTCCGGGAGGCAAGTTCTCCTCACGGGCATAACCGTTTTCGTCAAGCGACCCTCTGCGTTCAGTCCCGTCGGGTAGAGTCAGGATATAGTTGGCGTTTCCCATGGCATTCCCCGACTCGTCTCGCAACTCGATCTCCATCCAATCCTTGAATTCAAGCAGTCCGGATTCCTGTTTGTTGCCGAATTCCTGCGTGTCCACCTTCACGGTGAAGAAGTATTCGGGCGGGTTGTAGTTTCTTCCGTAGCGCTGCATGTCCTTGTCGGTCGGAATTTCGTCGGTGTCTTCGTGATACTCGTAGGCCCATTGCAACTCGATCTTCTTGCTCGCAACAGTTGCCGGAATCTCGGTGATCTTGTCGTGGGCGCCGTCTTGATCGTACTCGTAGATAATAATTTTGACCTGCGCGGTGTCGGGAAGGTTTTCCACAGCGGCTTTCAGTGTGACGACATCACCGCGTCTTGCTTCGGAAGCACTCCAGGAGAGATCAAACACGCGAATCGGTGGCACGATGGCCACGGCATTCGACGTGCCGGTGAGGCCGTTCTTCGGGAGCTTGACCTCGAAAGTAACCATCTCTCCGAGCTTGGCATCGCCGGGGATAGTGAACTCCCCGATAAACTTGTTGCCTCTGACTTTGCCGGTCACGGCGCCGAGTGATTTGCCCTTGCTGGTCTTGCCTTTGACTTCAATCGGCGCACCTTGTCCGACAAAGAGCGTGCCGACTTCAAATGAGGCGGGCTGTCCGATCGGGGCGTATGACTGTTGCCATTCGGCGTAAACCAGCGACGATGTCAGCGTCACCTTTTCTTTGGCATCGGTCGACTTTGTGAATTTCAAGGGCATCGTGTCTTCGTCCTATTCCTGCGGCAGGAAGCTCTCGATCATGCGATCTACTTCGACGCCGATAGTCTTGATCGTCTGTTTGCCAAACGAAGCCGTGAACGTGTACCCCCGCTTGCCGACGATCATGTACACATGCTTCTTGAAGATCGGCTTTCCTTCGACAGGCAACCACTTGTATACCCATTCATAGACGCGAATACCGATAGCCAGCGTGCGCTCTTCCTCTTTGAGCGTTTCGATACTCAGCAGGGAATCCCTCACGGGCTGGATGCGATCGAGCGCGAACTCACGCAGATCGTCGTCGACCAGATTCTGGTCAATTACCAGATTGAGCATGTGCTGCTCGCCGTTGATCTCGGGACCCATGAAGGTATAGGCTGTCTGGTCTTCCCAACCATCCGGGAGATTGATTCGGAACCTATTATTTGTCGAACTCATCGCTATCTACCTTGCTCTATAAGCCAGCCATTCCTGTAAAAGGGGCTGCCTAATTGATACAGTATATGCCTTTCGCGGTGCCGAAATAAATCCTGCCTTTGTCATCGAGCACCGGTGGGGTCGTCATGGCTTCATCCGCGGGCAACCGGAACGAAAATCGATCTTGTCCTTCGTTGCCAAAGTGCGTCAACTCATTTGCAGCGGTCACTAACACGCCGTCATCCCCCAGCACCGTCAGGTACTGCACGGCTGCAGGTGGAATGGGCCGTTGCCATAGCAAGCTGCCGTTGGATATCGACAGCAACAGACTGTCCACAATGACAAGCGCGTGACCACTGCCGGTCAAAGCCGGTGGTTGCGCCGCGACTCTCGTGTCTCTGCCACCAAGTGGGTACTCCCAATTGGGCGCGCCCTGCGACGTGTAGCTGCACAGTTTCTTCTTGTCTTCAGCATCCCAACAGTAGACGATGATGTTGTCGGTCTGGTCGAGACTGGCTCTGACAATACCTGCGCCCTCCACAGTGACCGAGGATAACTGCTTGCCGGTGGCAATTTCGAACACTTGAATCTGATTGCCTTGATTGAGGACCACCAACCGCTTCCCGTCGGCCGTTACCAATCCGGGAAGGGCGATGCCGTCGAATTGGGCGCTCCAGGTGAGGTCCTTGTAGCTTTCCGGACCCTTAATGAACAAGTGGTAATTGTCTTTTTCCGGTGGTTTGCCAATTTCAACTTCCTCTGGGCGGTTGTAGGTTTGCATCAGGAAGTGGTCACCGCCGAGCGGAACCACCAGACGCAGACCGCCACGCCCGTAAGCACGGGGGATGAAGAACTCATCGAGACGTTCCTTGCCGGCAACGCTCACTGCGTGCAAGAAGCCATCTGTACCGGTGTAGAATATCTCGTTCTGGAAACCGAAGATATCGAGTCCGCCATCGCGTTCTTTAATCCAGCCAAAGGCGCCTTCAAAGCTAAGGCGTTGCAGATGGTTCGCGTATTGAACGGTCAATCCATCCTTGTCAACTAGCACCAGTGTCGGAATCGTCTGGACAGATGCGTCTTTGAATGGCGCGAACCAGACCTGTCGCCCCACTGCCTGAGTTTTGAGCAGTTGAAGCGAGGACTGACGCAAATCTGCGAAGAGTCTGGAATACATGGTTACCGCACCCTCTTTCTTGGACTCTTTGAGCTTGACAGTCGTGGCCGCAGGCTCTGAGCGGCATGATGTCGCGAACCCCACGAGAAGGAGCAGCGACAGACCGAAGATATAGGAGTATTTCTTGGACATAGTATTCGCACCTCAGCTAAACCTCCTCGATGTGGAAAGCGGCATTAGCAACCGTTGATCCGCTGAACCAGTTCTTGATGAAATCGAAATCGGCTGTCGTGAAACTCGCGGCGTTAGCCGGTTTGTTAAACAAGTGGAAGAACAATTCCTGGGCTCTACTTTGATGGTCACCCATTGAGACTATGTCGCCGGCGCGACTGAAAGTGCTGTCGTTCCATTTGATTTCCGCGCGCAGATGAGAGTTGGCGTGAGCAGGGCTGGAGCCCTCGTTGTAGAAGTCAAAGCCGGGCAGGAAATGAATCAGCGTGGGGTCAAGTCCTCCACCACCGCCGGTGAGCATAAACTTGTTGCGCAGTATTCCTTTCGTGCGGGAAAACCAATTGATAAAAAGCTTCAGCCAATCGGCCATTTCCGCTGTAGTCCATGTATGGGCATTTTGAAAAAACGAGACTGCCAGCAAGGGTCTAATGACCAGCTCGGCCTTGAACAGAGCCTCTTTGCCGGCGTCGGTACCGGTGCTGCGAAAGACACGGCGGTTCTCGTCAAGCATCTGGTACAGGTAGGCATTCATCCTGCGTGGGTCGGCGCCTGCCGGCGATTTGGCATCGAGTGTGCCGCTGTGACTGAAGGCCCAGGGATTCAGTTTGGTATTGGTGTCGCGGAAATACTCGAACGGCGTGTTGGGATGCGGGTATTTCATCTTGTGCTGAACACCGCCCAAGAACTTGTTTAGTGATTTGCCTGTCTTACCCTCTTCGTTCAGCCAATGCACAAATCGCCAGACGTGTCGCATACGGATGGCACCGTTCTTGTCCATCATGGTCTTGTCGTGTGGATGGACATGCGGTACCCAGGCTTCACTGCTCAGTACGCGTTGCGCAAAATCGGAGTTGTTGGCATTGCAGTCTCGATTGTCCGCCTTGAGTCCCCACTGGGCAAAATTGGGAACCCAGAAAGAGGTATTTTGATAGCTGGGTTTCTCCATGTAATCATCGATCTGTCCGGTGGCATGACCGATTTCGTGTGCCATTGCCAGAATGCCGTAGGAGGTGGGATCATTGAACTCTGAGTAGGGAAAGGCGATACCCGATGGCACCTCAGCAGGGCCAAAGCGAGTGGGATCATCCTCACAGGTTTTGATACGCAGACTCATGATGGAATACGGCCGGTTGTTTCCCCGGTAGGAAAGCATCCAACTCCCTTTCGCTTCCTCAGTCACATAGGCGATCGTGTGAGGAACGCCACCGCGAGCGTTGCGCAGCGCGGTCGTGAATTCGGCTTTGGCGAAGAGGATCTCGGCCTCCTCGTAATATTTGACGGCTGGACTTGGAGGCGTAAGGAAAAATGTTTCGTTGGCGTCAAACATGTAGAATGGTCGGATGACATGTTTGCTCGTGCCGGCGTTGTCCTCGAGTTCATATTCTTTCTTGTTCCAGTGAGTCATCGAATTGAGCATGCCGGCCGTGCGAATCTTCTTGACCTCGTCGGCTGTGGCCGGACGACTATTACCGGTACCACCGACTGTCGGCTTGGTGTCGGCGGTAACACCGGCCGACCAATAGACTACAAGATAGGAGTAGGCCTTGGCGTCATCGCAGCCGCCGCCATGCAAATAGTGCAACTCGAAATCGCCTATCTTGGGGCTGTGCATCACGTTGTAGACCTCGGTCGGAAGAACTCGTTTTCTCGTGTGAACATCCGCATCAAGTAGCTTTGCCGCGCGGGCACCAATAACTTGGCCGGTATCCAAGGTCAGACCAGAACCCGCGTCAGTGCGTTTGGATGTAACATCGTAGAATTCGTGGCAGAAGATCAGGGCACGGGTTTGGCCGGGAGGATCCTTGATGAAGTTCTTGGCCTTGCCGGCGGAATCCTTCTGGAATGGGATTTCTGAACCGATGTACTGCTCCTGCGGTGTACCGCCGGAATTGGTCGAGTACAGCGTCAGTTTGTTCTTCTCGGCTTCAACGTACAGTATCCGCACTCGCGATGGATATTCTGGGGGGGTACCGGTTGGGTTCGATGTCACCGACAGCGGTTTCGGTTTGCCTTTGCCGCCGCCACCCGCTTCCATCGATCTGTCGGTGATTGTCTGCTTGCCGTTTTCGTCGACCAGAACGATGTCATTGAGATTGAAGACAATCGGTTCGCTCGGTGTCGTCTTGTTAAGCATATAGTCCGAGAAGTCCTTGATAACGTCTTTGACGGCACAGTTCCAGTTGCGAGAATTCCACAGATTCGGAAGGTCATAGTACTTGGCGCGTTCGTTTGCGGAGGCGGCCGCTGAGATCTTGGCGGCGTCGTCTATCTTCTTCTTGAATTCGGCATCGGTCAGTTCAATGAACTGAGGATTGGCGTCCTTTTTCTCGGTGTAAACCCACATGTTCTTGGTGTTGTCCGGACGCTCGAAGCAGAAATGGATATGTGTGCGTGTAGAGTCCTTTTTGACCTTGACTGTGTATACTCCCTTCTTGTAGGAACTGCGAGCTTTCAAATCGGTGATGATGTTTTCGACGGGACCGCTGTAAGCCTTGAACTTCAGGCCGTCCGGAACCTCCGCTTGCTTCCGCAACACGCGGTCGTAGTAGGAGAATTTGAGGTGATAGGCTTGCGCGGTCAGATCGGCGCCGTCGGCGTAGACGCGCTTAAAATGATACTTGTGCCACATTGGGCACTCGGGAGCCTTGTGGATGGTATCGACGCGCGCAGGACAGTCGATCGTCGGGACGTTTTCCGGATCGAAGAAGAACAGTTCGACGCGACGGTTGACCTGTGAGCGGTAGTTGTCCTTCTCGGCATCGTCTATCGGATAGGATTCACCGCAGGAAATGAACTTCTTGTCCTCGTCGCAGAACTGCAGCAGTGAACGATACTCGTCGGTCAACTGGTTGCGGGTGACTACCAAGGCCTCGGCGATATCGTCGTTGAAGAGGTTGAAGACGGCGCGCCACATCGCAATTGGCCACTTGTGCTTGGAGTCGTTTCTGATATTGTCCGCGGTCTCAATCGGAATAGGTTTTTCACCGACCGGCATCTTCTTGTCGAAAATCAAGAGATTGTAGCGCTTAATAAATGCCTTGATTGCCTTGTAAACGTCATCACTCCACTTGTCATCAATCTTCACCGGGTCGCAATCGCTCCAACTCCTGTGATCTTTCATGTATGTCAGGATTTGTTGGTAGTCCTCGATTCGATGACGTTTCTCCGAGATTTCGGCCCATTTGTCGCGTTCACCTTCGAGCAGATAAAGCACACCCTTGGCGCGCAAGGCAGAAAGCTCGAAGTTCATTTTGGCGGCGCCGGAAGTATCGGCATGACCGGCGATGAGAAGCCGTTTATCAGGATCAAATTCAAACTGCTTGAAAGCCAGTGCCAGCGCCTGCAGACCCGAGACCTTATCCTTGTCTTCCGGCGGTTCGGCGTCATCTTCCGTGCCGTCAGATGAGGATTTGCCTTGCGGTCGTTCCGGCATCATGACGGCGCTGTCGAGATGGAAGAGCACGTCTTCCATCTCCAGCATCAACACTTCGACCGGAACAAGCTGGAACTCGGGTGATACGGTGGTGTCGGTGTTTTTGCCCTCGATCATCTCACGGAAACTGCAGGATGTCTTGACCACCGGTTTGCTCATATCGGTTCTTACTTAGCTCCCGGGAACTTGTCGTCTCTGACATTGATTGAGATCTTGAGTTTGCCCGGCGCAACATCGGTTTCGTTGGCGTGTCCGTCACCGTCAAGCTTGCCTTCCTTGACTTCGCCGGATGGCAGGATCACGCGATATTTCTTGTCGGCAATCGGATTGCCATCTTTGTCCTTAAGCTTGAACTCGATGTCGTCTTTGTATTCCAGAAGCCCGGAACGCTGGCTCAGCGTCGAGGTCTTGGCGATGAAGTAGTAGGCCGGTGACGAGTACCCGCCGCCTTTCAGTTTCTCTTCCTGAAGCTTGAGGAAGCCCTTGTCGATCACGAGTTCCCATTCGCCCTCGATCTTGTCACCCTGCACCTTGGTCTCGATCACCTTGAGTATTTGATCGGGGAAGCTGGTGTCTTTGACGTGGACTTCGAGCGTAGCCTTTTGATCGGTGGGAACACCGGTCGTTTCGGCAGTCATCTGAACTTTCTCTCCGACCTTGGCAACTTTCTTGGACCACTTGGCGCTGGTAATCGCTCTGATCTCGATGTCATAACTTCCCGAGTCAACATTCGCCTCCTTGACACCCCCCATCAGTGGAGAGACAGTCTTCGGACCAGCGGGGGGGGTCAGTTCATACTCGGCGCCTGTGATTGGAAAGCCACCTGAGTCGACAACCGCGACATTCAGATAGTGCTCTTCAATTTTTTCCTCTGATGCTGAATCCGCTGCTGCCTCGCCGCTTTTTTCGCCTCCGGGGCCTCCGGCCCCTGCACCACCGGACATGCTGTCGCCGATCAGCACGTTAAGACAGCCTTTGACGATCGTGTCAGGGGGGCCGGAACAGGTGACAGGGTCTCCTACGCGTGCAGCGGGCATTTTGCCAATCAAAACGGAGGTACTACCTTTGAGAATGGGACCGCCGACATGCGGAGGTGGTGGTACCCCGGGATTTAGCATGGGGCACATGTGGAAGTCTCCAACTCGCGCTGCCGGCATGCCGCCGATTAGCACCGTTGGACAGCCCAACATGATGACTCCACCATGCGCGGTTTGGTCAGCTAGTCTTGCTGCAGGTTGTCCCATATAAAAAGCGCTTTCCTTACAATCAGTTGTACGCTGATATAGTCGAAGCCGCTGTCTTTCGGTTCAGTATAGATGCGCTTTCGGCTGACTACGGGAATTTAGCATGGCCGCAAAGTGCAGTCAACATTCAATTTGGCGTAGTGAAGAGGCCCTTATGAGGAGGTTCGTCAGGACGCTCTACTGGGGGAATTACAGATGGGCTATTTCTGGTCGGGATTCGAAACCGTGACGGCCGTCGGCTTGAAAGAAGATGCTTTCAGGGGCAGGCCACAGATGGGGCAGTACAGATATTCCTTTTCGACCCACTTGTGACCATACTCGCACTGTCTGACTTTATCCTTCTGGTTGATATAGACTTCGTCCCAGTCGGACATGATCGTGTAGTGAAGCGTATTGCCAGAGACTCTCAGAGCCAGCGAGATTTCCTCGACTCGACAGATTGTTTCCCCATCGCAGTCGAGGTAGATTGGAATTTTCTGAGAGGAAATGAGTTTCTCGGCTCCCCCCTCGACGGGGCGTTCTGTTTCTCTCAATTCGATTTCAATTATGGTTTCGCCGGTTCTGCCGAGGTAAACCAGTTCCCGCTTTGTGGTTACCTTATCAACTGTCATGCCCCAGGCCGCGAGACTCTGATTCGGCTGCGCTGTGGAGGCTTGGCCACCCTTAAATGACTTATAGACAACTATTTTCGTGTCCGCAAGCAGGTTGGAGGATGCCGATAAAAATGCCAGAATGGCGACAGTACAGACAACGACAATTCTTCGCATCTTTTATTCCTCCAGGGCGGCGACAGTGGTCGCTCCGTGTTTGTTATCGACGACGGCGCCGCCAAAACTGAGAACGATCTTTCGCCGACAAGAGATTTTACGACATTTAAGTCGGTTGGCATAGAAGTTTCTGCACTGTGGAGACGCCGATGCCAACCACGTAACGGTGCACGATTCGTATTTCGCTCTGGCCACGATAGCATTCGTCAATACGACGCACGAATTCCTGCGCCAAGCGTTCGCGCTCGGAGGGTTGCAGTGAGAAATAGAACGTGGTTCCCGCGCCGGATTTCATCACATGATCGTAGACTTCCTGCCCCCGATGGCAGAAGAAGTCAAAAGTGCCTTCATACAGCGTGCCAATTTCAAATCCAGAGTCTCTCAAGTGAGCTTCTGTTCCCTGTGCATGCATCGGAAATTTCATCTTCACGGCTTTCATCAACACTTGCGGATCTTCACGGGTAATCTCCTCAAAGACACTCAGCGGCACTTCGGGCGATCGATCGAGATGCGCGACAAAACCGATGACCCCGTTCGGTTTCAGGATACGTTTGAGTAAGGGGAATATTTCGTCACAGCCGACGTAGCCGATCAACCAAGTCATCACTGCGACATCGACAGACTCGGCGGGAAAACGGCGCAGCTCTTCCAACACGTCGCCGATGCGGAACTCGACATCGGCAAACCCTTGTTGTCTGACCCGCTGCTTGGCCTTGGTGACCATGCCTTCGGTCAGGTCAATGGCGATGACCTTGCCCTGGGGACCAACCATCCGCGCCAGTTTTGCAGTCGAATAGCCAGTGCCGCAGCCGCAATCAACGGCAATTGCGCCGGGGCTGATTTGCAGTTTTGCAAACATGTCATCAATCGGCGTCGAGGCCACTGAAAGCCAGTAGTCCTCGTAAGTAGCGCTGGCGTTGTTGTAGCCCTTGATGATTTCCTCATGGCCGGCGATCTCAGTCGATTGCTGTTCCAGAATCCGGAAGAAGCGCGGCAGGGGTTCGTCTGGAAGCGGTATGGGAGGAATGTCAGAGACTGATGCCGGCCGTCCATGTTTGGTACACTCGGCAAAGTAGCCGCGTAATTGGTGCGCGAGACAAATGCTGAAGGGATGTTTGATGTCGGCTTGTATGCGCGCGATGATAGCGGCCAAGTCATCTTGGAGAACGTTACCATACGATATCGGCATCATGTTGCATGGTGATACCTCGCCACTGCCGTCGACATAGATGTGTGAGTGTCCGGCGCCACAACCAAAGAACTCGGGCGACTCCATGTGAGCAAACGAGGAGATCGCAATGCCGCTATCTCGCAAGTTGTATTCTGCCATTAGGCGGAACACTGTCGCAAATTCTTCTTCGCCGAACCCGACATCGGTGCTGAGGATTCGTCCCGCAGGTGTCGGTTCGATTAACTGCAACTCATCAACCCCAAGACTCTTGTTCAACTCCACTAACTTGCGGAAGCTGTCTTCCTGAAGAAGCTTTCTCGTTGGCACCGCGCAGGTGTAAGTGTAGAAGCCGTGTTTCTTGGCCGTTTCAATTCCTTGCAGTGCAATCTTGTAGGCGCCGGGTCTGCCGCGACGAGTATCGTGCTCGCTTTCATCGGCTGAATCCAAGCTGATCGAGACGGAATAGACGCGGGTATCCCGTAGACGTTTCGCTAAGGCATCGTTGAAACCGTAGCCGGTTGTTGCGAGAATGCCACAGGAGTCATCGCGCAGCGTTGAGACGATCTCAATCAGGTCTTTTCGCAGACATGGTTCACCGCCGGTGAAGTTGACGACGATGGCGCCGAGCTCTTGCAAGCGCGTGACAACTCGCTGAAGTGCCTCGGTCGACAGATCGGAGACGACTCGGCCCGCGTTGTAGCAATGCCAGCAGTTGAAAATGCAAGCATTGGTGAGCGCCAGATCGACGGACTGAATTGCCGTACGGCCGTCGCAGCCGAAATAGGTTTCCATAAACCTATCGAAGGGCTTGCCGGGAAACGGCGGGATAAAAGTGCTGATAACGTACTGGCCGTCATGTTTCCGCACTTTCTCGATCTCCAGGAAATCACGCAGGTATTGATACAATGCCGGCGTGAAGTAGCGCATATCGACGCGCTGCATAAACTCGTTCAGAAATGTCTTATTGGTGTTCATTGTACTCTCCTTTTTACACAGTCAATCAGAATGTGAGTTTGAGAACCAGCCCCGGCGCCTTGTATGCCGCGATGTAGGTTGGTTTGAGAGTCAGGGTAGTGAAGCAGTGCTCCCGATTGTAGGCGTCAACCGAGGCTCCGATGGCGGAGATATCGCAAATGGCACTCACAAGACAAACACTACCTCCTACGGCCAAGGCCATCGAAGACTGCGCGATACCTTCACTCATAGAGAGTGAATTCCCGGAGGCGGAAAATGATATCGCCGCCGTAAGCGCAGCTGCCGCCCCTCTAATAGCGACTCCCCTCCAGAAACGTCCTGTTCTTCCGGCGTAGGTATGCCCCATACCTGGGCCAAGAACTATACCTGCTGATCCAATAGCGAATCCCGCCAACGCTTCCGTCTTATCGTTCTGATTACCGTATGACCCATGCAATACAAAGGCCCCACCTATTGCTGCCGGAACGAGTGTGCAGAGCAGCGAACTGGTTAGTGCCGTGTTTCTCGATTTAGGAGTTTCAGTTGAAGTCATATCTGCTGCAGCCACGTTCAGGTTGAGCAGGAAAGTCAAGGCAAGAGCAGTAATCAGAATCTTGAACATGTCATCAATCCTTTCCTTACTAGAACGACAACGTCAACATCAACCCGGGTGCTCTGTGACTGGCAAAGTAGGTCGGTGTTATCCACACGTCAGAGAAACCGTGGCTTTGGTTGTACTTGTCGACTGATCTGCCAACGGTTGTCAAATCGTGAATCGTGCTTATCACAAACATCAAGCTTCCCGCCGCGATGAACAACTCCGAAGGAGGGCCACCAGTGTCAGTAGAATCGGCGTCACCAAATCTAATTGTCAAAGTGGTTGCACCCCAGAGAAACAGCGCAGCACCGGCGATACGAATTGCCGTCCCCTGCAAAGCGTGACCCCACTGCTTGGCATAGGCATGTCCTGCGCCCGGACCTAACAGCAATCCTGCACAACCCAAGCCAATTCCCACGTTGTCGCCACCAAAACCGAAGGAGGCGTAAAGCAACCCGCCACCCGCAATCATCGGCGCCAAAGTCGCGCCGACTGACCAGAGCTTAGCAATCGACTTGGAGACGGGCATGAAATACTGGTTCTTCTGCGCTGTGGTCGATTGAAGGGAAAACAAACATAAGCAGATTGCGACGATGGATTTCAACATGGTATACTCCAACTCCTTAGAAACTCATGCTCACATTGAAACCTACTGCTCTGGTCGCGGCAAAGTACTGCGGCCGAATTCGTAGGTTCGAGAAACCGTGGCTGTGATTGTACTTATCAACTGACTTGCCGACGGTGGCAATGTCATAGACGACGCTCGTGAGAAACAAAGCCCCAGCACCAGCTATGAGCACGATGCCTCCGACTGCCGACTCCCCTGACTCCGAAGAAAAAGCAATTCCAATTGCACCGGCAAATGCCAGTGGTGCAACCAGACCACGTATGGCCGCTCCACCCCAGAACTTGCCCATGCGGCCGGCGTAAGCGTGTCCCGCCCCGGGTCCAAAGACAATCCCTAACGATCCAATTCCGAGGCCAATCAGAGTTTCATTGTCATTGGTCTGACCACTCCCCTGACCAAAATTGATGGGGGAGATTCGTTGCCCATGCAGCATCATCGCGCCGCCTACGGCTGCCGGCAGGAGCGTCCAGACCAGAGAGCCGGCCAGCGCTGTGCGTTTTGATTTGTGAGCTGGCACCGCAGTTGAATCTGCTCCCATCGCAAAAGAATCGAGGATTATTAGCGACGAAATGATCACAAGTGTTGTTTTCGACATGGCATTTCTCCCAACCTGATCAAAATGACGTTGCAATCGCCAACCCTGGTGCCTGATGACTGGCGCTATAAGTTGGCACAATATGCAATTCTGCGAAACCATATTTGTGGTTGTATTTATCAACTGATCTGCCGACGGTGCCGATGTCATAGCCAAAGCTGACCAGAAACACAAAGACACCAACGGCAGCTATGGGAGCGGCAACAGGTCCCGGTTGGTCGGAGTTCAGGTATGCCGACATCAAGGTCACGGAAACGCCTCTCGCAAGCGTGCCCCAAAAGCAGCGATTAAATTGGCGAGCGTAAGCGTGGCCAGCGGCGGGACCGATCACCAGACCACCGACGCAGAGCAGTCCTGCCGCGAAGGAGATATCGTGGTTGTTCTTATGCATAGCCGCTCGCCCCACAAGACCCACGGCGAAGGGCACAAGCGTACAGGTGCCTGACCAGTCGGCGGCCACAAACTTCGAAAGCGGCTTCTGTAGCACCTGATCGTTTCCGCTGGCAGCGCCTGAGAGTAACAAGAGAGCCGCCAACATCGGAGCCAGTATGCGTCTCAGTAGCCATCCGGTCTTGCGCACGGTGAGCCGGGTATCACCGGCGATTCGACGCGCACGGCTAAGCCACAAAGCACGCCTCCCGATGAATTCAATCAGGAGTGCGACACCACCGAACAGAGTCCATAGACAGCAGGCCGACTTCAGAAACAACATAATCTCGGATCTCAGCATCACAGCGACCGTCGTCGGATCGACGACGTGGTATGACCTGAGCATGTCGAACTCAGTGTTACACATTTTCGTTCACCCTATCGCGGCCTTCGGTCTTGGTAGCCGCAGCGGCTTTTGTCTCACCGGTGGCAAAGAAATAGCTGTCTTCGATCTGATCGGTGCCACAGTAAAGCCGGTTGGCCTCCCGCATGCTGACAATCTGCACTTTACCAAAGCCTGCGCCTTCCATGATGGTCTTCATGCGGTCGGGACGACTGAAGAAAGTCAATGGTTCATTGATGGAATTGCACATCTCAATCAATTGGCGATTGCCTTTGTAGTCGGTCTCGTCATCGGTCAATTCCGGCGGAACAAAATCAAAGGTGATTCGGTTGTTCGGACCCAACTCCGCCAGTCGGTTGAGGGTCTCGGCGATGATATTCTCGTTCAGGAAAAGAGTGACACCTTCCCAAATGAAGAGCGTACGTTTGTGTCGTGCAAAGCCGGCGCATAGGAGTTTGTCGGTCACTGAATCTTTGGAGAAATCGGTGGCGACGTAGGTAACGTTGCTCGGAAGTCGGCCAAACATGCGACGAGTCAGGGCTTTCTTGATCTGTTGAGTCGATCGCAGATCAAGTTCGAAGACCTGCGCCTGATGAAACTCCGGCATGCGGAAATAGCGACTGTCGTAGCCGGCGCCAAGTAAAACGACCTGCTCAAAACCTTCATTGAGACAGGTGCGCGCATAGTCGTCCATATAGCGCGCCCGAAGTACAATGGCTTTGCGCACCGATGGATTGATCATCTGCATCATGCCTACCATTTTCATTCCTTCCTGGCCGGCGTAATAGTGCGCCAACGGATCGGCGATCACGCGCTGTTCTTTGGGCAGAGACAATTCGAATGCTTTTGCTCCCGCCGACCAACGTGCGAAAAGGAAGCCGCACGGCTTCTCAATGGTTTTGCTGTATACTTGCTGCATGGTTCGTTCCTCTTTCTTAGTATTTTCTGTCAAAGACGGGTTTGAGCACGCCAACACTGAGCAGTAATGGATTCACGAACAACTGCACACTGATGGCGGTAAGCATGATCCAGTAGATCACCGGCGGCGCTTGGTCGAGCATCACGAAGACCGGGATGAAAAACAACGTCGTGAGATAGTTGATGATGCTCTTATAGCCCGGTTTCCAGTGCGTCGTCACCAGGCAGTTGATCGGGTATCTCACGGGTGAGATTGTCAGTAGAATCAGTGTCACCGTGTAAAGCGTCGGATAGATCGTTGGCAGTTTCAGGAAGTAGAAGATAAACACCGAGAAGAAAATCGGCGGCGCACCAACCGAATAGCCGTCGTTGAGAAATCCTTCTTTGCGGGAGTATTTCCAAGAGGCAGCAGCGGCAGCGAAGGCCACCAGATAGGACCCGAAGCCTTCGACAAAGAGGCCGGTCTTCCAGAAAAGCATCATCGGCACGAAGGTGAGGCCGACGAGATCGGTGATGATGTCGAGCACTTCGCCCGACGTACCGGGAAATTTCTCTTTGACCTTAAACTTGCGCGCCATGGTGCCGTCAAGCCGATCTACTAATAGAACCAGCAGACTAAAACGCGCCGCGGCGACATAGTTGCCGCTCAGTATCGACATCATCGCGAATACGGCGAAACCCAACCCGATCAGAGTCAGGATGTGGGGCGCATAATAGAGATACTTTTTCACGTCATTTCTCCTTTCAGATTCCCAGCAATCGTCCCAGCCAGTAGGCGACCGGCGCGGCGACGATCAGACTATCAAAACGATCAAAGACGCCTCCATGTCCCGGCAGGAGTCCGGAGAAATCCTTGATGATGAGAGTTCGCTTTATCAGCGAGAAAAACAGATCACCGATGGTAGCGGCGGCGGCGATGGCACACCCCAAACACGCAGCCTGGGTCTCTGTTAGGCCATGAATCAGGGGCGCCAGCGCCACCGCGCTTGCTACTGTTGTTAGCGAGCCACCTATCAGACCTTCAATGGTCTTGCCCGGACTCAGGCGCGGCCAGAGTCTATGGCGACCAAGCAATCTTCCCCATAGTTGCGCGAAGCTGTCGTTGATTGAGACGAGCAGGAAGACGAACGCAAACGAGGCAAACCAATCGCCCCGCAACGAGAGCAACAAGTGTCCGAGTGATAATTTGACTAAAAGACCGGCCGGCAGCGCGAGCAGCGTCGGATTTATGAACCCACACGGCAGCTCGCGTTTTAGCTCAATGGAGCCGACGACCGTAATGGCCAGCAGTATTGCTGCCAACAGCCAGCGGCTGATGTATGCCGCCAACAACATGCTTACGATGATTGCAGCATAAACGCCATACTTAATCCAGTCGTCGCGGCGTCTGACGTTATCGCAGACACGTATGCGGTGCGAGATCGCCATCATCGTAGCGCCCGCCGTAAACAGCCCTGTGACTGCCAGGGACAATTGCTCCAGCATATCAGACTCCTTCCTCGCGGGGAACGATCAGTCTGACCGCATGCGGCACGACCTGAAAGTCGAAGGACTTACTGCTGCCATGAAGCTCGCCATCAGCAAAAATCGGCAATGCTTCGGACGCTTCAATCGTGAGGTGACATGTCTGCAGGCGTACGACGTTGTCAGGGTCTTCCGGTCCACCGGTGACGGTTGACAGGACAGTTTTGAAGATCTGTTGGCGATTATGAGTATCGGTGATCGTAAAGAGGTCAAGTCGTCCATCATCATTTGAAGCCAACGGTGACACGCAAAAGCTGTGGCCAAGAAATGGCTGATTGGCCACAATCACAGAAAATGCCACACCCAGCCATGTCGTCTGACCCGAGCTAATGCGCAGGCCAAAACCTTCTCGCGTGCTCCGTTTGTAGGCAAGGGCCAGCGCGAGCAGATACAACTTGCTGCCAAGGAGACGGGCAAACGCTCTGCTTGCGGCGCTTTGGTGTTTGAGAAACTCGACTTCCTCCACCGCTCCGCAAGGCAAACCGAGACCGGCAACCGTAAGATAGTGCCAGCCATTAACGCGAATGGCGTCAAGATAACGGCAGTGTCGCTGCAGTATCAGTTTGCAGGCAGACTTCTGGTCTGAAGGAATATGATGATGACGAGCCAAATCGTTGGCAGTGCCTGTCGGCACAATTCCTATGGCCACGTCGGCGCCAATGGCACCATTTACGACCTCATTGATGGTGCCATCCCCGCCAACAACCACAATCGTATCGAATCCATTCCGGCAGGCATCACGTGCGATTATCGTGGCATGGCCGGCATGCGTAGTAGACTCAATCGACTCGCAGTCAGAACCGAGTGCTTTGCGAAGGAACTCCCGCAACCGCTGTGAACGGCCTCTGCCCGCTTTCGAGTTAATGATGACCTTGGCACGCATCTTCATATCCTCATAGCCTGCCTATGCGGCATGCCTCAGTGTTCTTCCCCAATTGACGGCGAAGCAGTAGTCCAGAAGCTGGTCGAAGTAGCCGGCGAATGGCGGCAGAGTGATGCCACTTCCCAACAAGGCGGTCAGTGTGTTGGCATTGTCGAAATGGCGCGTAACTTTCAGATAGGGATCGAAGACGGCCATCAACTGCAGCGTTCGTGGATTCCCCGTGATCTTTCCGTCGCTGGATTGATCGAGAGACGGCACTCTTCCGTTTACGCCAGTAAGGTTCTGTCCCAAGTAGTTCAGGAAGTGGCGCACAACACTTCCAACTGCAGGCGCGGCAGTTGCGCCAGCAACGATGTGGAAAGTCTTGCCAGTTGGTTCGGTGCGGAACAAAATGTGATGCGTTGCGCTGGCAACGTAGTCGAGAGGGACAACATCCAGCGGTGTCGCCGGATCACAGGTCAGAGCACGAATGATGCCCTTATAGATGAACTTGAGGGGCGAGTAAAGCACATTGAAAGTCAAAGTGCGACCACTCTGCGAGTCACCAACAACGATGCTGGGGCGCAGAATCGTGATTGGCAGCGTTGGCATCAGAGTGCGAACATACTGCTCGGCCTCATACTTGGTTTGTTCGTAGGTATTCGAAAATTGCTGCGGCGCGACGGACTCATCTTCGTAAATCCAGCCATCACGATCCCCACAAACATAGGCGGTGCTTATATAGGCTGCGTTGCGAAGCTGCCCAATTTCGGCGACGCGCCGGGCCAAACGCATGACGTTGACTGTACCGACAAAATTCACTTGCCGGGCGCAATCGAGCGGGAGTGTAAACTGGATGCTGGCAGCGGAGTGAATGATATGGGTGACTTCCAATGCCAGTTTGTTAAAGGCGGTGTCCGACAGGCCAAGCTGATGCTGGGTGATATCACCACAGATCACCCGCACTCGACTGCTAATGGCAGCGATGTCAAACTCGGGGGCGAGAACGCGCAACGCCTGTTCAAGGCGACTCCGAGCCGCTGAAACCGACTCGCCTCTGATGAGAGCGATGATTTTGGTATCAGGATCTTTGTCCAAAATCGTGATCAAGAGTTTGCCGCCGATATTGCCGGTGGCTCCGGTTATGAAAACTGTGTTGGACATCGTTTCGACCTCTCTGACAACGGTTCGTTTCATTACAGGCATACATAGAGCAACCGCGATGCCAACTATCTCACAGCATCCGCTGATCGGTGCTGCACAACGGGATAGCAGATACAACGCAACACAGTATCCGATTTTGCTCGGTCTGAAGACGGTTATCAGCTATCCACGGCAGGGGAGTTAGTAACCAGCGATGACCAGAAAGAAGATTGTTGTCGGAGAAGGTTTTAGGCTTGTTGCGCGGTTAGTTTTGTCCTATCTTGAATGAGATAAATCATCCGACATATGCGGTTGCGGGAGGGCAACCTGTGAAAGACGACCAAAGCGACAGCGACAAGACCAGGTCAGTAGCCGTATTGTCTCAGGGCACCTTAGTTGGGCACTACCGGATCGTCGAAAAGATCGGCGCCGGTGGGATGGGAGAGGTGTATCTGGCCGAGGACACTGAACTCAATCGGATGGTCGCCCTCAAGTTCCTTTCCCTACATCTCTGTCAAGACGCCGATTGCCGGGCACGGTTCAAACGTGAAGCGCAAGCGGCTGCGAAGCTGAATCATCCTACCATCGTCACAATTTATGAAGTCTGTGAGTTCAACGGTCGTCCCTTCTTCGCGATGGAGCAAGTCGAGGGACAACCTCTCAGCGAGCTAATCAAACAAGGTGATTGCCCACTCGACAAAGTGATCGATTTGTCCCTGCAGATCTGCGAGGGTTTGCAGGAAGCGCACAAGTCCGGCATTACTCATCGTGATATCAAGCCCGCCAACATCCTCGTCAGCCAATCGGGACGCGCCAAGCTGGTCGACTTTGGACTGGCCTCGGTAGCCGGCGCCGACAAGCTGACCAAAGAGGGTTCGACGCTCGGCACTATCGGCTACATGTCTCCAGAACAGGTGCAGGGCAAATCGACAGATCACCGCTCAGACCTCTTCTCGTTCGGTGTCGTGCTGTATGAGTTGATCAGCTGTAAATCGCCTTTCAAGGCTGAGACTCCGGCTGCGACAATGAATGCAATAGCGCAGCAGACCCCTGAACCGCTGGCGCGATACAAGGCAAGTGTCCCCGATGAATTGCAACGGATCGTGTCCAAGCTGCTGCAGAAAGATCCTGCAATCCGATACCAGACAGCTGCTGATATCATCAGCGACCTCATGGCCTTGAAAGCAACAAGTCAACTCCCAATCGTCACACCAGGCTCTCAGCGTAAGATGCTGGCGGTGCTACCGTTTGAGAATCTCGGCTCGCCTGACGATGAGTACTTTGCTGATGGCATCACTGATGAGATAACCGGCAAGCTTGCAACGATTCGTGAACTGGGTGTGATCTCTCGTACCAGTACAATGTTGTACAAGAAAACAACCAAGAATCTTCGGCAGATCGCCACGGAGCTTGGCGTCGACTACATCCTGGAAGGGACCATTCGCTGGGACAAGAGTGGTGATGCAAGCCGGGTGCGGATTCTCCCACAATTGATCCGAGCGTCAGACGATACGCATCTTTGGGCAGAAACGTATCAGCGACCACTGACAGATATTTTTGCGTTGCAGGCAGACATTGCCACCCGGATTGCCGAGGCGATGAACATCACGCTGCTTAAGCCGGAAAACACAGCCCTGCAAGCGATGCCGACGCAGAATCTTGAAGCGTATCAAGCTTATCTCAAAGGCCGGTTCTTTTGGAATAAACGGACGGCACCTGATCTCCAAAGGTCAATCGGCTATTTCAACCAGGCGATTGATAAAGACCCGGGGTATGCTCAGGCATATGCTGGATTGGCTGCCACATGCAGCCTGCTTCCGTCTTTCACCCGTATCCCCTCGAGGGAGATGATACCTAAGGCAGAGGCTGCAGCAAGAAGAGCACTACAGCTTGATCCTACGCTCGCAGAAGCCCGTGCTGTATTGGGATTGATTAAGAGCGACTATGAGTGGGATTGGGCAGGTGCAGAAAGTGAATTCAAACGGGCAATCGCACTCGATCCGGGCTATCCAACAGCCCACCATTGGTATTCCAATTCTCTCCGAAATCTTGGTAGGTTTGATGAGTCTCTTGCGGAGATAAGACGAGCCCAGGAACTTGATTCGCTCTCCCTCGTAATCAACATGAATGCTGGCATTATATTTAGCTGGATGAAGCGATATGATGAGGCACTTGATCAATTCAAGAAGACGATAGATCTCGATCCGAATTTTCCGTGGACATATGGGAATCTTGGCGACCTATATGAGATGCAGGGGCAACGCGGTCTGGCGATAGTGGAGTATCAAAAGGAGATAGCTATTGTTGGGCGTGATCCTTCGGAAATATCAATCCTCGGGTACTTGTATGCACTGGCTGGAAAGAAAGCAGAGGCCGTGTCCATACTCGATGAATTGCTCAAGTTTGACAAACAAGGAGATTGCGTGTCGGTGTATGTCGCGACTGTGTACTACGGACTTGGGGATACCAACAAGGCATTTGAGTGGCTTGAAAGAGCTTACCAACAACGGGATGTTGCGCTCCTGAATTTGAAGACGAGACCGCTTTGGGATAGCCTTCGTACGGATCCCAGGTTCATTGCGTTGCTGAAGAAAATGAAATTGGAGCCGTGAACGGCAGAGCAGATATGCTGACACCTGACGACGACAAGACACAAGCGGTGACGGTGCTGTCAAAAGGCACGGTCATCAACCACTATCGGATCGTTGAGAAGATCGGCGCGGGCGGGATGGGTGAGGTGTATCTGGCGGAGGATGAGCAGTTGGTCCGGCAAGTGGCACTGAAGTTCTTGGGAACGCACATGGCCGCCAGCGCCGACTGCCGAGAGCGATTCCAACATGAAGCGCAGGCTGCCGCCAAGCTGAACCATCCGAACATCGTCACGATTTACGAGGTCGGCGAGCATCAGGGTCGTCCCTATATCGCCATGGAGTATATCCGAGGCCAGTCGCTACGCGAGATTCTGGCCCGTGGGCCATTGCCCCCAGAGCGTACTATAGAGATTGTGTGCCAGATCTGTCATGGTCTGACTACGGCACATGAAGGGGGCATTATCCATCGCGACATCAAGCCTGCCAATATCATAATTGACGATAAGGGCAGAGTGAGACTGCTCGATTTTGGACTGGCGAAAGCGCAGGACTCCGACCTGCCCAGTTCATCGGAATCGACGGCTGGCACAATCAGCTACATGGCCCCCGAATTGTTGACCGGGGGTTCAATCACTCCGGCCTCGGATATCTTCTCGCTCGGCGTGGTTCTCTATCAGATGTTGACAGGCACGCTGCCGTTCACCGGAGAATATGAGGCTACGATCATTTACGCGATCGTTAACACCGAACCGGAGCCGCTCCCGAAGCGCCTCAGAGACGAGCTACCACGAATACAAGGGATCATCGATCGTGCTTTAAGAAAAGACCGGCTCGAACGCTACCAGCAAATGGCGGAACTCCTTGTCGATCTAGGGCAGGCTGCGGAAAAGACCGGTTTACCGGGCGTTGATTCCCGTCCAGAGTCGGCGCGAGAGGCCTCGGTGGCTGTTCTCCCCTTTGTCGACATGAGTCCGGAAAAGGACCAGGAGTACTTCTGTGACGGCATTGCCGAGGAACTCATTAACGCACTGACACGAGCAGGGGGACTGCGTGTCGCAGCGCGCACTTCGGCGTTTCAGTACAAAGGGCAGAGTCAGGATATTCGCCTGATCGGCAAGATGCTAAACGTCGACCACATTCTGGAAGGAAGCGTGCGTAAGGCCGGTAATCGAATTCGCATAACGGCAGAGTTGGTGAACGTGGCGGATGGTTATCATCTGTGGGCAGAAAGCTTCGATCGGAACATAGAGGACGTCTTTGCGATTCAGGAGGAGATCTCGCAAGCGATTTCCGGCAGCTTGAAGGTGCGATTAACCGGTGACAAGCGCAAGCCGTTGGTCGCGAAACCGACCGAGATATTGGAGGCTTACAATCTCTATCTCAAGGGACGCTATTTCTGGAATAAGCGATATCAGGGGGGATTGCAGAAGGGGATGGAATACTTCAAGCAGGTGATCGATCTTGATCCGGGTTATGCGCGAGCGTACGCCGGTCTATCCGATTCCTACAATATCCTCGCCTTCTACAAT
>CAIYYT010000183.1 GCA_903930455.1 uncultured bacterium | reverse complement strand
GCAAACTGTCACTATCGATGACGCGCATCCGATGAAGGTGTTTGTGCAATTGGAGGGAGACTGCAAGGGCGTCTACGTCACCAAGAGCACGGCCGGTTTTGATGTTAAAGAACTGCAAGGCGGTAACAGCAACGTATCGTTTTCCTATCGGATAGTGGCAAAGCGCAAGGGTTTCGAGGATGTCAGATTGGAGACCGTCAATGCTCCTACTGCCGAAGAACGGGCTGCGATGAGGAATCACTCGCAGCTTGACGCGCCTGCGGCTGCACCCGAGGAGCCAAAGCAGGAGCAATAGAAGAGCCCATTCCAACCAACAGGGTTCCGTAAACTCACCGAGCAAATCATCTCTCGCCGGGCATGGTATCCATGCCCGGTGTTTGTATCTGCCAATTGTTCTATCTGATGTCATAGTCACATTTCCTCCAAATGCGATGCAACTTCCGCTTGCTCACACGTACAAATCTGGTAAGATTCAGGAAAGGATTCAACATGTCTCAGATTACTGCCCCCTTTATCAAAGAACTCGAACGTGAAGGTGCTATCACTCGCCGTTTGCTTGAACGCGTACCCGAGGGCAAATTCGAATGGCAACCACATCCCAAATCGATGTCCCTCGGACGGCTGGCATCACACGTCGCCGAGACTCCCGGCATCTTTGCTCAGATGCTCGCACCTGACGGCATCGATTTCGCGGAATTCAAGTATGTGCCTCCGGAGGTTAAAACCACTGCCGACATTCTGGCGTTGCATGACAAGAGCGTTGAATCAGCCAAGCAGTTTCTCACCGGCCTGAGTGATGAAAAGGCACAGGCGAACTGGAAATTCTCTCAGGACGGCAAGGAGATTATGTCCGCTCCCAGAATCGCCTGGGTACGGTCGTTAATGCTTAGCCACTGGATTCACCACCGCGGTCAACTCTCCGTCTTCTTGCGAATGCTTGAAGTACCGATTCCGTCTATTTACGGTCCTAGCGCCGACGAGAACCCGTTCGCAAGCTGAGCGTTAGCATCAAGATACGAAAGCGATAGCATCCGCCAGATCGCCGGCGTCATCATTAGTGAAATATTTCACAAAACACGGTCCGCGCGCTGCAAGTACTTGCTCTGGCAAGTCAGCATCGATATATTACCTGACTGTGCGTCGGGAGTGGGCGCTTCTGACTGATTCTTGGTGGAGCCAACAAATCGGAGTAAGTGAATGACAAATATCGGAAGCTACGAAGACAGGGTCAAGACCTTCACTTGGGCAATATCCGAGCAAGAACTCGAATACAAAGACGGGAACGTCATCAACATCGGTGAGTATTGTACCGACCGCATCTGTCGGATGGGCAAAAAAGATAAGCTCGCATTGATCTGGGAGAACTACGCCGGCGAAGAACGCAGGTATACCTTCAATGACATGCGGGTTCTGACCAATACGATTGCCACCTATCTCCAGAAACTCGGGCTGAAGCCGGGGGACCGGATTTGTCTGTTTATGGACAAGGTCCCGGAGTTGTACTTCGGCTTTCTCGGCATTCTCAAGATGGGGGGCATTGCTCAGCCCCTGTTTTCGGCCTTCGGCTCCGAATCGTTGGTCACGCGGCTGGCGGATGCCCAGACATCGGCGATATTTACGCAGCGGAAACATTTAGCGAAAGTCAGAAACATCATGGCGGACATGCCTTCGCTTAAGCACGTAATCGTCGTTGATGATGATGGCAGCAGGCCGCTGCGCGAAGGGGAGCTTGCGTTCCACATGGACAAAGCGGAGCGCGTCGAGCATTTCGATATCTATCCGTCGAAGGCGGAGACTCCGTCGGTGCTGCATTACACTTCGGGTACAACCGGCAAACCCAAGGGGGCGCAGCACGTGCACTACTCGCTGATTTCGCAGTATATCACGGCCAAGTACGTTCTCGATCTAAAAGATGATGACATCTATTGGTGCACAGCAGATCCGGGTTGGGTGACCGGAACCTCATACGGCATAATCGGCGCTTGGGCAAACGGAGTCACGCAATGTGTGCTGGATTCGGGGTTTGAAGCTAGCGCCTGGTACCGGTTCATTGAGAAGCACAAAATTACGGTCTGGTATTCGGCGCCGACGGCGATTCGGTCGCTGATGAAAGAAGGCGAGGAACCGGTCAAAAAGCACGACTTGTCGTCGCTGCGTCATCTCGCCTCAGTTGGCGAGCCGCTAAATGCGGAAGCCGTGATTTGGTCGGAAAAGGTTTTCGGCTTGCCGTTTCTTGATACTTACTGGCAGACCGAGACCGGCAGCATGATGATCTCAAACTACCCCGGCATGAAAATCAAACCGGGTTCGATGGGCAAACCGTTCCCCGGTATTACCGCGACAGTCGTCGATCTCAAGACGTTTGAGCCAATCACCAAAGCCGGAATTGTCGGCCTGATCGCGATCAAACCCGGATGGCCGTCGATGTTCCGGACTTACTGGAACAACGTCGAGACATACAGATCGAAATTCAAGAACGGCTGGTACATTTCCGGCGACCGCGCCAGTATTGACGAAGAGGGATATTTCTGGTTCGTCGGGCGCGATGATGACGTAATCAATACAGCGGGGCATTTGGTCGGGCCGTTTGAAATTGAATCGGCGCTGTTGGAGCACCCCGCAGTCGCGGAGTCGGCTGTGGTCGGCAAACCCGATCCGGTCAATATGGAAGTGGTGAAGGCGTTTATCGCACTAAAGCCGGGTTATGAACCATCCAAGGATCTTGATCTGGATATCATGAACTTCGTCCGCAAAAAACTCTCGGCATTGGCGATGCCGCAAGAGATCGAATTCGTGCGATCACTACCCAAAACGCGGTCGGGCAAAATTATGCGCCGGGTACTGCGCGCCAAAGAATGGGGCGAGGAAATCGGCGACACTTCAACTCTGGAAAATGACTAGTTGATAATACAAATAGATTCCCGCTTCCGCGGGAATGAAAAGAAGGAGCAGTAAATGCCGGAGATCAAAGACATAATCCTGACTTACGTTAAAAAGGAGTACGTCGAGGAAGGGGATGACATCGACGTGACCTACACGACTCCGTTAATTTCGGGCGGAATCGTCGATTCGTTTTCGATGGTGTCGCTCAAGCGGTTTCTCGAAAATAAATACAACATCCAAATTCCCGATGCCAAAGCCACACCGAAGGCCTTTGACTCGGTGAACAACATCATCGAACTGTTGAAGGAGTTCAACGTTAAATAGGCAGACTATGGCATTTCAAGAAAACGTTCGCGAGATATTCAAGCAGGAACTCAATGCAATGCGTTCCGGCGGAATTTTCAAAGAGGAGCGGATTATCTGCTCGTCTCAGGGTTCCGACATCGAGGTCGAATTCCCGATGGGAGCGACCCGGAAGAAAGTCATCAATATGTGCGCTAACAACTACCTCGGGCTGTCATCACATCCTGACGTCGTCGAGGCGGCGCGCAAAGGTCTGGACCGGCGTGGCTATGGTATGTCATCCGTCCGCTTTATCTGCGGCACGCAGGACATCCACAAGGAGTTGGAAAAGAAGCTGACCGAGTTTCTCGGTACCGAAGACACGATACTATTCCCATCCTGCATGGACGCCAACGCCGGTGTTTTCGAGGCGGTGCTCACCGATCAGGACGTGATGATCGCCGACCGGCTGGTACATGCGTCAATCGTCGACGGTATGCGGCTCTGCAAGGCGCAGCAGGATACTTACAAACACTCCGACATGGGACACCTGGAAGAGAAGCTGCAGCTTCATCAGAACGCGCGGTTGCGACTGATCATCACCGACGGGTCGTTTTCCATGGACGGCGATCTGGCGAAACTTGATAAGATCGTTGAGCTGGCGGAGAAGTACAATGCGATGGTTTTTCTCGATGACTCACACGCCAGCGGCTTTATTGGCAAAACAGGTCGCGGCACGCAGGAACACTGCGGGGTGATGGGCAAGATTGACATCATTACGACGACATTGGGTAAGGCGCTCGGTGGCGCTTCCGGTGGCTGCGTATCCGGTCGCCGCGAGATCGTCGAGATGTGCCGACAGAAAGCCAGACCGTATCTTTTCTCGAATACGATTCCACCGGTCGTTGTCTCCGGCGCGATCAGAGTATTAGAGATTGTCAGCGCCACGACCGAGAGACGGGACAAGTTGGAACGTAACACTGCG
>CAIYYT010000182.1 GCA_903930455.1 uncultured bacterium | reverse complement strand
CGCTGGGGATTCCCATCCGCGCTGGTGCGCTTCTGCTAAGTCTGGGTCTGACTGTGGCATCTCTGATCCTGCTTACGTTTTACAGCAAGGACGGCAAGGGGAATGTCGTGGCGCTTCCGTTGGCGTTGGTGCTACTGCTAATACATACCGGCTTCCGCGATTTTAGTGTCAGTGGCCTGGAGTTCCCTCTGGTTTGTCTGCTGCTGGTGTGGTTCTATCAGTCGTACCTGAAGCATGATTTATTGGGCAAACCGATTCTCCACGGAACCCTGCTGGCATTGCTATACTTGACACGACCGGAGTTGGTGCTACTGATACTATCATTCTATGTAGTCCTCGCTTGGCAGGTGACACGCTTGTATGTACTGAAGCGGCGGGAGCACATTCGTCAGACGTGGCGCGACATCTTGCGGTTGTCACTGCCGCTAACCTTGCTTGTCGGCGGTTATCACGTTTTCCGCTGGCTGTACTACGGCGCTTTTTTCCCAAACACATACTATGCCAAGGATGGTCTCGGTTCCTACTGGAGCCAAGGAATCAGGTACTTCCTGCATTTCTGGCACTATTCACCAATCCTGTTGCTGGCGTTGGTCGGCTGGATTGGCCTGATCGCCGTCAGCCGGAGATTTCGCTCTCAGGCTTTTGGCAGCCCCCGCAGGTACGTGATGCTTGCGCAGGCAGCACTACTGGCACTTTACGTAGTGCGGCTCGGTGGCGATTTTATGGCTTACCGATTCCTGCTGCCATCAATGGTAATCCTGGTTATGTTGCTGTCCGATTCGCTCAATTACTTGATTCAGTCACAGAGTCGCTTGAGGTTGGTTGGAATGATCCTTTTGCTCGGTACTCTCATGTTCGTCCTGTTTCCCATAAATGCTCCACAGAGGCGAGGTTTCATTGCGGACGAACGACAGGAATACGATCTGTATCATCCGGCTTACCGTGCGCTATTCGAGGAGCCCGTCAGTCACAACTGGTATCAACTCGGACTGCAACTAAGACAGTTACAGGAGCGGACTCAATATCCACTCGTGATCGCCATCGGGAACATCGGCTATCTCGGTTTCGCTGCGGGACCCACGGTAACGATTGTGGATGTCTTTGGGCTCGTGGATAAGCAGGTTGCCCACTACCGGCAGGTCACTGGAACACGCGGCCGGCCCGGGCATGAGTCCAAATTGAACCTAGCGATGCTGGTCTACCTCAGGGTGGCAATCGCCACGACTCCGTTCGAGGAATGGAATTCGATAATGAGTGCGCCCTTCGGGGCAATCATCACTCTTGATCCGGCCTTCCTGCGCTACTTTCCTGATCAAGTGAACGCTTTGAAAGAATACAAACGAAAGGTCAAAGCCGGAACGCTTCCTAAAAGCCCTTCGTTCGCGTTTCTGGAGACTCTGGAGGATAGATACGGCGTTCAGGTTGAGAATCTCTAAACGACGGTGCCCTTGAGAAGGGGCAAATCCTGGTTGTGTTGGGTGAAACGAAGCCGATTGAACGGTTCCAGAGAGAGTGGCAGCAAGCTAAACAATCACCTTAGCTAATTTGTATATGTTATTGTTGAACAATTGGTGGTGCATTGGTATATGAAGTGATGGTTTATGTCATTCAAGGCAGGATGGACCTAAGGAGAGCATTGCCGGCAGCTTGCAGGTTGACATGTCTTCTGAGGTTTGTTCGCCGCAAATGCCTGTCGCCAGGGACGGCAGTCTGAAGCCCTTACTCATTCCATTTGTTGGGTGTGGCGCCTTGGCGCGCTCGGAACACCTTATACTCAAGGAGTCAAGTCATGAAGAAAGCAACGGCATTTACCCTCTGGCTGGCACTGACGTTGGTTGCAACAGCGCCAAGCGGTGTCATGGCTGAAAACGGAAGACTCGATTACCCGCCGACCCGTACTGTGAACGTCATTGACACAATCCACGGAGTATCGGTATCTGATCCCTACCGCTGGCTGGAACCAAGCGCTGATCCGGAAGTGGGGAAATGGACCGACGCTCAAAACGCGCTGACCAGAGTTTCACTGGATTCCCTGCCGTACCGTGAGGAAATCAAGAAACGCCTAGCCGAACTGTGGAATTATCCAAGCTCATCGGCGCCATCGAAACACGGTTCGCGCTATTTCTTCAATAAGAACTCCGGTTTGCAGAACCAAGCGGTACTCTATTTTAGGGATCGGCTTGATGCCGAGCCACGCACGTTGATTGACCCGAACACTTTCTCCACCGATGGCACGCTGGCGATGGACTGGACCTCCATTTCCGACGACGGCACCATGATCGCCTATGGAGTCTCGGCCTCCGGGTCGGAAGATGCAACGCTGCATGTGATGAATGTCAACACTCGCGAAGTGCTGCCGTTGGAGATTACGCGCTGCAAGTACACTTCCGTTGCCTGGGAAAAAGACAACAGCGGATTTTTCTACACGCGATATCCCGTCAAGGGGACGGTACCTGCCGGCGATGAGAACTACTATCAACGGCTCTATTACCACAGGATGGGCACTGAAACATCTACTGATTCGCCGGTATACGAACGACCTGAACAAAAAGAACTGGGAATTGGGGTCGGTACATCCGAGGACAGTCGTTACCTGATCGTAACAGTGTATGCGGGGACCGGCCAGACCAACGAACTGTACTATATGGACCTGGTCAAGCGCGATGGTTTCAAGCCGATAGTCACCGGTTTTGCGTCTTCGTACACTGCCCTGGTTGTCGAAGACAGAGTTTTCATTCTTACTCGCGAAAACGCTCCCAATTTCAAGGTCATGGTTGCCGACATGAACGACCCCCGCCTTGAAAATTGGAAGGGACTCATTCCCGAGGCTAACGACCCGCTGCAAGGAATTAGTTGTGTTAATCGGCGACTGGTGCTGACTTATTTTCACAACGCCTATTCAATTGTGAAGCTGTATAGCCTAACGGGAGCGTTCGAAAGAGAGATTGCGCTTCCGACT
>CAIYYT010000181.1 GCA_903930455.1 uncultured bacterium | reverse complement strand
GGCGCTACCAACTACCAAATGCAGGTGGACAACAATTCGGATTTTACCAGTCCTGAGACTGACCTGGGGTTTACACCGCCGACACATTCGGTTTCGATTGTGCTGACCGACAACTGTCTGCCGCAGTATTGGCGGGTGCGCGCGAAAAATGCCTGTAATTGGGGCGATTGGAGTACGGTACGCACGGTTACGGTCTGCACCGCACCCGCGACGCCAACGCTGACATTTCCGGCCAATGATGCCGTGGACGTCGCGCAACCGATTGCGCTGAATTGGAACGACATTGGCGGCATATCGTATTATCAGGTTCAGGTTGACACGGATTCCGGTTTTGTTGGTGGGGTGGTTGATCATCATCGTACGGTCTCCATCGACACCGTATCGGAGTTGGCGGGGAGCACAAAATACTTCTGGCGCATCCGCGCAGCCAGTGGCTGTGCTACCAGCGCCTGGAGTAGTATCTACAATTTCACAACCGCAGTCTGCAATGTGCCTGACCCTGCGACCCTGATCGCGCCGGCGGATGGGGACAGTGGTCAAACTCAACCGATTACTCTGAACTGGAGTGATGCTGCCGGGGCTTTGTCATACCGCGTTCAGGTCGACAATGATTCCAATTTCCTCAGCACGGTGATCGACAGCCTAGTCACGCCATCCAGTCAGGAAATTCTGGGGCTGACGGCAGGCACCAAGTACTATTGGCGCGTACGCCCTTACAATGGCTGCGGCTGGGGAAATTGGAGCGACTCGAGCTGGTTCAAAACCTGCTACATGGTCGGAGCTCCGGTTTTGGCGACCCCCCATGACGGCGATACCATTTTGTCAATGCCGGTATCATTTGATTGGGATACCGTGGCCACGGCCAGCAAGTACCAATTCCAGATTGACGACACAGTCACGTGTGTCAGTCCGCTGGTGGACGAGCAGATGGTGGCATCGCAGTTCGGTACCTATGACCTTGGCTTTGGAATCCGCTATTACTGGCGCGTTCGGGCTTACGGCACGTGCGGTTGGGGCTCTTGGAGCGACGCCCGCAGTTGTACAACCAGCGCGGCACTGGCAGTAGAGGAAATCGATGCCGGAAATATGCCGACGGCCTATTCACTGTCACAGAACTATCCGAATCCTTTCAACCCGTCCACGGCTATCGAATTCACTCTGCCGAGATCGGGACAGGTAACGCTTGAAGTCTACGACATCGTTGGTCGCAAGGTTCGAACGCTCGTGTCGGAGGCCGTGACGGCCGGGACCAAGCGTGTGATCTGGGATGGCAACAACGCTGATGGCGCTACGGTGGCATCAGGTGTGTATTTCTACCGGATTAAGGCAAGTGACTTCAGCGAAACGCGCAAGATGCTGCTTTTGAAGTAGCGTAGCGCGAAGTTGACGTTCCGGGAAATCCGAATTGGATACGAAACTCGGCGCCCCAGTCGTTTCCTCGGCTGGGGCGTTTCCATTTTCTCAGTCCCAACTGGCTGGCCGTCTCGCATGCCCAAGACACGGTAGCAAATGCCGACAAAGCGGAGATCATCGCTTCCTTTGGCTGCGTTAGGAGCGGTTTTGTGATCCGTCGCCGATCGCCGTAGAGCCACGGTTTGAGAAAGAAGACACAAAGTGTTTGACAAAAATCAACAGACCTTAGTGAGCCGGTGTTGAACGAAACCGATAACGGGGCAGATCAGTAAGCGATTTCTAAGGCATTGCCCAACAGCATCTTATGAGCGCTTTACCGGCAAATGTCAGAATAAGTTACGCGCAACAAAATCGGTAAAAAAAGTCATAAAAAAAATGTTGACAAGCGTATAGTGTCCGATATATTAGTCGGCTTCGGGAAGGGATTATGCGAGGGGTTACGACCATTTCAGGAACGGTGCGTAACCAAAAAAGCGAAAGGAAAGCACGGGTTCAAAGCGAGTCCGTAATTGGTAAGAAAAACAAAGTAAAACACGAATTTTCCTGTTCGGGATGGGTGTGAGCTACGAAGCTTTCGCGTGTCCTTTTTTTTCACCCGTTACTGGCAGGAGCAGAAAGGATGTCACTCTATGAAGAAAGCATTGTTGTTAGCCTTCATCGCCATCGGTTTACTGGCGATAGCGGGTTGCAGCAAACCGCCGGAGGCGGAGATGGCGGCTGCGAAGGCCTCTATCGATGCCGCAAGAGCTGCTGAAGCTGAGCAGTATGTTCCGCAGCAGTTCCGGATGGTCTCTGACAGTATGAACGCCGCCAACGCCATGAAGACCGAACAGGATGGCAAGTTCTCCCTGTTCCGTAGCTATGGCAAGTCAAAGGATGCTTTCATCCGCGTCGAAGGTATTGCCAACAAGGTCACCGAGGATGCCAAGGCTGAGAGAGAGCGCGTGCGTCAGCAGGTGATGGCGATGATGGCCACCGTTAAGGCCGCAATCGATTCCGCTAACGTTGCCTGGGAGAAGGCTCCTAAGGGCAAGGACAACAAGGCCGATCTCGAACTGATCAAGAACGACCTGATGGGTCTTGCTTCCGCTTATACTGAAGCTGAAGCCGATTTCAATGGTGGCAAGTTCCTGGCTGCCAAGTCGAAGTTCGAATCAGTGATGTCGAGAACCCAAGGCATTATGAATGAGATCGCTACTGCGGCTGCCAAGAAAAAAGGCGGCAAGAAGTAGTAGGATAACTACCTCGTAGTTATACAGTTTACTGTGGGGGACGTCGGTCTTCGCTGACGCCCCCCAATTTGTTTAACGCTACTTACTGACAACTTGATTTCGCGGGGATCAACGTTGACTTTCTCACCTAAGACTGTTGTACTAGTTATCTTGCTGCTGACGATTTTAGCGTTGTCCGGCGCCGGATGTGAAGACGCACCTGTTGCTCGGCTGCAAAACGCCAAGGATGCGCTGGAACATGCTGAATCGTCCGGGGCGATTCGCTATGCCGAACAGACCTATCGCAACGCCGAGGAACTCCTACAAAGTGGATGGATGGAGTTGGCGCGACAAAATGGCCACCTGGCGCCGTTCCGTAGTTATGAGAAGGCGGATTCCCTTCTGAAGTTGGCGGCTGCGCTGGCCGTGCAAGCGGAGGGCAAGACTCTCGATAGCATTGCGACCATGCAGACAATGGCAGGCAACGAGTTACAGGACATGAAGGGTGAACTCGCTGAATGGTTAGAAGCTCTAAACGGTTCCCTGGCGGGTTTTAATGTCAAAGACTACTGGATGCGAGCGGACCTCGATATTCAAATCGCTGAGGGGCTAATCAACAAGGGGGAGTATGAAGACGCGCGGGTTTCAATGGCTAAGGCACGCAACTTCCTGACTCATCTTGGGAAAGTGCTTGAAGCTCATGCGGACGACGAGGCGAAGAAAATTGGCATTTGGCGGCGATGGGTGCAACAGACTCTCGATCAGTCGCGCGCGAGCAACGGATACGCTCTGATTGTCGATAAGGCGGCTCACCGCACCTATTTAATCAAAGGTGGCCGGCTTATCCACACTTATGGCTGTGAGTTGGGCTACAATTCCTCGCGGCAGAAGTTGTTCTCCGGTGATGCCGCCACCCCGGAAGGAATGTACGAAGTGACTTCGGCACGCCAGCGCGGCAGCAAATTCTACAAAGCGCTATTGATCAACTACCCCAATGCCGCGGACAGAAAAAGATTTGCCGAGAACAAGGCGAAAGGTATAATATCCACGCGAGCACGTATCGGCGACTGGATCGAAATTCACGGCGAGGGTGGAAAGAACAAAGATTGGACCCAGGGTTGCGTAGCACTTACGAATAAGGATATGGATCACCTCATGCAGTATGTATCAGTCGGGACGCAAGTCACCATCGTTCGTAAGTCGGATCAATGGCCATGAAAAAAGTTTTCTTTTTTGTCATAGTGCCGATTGCCTTTCTGGTCGGAGTGCTTGTCGTATTCATGACGATCACCAAAGAGAAGCCACCTGAGGGAATCAAGCTGGCGCTTGTCGACACGGTGGCTACGAATTTCCCCAAGGATGAAAAACTGGCGCGCAAGGAACTCGGGAATGCCGAGAAATCGTTGGCAAAGCTGAAACCGCTAAAACCCTACATCGTTATCGATACCCATGCCAATCGCATATACTACCGCACTGAGGATTCGATTTTCCTTGATGCCGTCTGCTCAACAGGCTCGGGAAGTGAGCTGATTGATTCGGTAACGAAGCGCAAGTGGGTTTTCAACACGCCGCGCGGGGTGTTCAAAATTCAGAACAAGATCAAAGATCCTTGGTGGCGCAAGCCGGATTGGGAGTTCATTGAAACGGGGGAACCGATCCCCAAAGTCGAGGCCGACCGCATGGACGGCAATGTCATGGGTGATTTTGCCATGGGCTTTGGCGATGGATTTTTTATTCACGGCACAATCTATGAGCGCCTACTCGGTATCAATGTCACCCACGGCTGCGTGCGCCTAGGCACTGATGATCTCCACAAGCTGGTGGAAATGACCCCTATCGGCACATCGGTGTACATATTCTGATTATGCAATCTATGATGACTTCAGCCGGAAGGTTGAGCGGACTTCTTGTCGGAGTATTGACGTTTTCGCTGCTTGTGTCCTGTGCGGAAAAGAAACAACCGGGCACGACGGCAACATCAGCCGATAAGCAGTGGGATCAACAGCAGGCGGAAATTCAATATCGCGTGCTGCAGGCGGAGTTGAAGCTGGCGCAGGCGAACAAACCGTATCTCGTGCTCGACCTCAAGCGCAACCGGTTGGAGATCAAGCTGCAAGGCACAACGGTCTGGAATTATGCCATGACGCTGGAGAATACGGACGAATCCGAGTTGCAGAAGTTCAGCGAACGATTTGTCGGTTCTGAGCTGAAGGTAGTGCGTCCGATTTTGTTCAAGTACCTCTTCGCAGCAACCAGCAAGACCTCCGATTCGATTTTGGCGATTGTCAGCGAAGCAACAACATTTCCGGTGGAGTTGTTGCAGCGGACGATCCCGGAACGGTTCCAATTGAAATGGAGCGATGATATCGTGCTCGATATCCGCACCGATGTCATTGGCAAACCGGAATCCAAGTGGAAAAACACGATGGTTGATATTCGGCAAACCATTGCAGGGCATCTTGGTGATGCGTTGGTTAGTGTAAAGATGCCGAAGGATAATGCCATCACTTTGTATCGCGCCGCCATTATCGGCCTGCCGACATTGATCTATCCGGCTTCTTGATCACGCAATACGGGCGCGATTGTCAGTCCGGAATGAACCGCCTTTATAATATCAGACTACGCACAGCCCTACTGATCTACATATCCCTTGATGTTCTCTGTGTTGGCGCCGGTATGGGAGTGCCGATCTTCTGCATCTTATTTGGCGCTCCCGTGGGTTGGTACCTTGGAAGCAGAGTATCAACGGAAGGCACTGATCTTCGATTAGGTCTGCGAAAGATTCTCATCTACGCGATGATCACGGCGTCGGTCACGTTTGTCGGGATGGGTTTGATTTGGGGGCGGTGCGTGGTCATGCTCTTCGATCCGGCGACTGATTTTGTCAACTTCGGGATCCCGATGATACTCTATCAACCGAAAGCGAGTTTCATCGGTTGGCTGGTGCTGATGATCTTCATTTCGCCATTCCTGCAGTTTCTGATGACGATTTTTGGGGGGCTGGTGGCGATGTTGAGGGGGCGGTAGATAGGCTACGAAGTCGGGCATTGGCGGGGTTGGCCATAGCGCCAGAAAGTGATTGACATTGACTGTCGGACAGCCGAGCTTGTGGAAGATGTGTTGGCGAGAGTCCAGGGGAGGGAAAGATTGTCAATGAGACCTCCTTGGGGCTAACTCACTTGACTTTCCAGAAAGTGTTGAGGAGTACTCGGAGAATTCATGGCTGACGACTTGGATCTATTCTCAGATGCACCATCCTCGTTCGGACCTCGCTTTCTGCACGACCACGCGGGTCATATCATTACTGATCCACACATTGCGCTTGTCGAACTCGTTGCGAATTCCTATGACGCTGGAGCATCAACAGTTAAGATCCAATGGCCGGATGCCTTGGGTGGCGACTTCCGGATTTCGGACAACGGCACAGGCATGACAGCCGAGGAGTTCAATCGTAGGTGGAAGACACTGTCCTATAGTCGGCAGAAGGAACAAGGGATGTTTGTAGAATATCCCCCAGACGCAAAGACTGAGAAACGGATCGCCTTCGGACAAAACGGAAAGGGTCGATACGGCCCGTTTTGCTTTGCCGACGAGTACTACGTCGAGACATGGAAGGATGGATACAAGACATCGGTTCGGGTCAGTCTTACACAGGGAGGCACTGAGCCGTTCCACTGTGAGGTGTATCCGAAGACATCGAAATCCGGACATGGAACGTGTCTGCGCGCCGCCGTTCAGCGCAACCTCCTTTCTGCAGCTAATTTATCTGAGGCTGTTGGGTCGAAGTTCCTTGTCGATCCAATGTTTTCGGTGAGTGTCAACAACAAGAAATTGAAGCTACTTTCGTTGTCCGGCCTTAACACCGCTGCTCTTTCAGTAGATTTACATGGCACGGTAACCATCCACCAGATTGACGCACTCGTGCAGGATAGGACAACGCTTTTGCGAGGGATAACATGGTGGGTTAACAGGCGCATGGTTGGTAATCCTTCATGGGATGGCTTGGATGGGCGCGGTGCAATACTCGATGGTCGTGTGGCATTGGCCAAAAAGTGCAGTTTTGTTGTTGAAGCGGACTTTCTTAAGGACGATGTCAAGGGGGACTGGTCCGGCTTCCACGATACACCACGTACTTTGGCAGCGCGCGAAATCGTCAGGAATTTCGTGACCGCGGCGTTGGATAGTGCTTTGGCTGACAGTAGAAAAGAACGCAAGCGGGAGGTGCTCGTGCAGAGCAAAGAAATGCTCGGCCGTTTACCTTCCTTGTCAAAAAGACTTGTTGGTCAGTTTGTCGACGAAGTTCAGCAGAAGTGCCCCACCCTGTCACAGGGTGATCTGGCGCGCACTGTTACAATCTTCACTAGCATGGAAGCTGCTCGTAGCGGTTATGAATTACTTGAGAAGCTCGCCGCATGCTCCCCTGAGGACCTGGACACTTGGAACCGCCTAATGGAGGAGTGGAGTGCAAGCAATGCCGAGGTCGTTCTCTCTGAACTCAAACGGCGACTTGACCTCATCGAGCGGTTGCAGCAGCTTGTGAACGTCGCAACGACCGATGAACTGCACGAATTGCAGCCGCTGTTCGCTCGCGGACTCTGGATGTTCGGTCCCGAGTACGAATCCGTTGACTTCACTTCCAACCGCGCAATGACCACGGTCATTCGAACTATTCTGGGCGGAACGCTTGAACCCCTGACAGCTCGACGCCCTGATGTGGTTGTGCTTCCTGATCGGTCAATTTGCTGTTACGCTGCAGACAGTTTCGACAACACGGGGGAAGTCGACGGTGTCAAGAAGGTGCTTGTTGTAGAACTGAAGAAGGGCGGATTTGCGTTACGAAGAGATGAACTACGCCAAGGTGAGGACTACGCACTGGAGTTGCTAAAAGCTAATCTCGTAACGAAGACCACAGAGGTTGTGGTCTACGTTCTCGGGGCAACGGTGACTTATGAGGCAAGTGAAGTGCGTAAAGTCGGCGAGACAATCAAGATAGTCCCGATGACTTACGAGACGATTCTGAGGCGTGCGCACGCACGGACTTTCAACCTTCAGAAGAAACTGGTGTCAGTGGAGGCCTCTCTTCCCCGCGACGAAGATGTAGAGCAAGTCGTGAGCATGCCCCTTTTTGACATGGCGGCAGCCAACAATGAAACTTAGTCAAGCTTGACATCATGCCCGCGAGTTAGCGTGACCTACCAAACTAGATTCTTCGCAACGCTCAGAATGACAGAGGATCGGGCTTTTTCAGCAATCGCCAAGCGACGGGGCTGCAGAGGGGCGGAATCTACTGTTGCAGAATCGGCATCGAAAAGCGTAATTGTGTTCTAGTGAAAATGCCATATCGAAGGAGTTATATGAAAAGGGTTCTTTTCGCAGTTGCTTTCATCTCACTGAGCATTTCTTCCTTAGTCTGTGCGCAGGAGAAATTGGCGATTCTCCCGCTTGCAGGGAGTGGAGTTGATGTATCGACCCAGGAGACTACGTACATGCTTCTGGTCTCGGAGATCAACAAGCTAAAAAAGTACGAGGTAATCCCTGAGTCAGAGATCAAGGCATTGCTGGCTGACCGTGAATGTGCGGAATCGGCCTGCGCCATTGAGATCGGCAAGAAGGCGAATGCTGCAAAGGTAATCTTCGGCAGTTTGAACAAACTTGGGGAGAAAGTCATCTTTCAATATACTCTGGTTGAAGTCTCGACTGGTCAGACTCTCATCTCGGATGATCTCAGCGCTCTGCGGGTTGAGGATCTTGATCAGGTGGTAAAGCGGGTTGCGGCAAGCATCGTGCAACAAATTCCGGCAGCGAAGACAGTGGAGGTTGGTCTGGTAACCGAACAGGAATCTCAGGAGACGAAGACACGCAAAGCGAATTCGTCCTGGGGGATCGCCTGGGGATATCTCTACCCGCAGAAGGGCTATGACGACAGGGAGCCCGTTTTTGTCTGGGATTTCCGGAGCCTTTACGAACTCCGGCATGTTGCGGTGGACGCGGTGATGGGATTCCGTCAGGGTTTTGCGTTGAATGTAAGCGTCTTGTACGTGCCCGGTCTGAAGGATTTCAGCCCATTCGCAGGTGGAGGTATTGGCTTTCATGGTGTCTCACATGAGCAGTATTATGATGATTATTACTACTCCCCTAATGGGAATAACAAAAAAGAGGATGGCTTTGAGTTTGTGATCAAGGGTGGCTTGCTGGCGTTCCGCACTTATGACTTCAGAGTGGTGGCAACCGTCGAATACACCATGACCTTCAACGACTACAATGATCGCGCGATTGTGGTGACGCTTGGAGTTATGCGGGGAGGCAAGAAGGTTTTTGGAATCTTCTGATCCCTGGGCAGGATCGCCGCGGTCCCGCGTTGTTTTCCTGTAGCAAGCTGTGGGGTACAGAGTTAGCTCGCCGATATGGAATGAATATTGAATTCTTAATCGAAAATATTTGAAAATAGGCTTTACTTTTTTCTGGAAATGCCGTATACATGAATATGACCACAATATCTCGTGTTATCTTTGCTCAAGTCTTGTCCTAAAAATCCAATCCTTGTCCAATCATTAATTCGGAGATACGCGCAATAATGCGCTTGACCACTATTCTTTCCGGTCGGATTGTCAACGACAGTTTGCCGGGAGGAAACATCTACAGGAGTGTAGAATGAATATTTTCGTAGGAAACCTGTCGCGCGAAACGGCAGATGCTGATCTCCGCCAGTCCTTTGAGGCTTTCGGACAGGTCACCAGAGCAACAGTCATTACCGACAAATTCACCAGCGAGTCCAAGGGCTTCGGTTTTGTCGAGATGTCAACCAAGGCGGAAGCTGATGCTGCCCTTACCGGCATGAACGGTAAGGAACTGCACGGTCGCACGCTTAACGTCAGCGAAGCTCGCCCGCGTCCCGAAAGACGTGACGGCGGCGGCAACGGTGGCGGCGGCGGACGTCAAAGCTGGTAGCAGCGTGACAAGTCGGGATCGCTAAGATCCTAACGTCCTATAGAAGGGGCAGGAGTCAAAAACTCCTGCCCTTTTCTTTGCTACAGCGAATTGATGCGACGACATGGAGATTCTTCGTCGCGCTTCGCGCTCCTCAGAATGACACACACAGAGGTTTTTCAATAGTCCCCAAAGAGTCCTTGGCAGCGGTAGAATCCATCTGCACCAGAAGGCCTTGCAGCAATGTGAAAAGACGTTTCATGATGTCACTCCCTATGTTGATAAATCGTCTTATCAGCGATTACTGTTCATTTTGCAATTTGCTTGGTACCTCGTTCCCGTGCGACAGTTGAGTCGTTGTCAAATTCGCGAACTTTGGTCTGTATTATATTGAACTCGATGTTCAGCCTTGGATTAACTGTTGTGCTGTTCCAGTCAACTGATGTCGCCGAGCGCTCATAGAAGCAGGCTCCATGGTCATCCGTCTCATGGTAGTAGTCCTCGAGTTTGGTGATATGGTTCTGCAGACTCGGATCGTAGATTTGGTACCGAAGGATATTGTAGCCGCTATATAACATGAAGCTATTAAGCGGGATATTAGTTGCCTCGACCCGATGATACCACTCACGAAAATAGGGATCATTGCCCGATTCGCGGAGATAGATGCTGACATTTAGCAATGTGTCACCCATCGCACTCATGGTACCTGACACCTGAAACTGTTCACGATAGATCCAGGGGTTTGAGTAAAAAGAAGTATCTCCATCTATCGAGAAGCTGTTGCCCTCCCAATGCAGAACCGGCATGCCATACTGTTGGCTGTTCTGCATGACAAACGCCGTGCTGAGATCATAGCTGGTTTGGGAGCAGTTGATGGAGTAGTTCATCTTGCCGTCAAACCGGCAGTAGATGTAAGGTGTCTGCCGCAAGCGGTCCATCACCGAGACCATGATAGCAATAGTGTCCGTCTTCGTGGTGTCGGCATGGGCTTTGGCGACAACCTGACCGATGCCAACGAAGGCGTTTGAGGCTTTGAAAGCGCAGTTGTTGGCACCGACTGTTAAGAACCAACCCGGAGCATAGGGCACCTGTTGGACGACTCGCCACACCACTGTCGTGTCGCTACTTCCAGTTACTCTGGCCGAGAAGTAAGTCGTGTCGTTCGGAAGCATCCAGACTGTATCGACATTCGCCACGATCGTCACTTCCGCGAGCCGAAACATAAATCCGTTGCTGTGTTCGGTGCCAACGGTAACAACCACGTTGCCATTCGTGGTACTTTCCGGGACTTGCGTTACGATCAGAGTATCTGACCAGGAAGTCGGTGATGCCAAGACGCTGTTAAAAGTAATCGTACTTGTGCCCTTGGTTGCGCCAAAGCCGACACCTCTCACTCGCACAGTTTCACCTACCGGAGCAGCAGACGGATCGATGCCAAGTATCTTTAAAGAGCGCCAGAGGACGAGATCGGCATAACCGTAATTCCAGACGCTGACCCATTTCTGACACTCCGGTTCGTCGTCCCAATAGGTATTGTCGGTGTCGGGATCGGCCGAACGCCACTCGGCGAGAGTCACGGGGCGCGCCAGTGACGTGTCGCTCATGTGCGTGTACATGTGCCTTGCCCAAGCGGCGTTCCAACGCGTTTGGACGTGCCAATCAAAACCAACATAGCCCCCCGCTTTGGCAACCTGAATTAGAGTATCCTTCCAACCACCGAGGCCGCTGTAGCAGAAACCCCCGTATACGAGTGTGGTGTCATCGCTGAAATTGTTGTGCCGAGCAAAGAACGACGGGCTGATGCAATACTTGTTGCTGCCATCGTACACCACGATCGGTACTTTGCCGGCCTTGACATCGGCGAAGTATTTGTCGGTGGTCGCCTGCGAAGCAGTCTCACCGGTCAGCATGTATATCTCCTGGATGTTCTTATCATCCGGAAAAGCCAAGCCGTGAGTGTAGATGTGCACTATCCCGTAACCAGAGAGGGATGTGAATTTGTCAATTGTGCATTGAGCATTCACATATGTCTCGAAGGCATCATAACCGGTCTTGGCAAAGCTCGCATTGGCCTGCGCTACCAACGGGTCAGCCCAATGCTGTCTCTGCCAGTATGAAGGGTTCAGGAAGATCGTTTTTTTCGACGATGGTTTGTGACCGATACTGGGATCGCCCCCAAGGAATGAGCCAAGTTTGTACTGCTCGGATTGCCCCACTGTCTCTTCGCCGTCCTTCGGATCAAGTAAAATGCCACCGCGCATTCCATTGGTGTATTGAACGGTTACACCCTGCGAAGTGCTTTGCGCCATCTGAACATTGGGATCGGCCAGCAGAATCTTTACAAGCGAGTCTTTGGCAACCGTCGAATCCAGGTGCGTAAACAAAACATTCAAGGTGTCGCTGTAATCAGACTGTGTGGTAATGAGTGAATCGATCTTCTTCAGTTCCTTGTTGTGATCGTCACCCGGAGGGGTGGATTTGGAACTGGAGGAACAACCATAGACGAATAGCATTAGTAGCGCCGTAGACAATGCGAGATAAATGGAACGCATGAAAGGACTCCTTGTAATTCTAACCCTCGACAAGACGAGTACTACATACATGGTAAATCGTTCTGAATCAAGGGATTTTCAGGAGCGTATTAAGACTATGTGTCATATTGTATTAGACGTGCTATATGGACTTGTACGGTCGAGTTGTCTGCCTTAATGCTATCGAAATCACCACAAGGAGGAGAGCAGCCATTTTGGCTGCCTTCTCATAGAACGATCGCTTGCAGGCGAACTCTGATTGTGCCTAAGGACAGTCAAACGCGATAGTAGTCAGCGCGCCAATTTTTGACCGCCTTCTTGATAGCGTCCTCAGAGAGGTTTTCGGCGATCGCACGTTTGCAGAGTTCGAGATATTCAGCGTCGGAGGCAAATCGCAGGCCGATGATCTGACGGATGGTTAGGTGCGGGTCGAGCAACTTGCCAGTCATCACAAAGTGACGCAGGTTTTCCTCGGCGCGAATTGCACGGTCCTGAGCTTTCAGGACAAAGCTGCGCGCGAAGACAAAAAGCAGACCCAAAATGATAAATACGACTACCAGCAGCGACGCAGAGTAAAGACCGGCGTGCTGTCCCAGTGACTTGATCAAATTGACAATCGAACCAATCAGCGAGAGAACGATCAATCCAAAGGTGACGACATGGTACATCGGAACATATTGCCGATGGTTGGCATAGTTCTGTTCAGGCATGGTGGCTTTCCTTTTCGTCGAATTTCTTTGGTCTCAAATAGGCGCTTCTAAAGCAAGTACGCAAGGCAATCTGGATTTGGTCAGGTTTTGAGTCAGAAAGCCGCGCTTGTTGGTCAAAATTGCAGGAACAGGCAGGATAGGAAATTCGGGCGGACCATAAGACTTGCGGTGTGCGAGGCGCCCAAGAAAAAGGACGTGGCGGATATTGAAGTCCGCCACGTCTTGAGGTATTGAAAGAAGCCGTGTCTCAGCGCGCTTCGCAGGGTGCCGATCCGCCGCTGAAAATGTAGGCGATGAGATAGACGACATCCGAGATGTCTACCGAGCCTTCATGATTTGCATCTCCGGCCAGCAAAGGCGACGGCGCCGAACCTCCGGAGAAGATGTAGGCAATCAGATACACGACATCAGAGATGTCTACGCTTCCGTCGCGGCTAGCATCACCACAGATATAATCGCAGGCGTCGCCGATGCCATCACTATCACTGTCAATTTGAGTCGGATTGGCAACGGTCGGACAGTTGTCGCAGGTATCACCAACACCGTCACTATCGGTATCGGTCTGTGTCGGGTTCGACAAAGTCGGGCAATTGTCAACGTCGTCGGCAATACCATCGCCGTCGCTGTCCGGGTAATAGGTGACATAGGCGTACAGGCGGTCACCTCTGATCGAATCTACTCTGACGGTGATTCCGGTTGGGCCGTAGTAGCCATCACTGCTCGGATACGTCGTCGGGCTGAAGGTGTTTTGACCGGCAACGTTATCGGAAAAGAGAGCGCCTTTGCGTGTTTCGTATGGATACCACCACTGCGCCGAATCGCTGACATTGCCGCCGGGGTTGCTTTGATAGTTGTGGGATGGATTGTAGCCGGCGTCCTCTACGGCAACGGTATAGTGCGGGTAATCAGGCGTGCCGCTGTTGATGCGCCAATAGTAAGCCCCTAGCGAATCGTGTACATGGGTGATCAATAACCCGCGGTCGAGTGGGTCACAACCTAGTGACAACTGGGGATAGAAGTAACAGCTAAAGTCGGAATCAAACTTGTCAAACTGAGCAGTCGACTGAGGATTGCGATATTCTAGAAGGAAGTATTCGCCCTGAGCCATATTGATTGGCAGGACGTAGAGCGAGCTATCCGGTGTTGTTTCGATATTGCGAATCGTCAGGGCGCTATAGGTTTTCTTGTCAAGTACGATCGGCGTGATCCATCCGGCTTCTTTCTT
>CAIYYT010000180.1 GCA_903930455.1 uncultured bacterium | reverse complement strand
TGTGGCGTCCGAATCTGAACAGGTTCCTTATTGCCGCATCCTAGATTTTAGTCGCTGCAGTACCTGGCAATCCCTCGCCAGTTCCGATAGGGGCTTCCTGTGTTTGTCATGCTGTTGTCATACCGCGACATACAAAATAAGACCCGGCCCGCCTTTGGGTCGGTTTCACCACCGTCTCCCCGCTGCCGAGGCGAATACATATACATAGCAGTTCGACGATCCTGTTCCCAACATGCCCCTTTGCTGTCAACTTGTCAATAAGCTAATTCAGATACTCCTCTCCATAAGCGGTAGGCTTCCATAGCCAGAGTATTCTGACCTTCTCTCGCCAAAGACCCTACATAACTTGGCATATTATAGCACACTCAAGCAAGGGTCCCCATTCGCAAACGTACTTGACTGAGTGCGCGGAAGATACGCAGACCTGACGGATGTCATTGAACGATAGCCTCAGTCGTGAAGAGCTGTGGCGTTTCACGCCGACAGTTCCGGGGTTGATTCAATTCACGATCACGGTGGGGGGCTCGAAAGCCAGTCCCGGTATGAGAACCCGACGCAAGCGAACATGGAGGATAGGTGCCGATCCAGGTCCGGAATTCCTTTCCGCCTCTTGTGTCTTGACCTTGTCATTCCGGGGATATTTGCTTCATCGACCAGAGTCGACAGTGGATCAGTGCGAATCCTAAGCCATCATTCGACACTGGTCTCGTTTGGTTTCAACTCCTTGATATGTCTTGCTGGATTCCCGGCAACAAGGTAGTGAGGCGGTACCTCGCGAGTAACAACTGAACCCGCAGAGACTATTGAACCTTCTCCGACGGTCACACCAGGCAAAATGATTGCCCCGATACCTATCCAGACATTCTTTTCGATTGTCACGGGCGCTGCAAATGACTCAACCAGTCCCTTGAAATGCTCTGGAGGCTTGGAATGAGCCAGCAATATGTTACTGCCTGCTAGAGCTGCCCCATCGTTGATTTTGATCAGACGGGGATAGACATTGTCTATGTTGACGTTGAAACCGATCAGCACGTCTTTCCCTATTGTGACACCTCTGGCACGATGGAGATAGACTCGTATTGTCGAATGCGGGGCAAACATGGCCATGAGGTTGAGGTGGAAATTGATGAAGTACCGTATCCCAAACAGGAGGTACTGAAAACGACCTGTATAGCCGTGTTCCGCGCCTGACTTCTTCAGTCTGTCAAAGAATGGCTCGACTTTGGTGTATGGGGTCTCTTTTCGCGAATCTGCCTGTTTCTTCCTGCGCATCTGGTGCCAATTGTAGCATTCAGCTGTCTTGCGGACAACATGAGCAGATGCGACATTCCGGTATTCGAACGGAGAGTTTGCCAGCCATGCTTGCTGACTTCGTCGTTGTGCGGGTGAATACACTGGATCTCGTACCTCAACCCGATGCAGGCAGTGAGAATACTGTGAGACGAACGACCTCGTGAAATACGGCGGTGAGTCGGATGCCGTGGTCTGTGGAATAGGGTTGAAAGTTGGCTTCGGCATGACTAGGTGGCGGGCGAAGCCCTGGTTTGAGCCCTATGGTCAAGACCAAACGAACAATGGTGTGCCTACTCTTTCATTTTCACCCCTGATGATCTCACGCACTGCTTCCTGCCAGACAATGATCTGGGGATTGACAAGGAACAATGACAGGGAGTATTCCTCGGCTGGCGCTCATGAAGTATAATGATGGTGACATCATGAGATTCATCCAATCGCTGGGGTGGGTGATGTCGGAGGATACAGATCCCAATTCATCGGATTGCTCCGTCAACGCACTGGCCGATTGTCTGCACCGGGAGAGATTCGGCTTTCACCCCTACACATGTGGAATCGCCAGATCAGTGCGTCAGAGTTCCACGGACCGTTTGGAACGCGTCGCAGAAAAACCACACGGCCGGAGGATATGAAGATGCTGCGGTGTTGGGCAGATAGACACCCAATTGCAGTGTCGTCCCGACAATGACTGCTCTCCTATCTCTTGAACGCCGGAGGTTGGCAACCGTATGCTTCCATCGAATATGACCCTTATACACCACTTCCTGGAAGAGAGTGCCAGGAAATACCCAGACAAGATTGCGCTCATTCATGAACAGACTCGTGCCACCTATGAACAAATCAATGCCATGGCAAATCGGATTGCCCGTGCTCTTGCCGGTATGGGAGTCGGTGCCGATACGCGCGTTGCCGTCATCCTTCACAACTCCATCGAGTATGTGGCAACCTACTATGGCGTATTGAAGACCGGCGCGGCCTTCGTATCCCTCGGCACGGACATCAGACCGGATAGACTTGCTCCACTGCTGCAGGAAATCGAGCCGGCGGCCGTAGTATCATCCACGCGATTTGAGAATCTTCTCTCGGATACGCCGTTTCCTTCGACTGGTGTGCGGGCGCTCATCATGTCACAGCCGAAAATGAAATGGACGGACATGCCGTTTCCGGTGGTCAGTCTTGAGGATATTGCCAGTGAAGGCGGCACGTCCAATCCCGGCTTGGCAGTCGACCCATCGGCGCTTGCGTGCCTTGTCTACACTTCGGGCTCTACCGGGGTGCCCAAGGGAGCAATGCTTACTCACCGCAATATCGTCCATAACACGGATTCTATCTGTGCGTATCTCAATCTGACACCGGATGATCGCCAGATGGTGGTTCTTCCGTTCTTCTACGTAATGGGGAAGTCGCTCCTCAATACCCACTTCGCGGTTGGCGGTTCGGTGGTCATCAACAATAGCTTCGCATATACCGGCGCGCTCATTAGACAGATGATCGATGAGCAGGTGACCGGAATGTCGGGGGTGCCTTCGACCTACGCCTATCTGCTGCACCGGTCTCCTCTGGCAGCAAGCCGGGACAAGCTGGTCTCACTCAGATACTGTTCGCAGGCTGGCGGGCACATGTCGCGGCAGATCAAACAGGATCTGCGGCGGGCGCTGCCGGCACACACTCTGATATACATCATGTACGGCGCGACAGAGGCATCAGCGCGGTTGAGCTACCTTGATCCAGCGGATTTCGACCGGAAGATCGAATCAATCGGCAAGGCGATCCCGGGTGTCACGCTTCGCGTTCTATATGAGAATGGCGCTGAAGTGCCGATTGGACAGATTGGCGAGCTGACCGCGTCGGGCCCCAATA
>CAIYYT010000179.1 GCA_903930455.1 uncultured bacterium | reverse complement strand
CGGGTGCGCATGCGGTGCCAGGAAACGACGCGGGGCTCGTTTTTGACGAACTCCACGATCTCGGCCACCTCCGACTCGGGAAGACTGCTGTCCATCAGGTGCTTCCCGGCAGCAATGGTCAGCTTCCAGCCGATACTAAAGATCAGGATCGCCACCAGTATCGCCACGATCGGGTCGATAATATGCCAGTCGGTAATCCAGACCATAATCAGTCCCCCCGCTACGCCCAATGACGTATAGACATCGGTAGACAAATGTTGGGCATCCGCTTCCAATGCAACCGAGTCCTCTTTCTTGGCGATCTTGAACAGATATCGCGCCACCAGCGTGTTCAGTAGCACGGATATCACCATAACCGCGGTGCCCCAACCAAGATGCTCCAGTTCGCCCCCTTTGTGGTTATATATCAAGAGAATCTTTTTCACCGCTTCGACCATAATCCAAACCGCCGCGAAAACAATCAGGGCGGCTTCGATGACGCCGGAGATGCTCTCGGCTTTGCCGTGTCCAAACGGGTGTTCGTGATCCGCCGGACGATCGGAAATGCGCACGGAGAAAAAGGCAATGAGCGCCGCCACCAGGTCATTGGCGGAATGAATCGCCTCCGAGATGATACTGACCGATCCCGAAAATATGCCGATGACCAGCTTCAATATTACCAGAGTTGAATTGGATGCAACCGAGACCAGCGCCGCTCTCGATTTAGCTGTGTTAATCATCAATCCTCACAGGTGATCTTCGTGCGATTCACCCGCCTCAACGATAAGCACTTACTCCAAGATAACAGACTGCTCGCAAGATTTCACCCAATTTCTTTGTTCAAATGGCTCCATGCATACATATTGTCTCTAATGTTGCATTTTCGCCGATACTTAGTCTCGTGACGCGCTCCGACCGACACTGGGTTGCCATGCAGGTATTGGTCGTGGCCGCGATCGTGCTGGCGCTGATAATCCTCAAACCACCGGAGGTGCGACTATTGCCAATCTGGGTGGGTGTGGCGCTCTGTTTCATCTCACTAGCTGTAATGGCCTCAGCGTTTATGGCTCATGTATCAGTGAATCACACCATGCAGGTGAATGTCAGCCCCTCTCCTGACTCGAAGAAACAATTGGTTGCGCGCGGAATCTACGCCTACGTCAGACACCCGATGTATCTGAGTGGCTCCCTGCTACTGCTTGGCGCCACGATCTGGCATGGCAATGTCGTTGCTATCGGCGGCGGGCTGATGGCCTCGTTGTTTTTCTACTTGAAGTCCATCCACGAAGAGCAGTTGTTGTTGCAGGTGTACGCCGACTATCCTGCCTACATGAAGCGCACGGGTCGCTTGTTGCCGCGATTCTGGCGGTAGCTCAAAACAAACTCCGAAAAAAAACTGAATCCGACTTTGCAAAGCTGTGTACAACCCCTCAGGAATTGAAAGGGCGGCATTTTCAATCTCTATTCTGCGTCCGTTCGTTCCGCAAAATCAAAAGGGCTTGGTCTTTTCGTGAAGACCACATTATCATCTGCAGCAACAAAGCATATTGACCTTGGGTTCAGGGTCAATTCCTGGGAGGAATTATGCACCAATCGGATCATGGTGTCGGCGGTGAGGCGCGCCGCTCACCTTCTATCAGTTTACGATCACTTTTCACGCTTGGAGAGCGCGGCAATACGCTGCCCTACTTGATCATCGCGCTACTGGCCGTCATCATCGTAGTCGGCAGCATTCTTCTGCTTTCACGGGAAAGCCGCGAAGCCGTCAAGGTTGAACTCTTTACACCGACTAACGAAGTACCGCAGACAACCAATTTCACCGTGTCGTTTTCCAAAGACCTGGTGCACGACTCGGTTGTAAACAAAAGTCTTGATGCCGCGCCGGTGGAGTTTGATCCCAGGATCCCCGGCAAGTTCGAATGGATCGCACGCAACAAACTTCGATTCTATCCCGATGTCGTGTTGTCGCCGTCAACTCGCTATACCGCCGAGATTCTCCCGCGCATAGCGGCCGATTATGGATACGCTCTGCGGGGCGACCGCAAGTATGAATTCTATACTCCGGCGTTTCGCGTGAATAGCGCCTGGTTGACCTATGAATTGACACCCGAGTCGGATCAACAGGCGAATCTCTTTGCGTCCATCGAATTCAACTATGAAGTCGATCCGAAGGAAGTGGCGAAGCACATTTCGGTGCAGTACGAAGGGGGAGGTTCGCTGCCGTTTACGCTCCAGACGGAAAATCCCTCGGCGATCTTTGCGCTCAAGGTTGAAGGCGCCAAACGCGGCGAGCAGGAAAAGCAGGTGCAGCTTCGCGTCTCGAAAGGGCTGAAGCCGATCGGCGGCAAATCGGGTCTGGCGGATGATTACACCAAACCGATCAGTCTTCCCGGTCGCGAGGAGCTGCGAGTTGAGAGCGTACTGCCGGTGCGCGAATCAGCCAATCGTCAGACCATCCGTATTGCCTTCAATCTTCCGATCAATGGCACGACCGCAACGCCTTTTGTCTCGGTCGAGCCCTTCATTAGTTACAAGCTGACATATTCTCACAACTATATTGATCTTCACGGTGAGTTCGACGCCAAGACAACTTACCAAGTCAAGCTGCGCAAAGGGCTCAAGGCGATTGATGGTTCTCAGCTCAAACGCGATTTCGCCAACGCGGTGACTCTCGCTCGCGAGAATATTCAGCCTCAGGTTGGCTTCGTCGGTGATGGTTTCTATTTGAATCGCACCGGCAACCTCAATGTCGGTGTCTCCACCATCAACGTCGACAAGCTGACTGTCGAAGTCGAAAAGGTCTTTGCCAACAATCTTACTTATCTGCTTAACATGCACGACCTCGCTCGTGAAGGTCATAACTGGGGCTACTACTCGGAGTCCGATGATGAAGGAGAATACTACTCCGGCTATCGATCCGATCTGGCTGCGGTCGGCACACTCGTGCATCAAGAAGATGTCATCGTCGCCAATCGCACAAATGAGGAAATCGTAACGCCGATCAATGTCAAGGACTACCTCGACAACAATCACATCGGCATCTACAGGATTACGGCGAGACAGGCAACCGAACGCTGGAACAACTCGACTCGCTGGGTCGTCGCAACCGATCTGGGGATTCTCGCCAAGGTGGCCAAGGATGATCTCTGGATCTGGGTCAATTCGTTGACGACCCTGAAACCGATAGCGGATGCCGAGCTGAAGTTGGTCAGCCAGAACAATCAAACCATCGCCACTGCAAAAACCGACGGCGATGGTATTGCCATCTTCAAGAACTACCAAACCGCTGCCGGGGATTTTCGCCCCTTTGTGATCATTGCTACACTCGGCAACGACATTTCCTTTGTCGAGTTAACGCGCCGCATGATTCCAACGACCGACTTTGAGGTTGACGGGAAACCCTACCTATCCGGCGGACTTGAAGCTTTCCTCTACACTGAACGCGGCATCTATCGCCCCGGTGAAACCGTGCATCTGGCGGCCGTCGTGCGCGGCGCAGAGCAGACCGTACCGCCGTCATTCCCATCGCGTTTCAAAGTCACTGGCCCGGATGGCAAGATAGTCTTCGAGCAAAAGGCCACCCTCAATGATCAGGGCGCAGCCGGCTTTGATGTTGTCATTCCCGACTATCTTCTCACCGGCAAGTACCTTGCCACGATGCTCATAGGCGAAAATGAGGAGATCGGACGAACCAGCTTCAACATTGAGGAATTCGTACCCGACCGGATGAAGGTCAAGGTCGCCGCCGATCGCGAATACTTCGCCTCCGGCGATAGGGTCAGTCTCGCAGTAGACGCCGTTACCCTTTTTGGTCCACCCGCGTCCAACAGGCGCGTGCAAGGCGACATCTTGCTTGAACCGTTTACTTTCACCGCTCCCAAGTGGAAGTCATTTGTCTTCAGCGACGAAAAGAAATCATTCACCAGACAAACTGAGAAACTCGCCGACACGCTGCTCGATGACAACGGCAGATTCACATATCATTACGCTATTCCCAAAGACCTGACGCCACCGTCTGCCATCAAAGGCACAGCGCTGGTAACGGTACTTGAACCGGGGGGACGCGGCGTGACTGCCGCAGCAAACATCATGGTACACCCCTATGGCAATTATATCGGCCTGCGTCAAAATCAAGAGGGCTACGCCAAACCCGGCGCTGCGACTGAGATTGAATTCGTGGCGGTGAATCCTTCCGGCGAGGCCGTTTCTGGTCGCAATGTTGAAGTTGCCTTTACCCGCGTCTATTGGCAAAGCATCCTCAAATACGACGAACGTTACAACAGCTACCGCTATGTCTCCGAGGAGGTCGAAGGCGTCGCCGAGAAGTTCAATGTCACATCCATAGCAGGCGTTGGCAGCTTCAAAGTTACTCCAGACGACTACGGCAAGTACCGGGTTGTGGCGCGCGATGTTGAATCGGGCGCGTCGGCGTCACTCTGGTTCTATGCCTCCGGTTGGGGCTACGCTCCCTGGGCGATGGATCATCCGGACCGCATTGAACTTGATCTTGACAAAGACTCCTACCTCCCGGGCGAAATGGCGCAAGTGCAAATTCGCGCTCCCTTCGCCGGCAAACTGCTGTTGACCATCGAACGCGAGAAGGTCTTCGAGCACAGAGTTATTATGATGAAAGAAAACACGGCGACGATTTCGCTGCCGGTTAGTGATCTGTACAAGCCGAACGCTTATATCTCTGCGCATCTGATTCGGTCCACCGAGAAGCTTGGCCGCGACATGCACGTTCGTGCTTTCGGCGCAGTACCACTGAAAGTAAGCACCGACCGCAACAAACTCGCCGTCGAGCTGCAAGTGCCGACCGAAATCAGACCCAAGACCAAGCTAAACATCAATTTCAAAATCACCGGTCAAACTCGGGGAACACCCTATCTCACTATCGCCGCTGTTGATGAGGGCATTTGTCAACTAACCGATTTCCAGACCCCCGATCCGCACGGCTTCTTCTTCAGCAAGAAGCAGCTCTCGGTGCAATCGTACGATGTCTATGGAGTGGTTCTGCCGGAAATCAGTATCTCGTCTCCCTCGGGTGATCTCGGCGCAGCCGCCCGGCGACGACTAATGCCGATCTCAGTCACGCGTGTTGCGCCGGTTGCATTCTGGAGCGGTCTGGTCAAGACTGATGCGCAGGGGAACGGGATGGTCAGTTTTGATGTCCCGCAATTCAACGGCTCGATTCGGGTTATGGCGGTCGCTTTCGCGGGTGATAAGTTCGGCAAGGCGGAGAAGAATCTCTTCGTACGTGAACCGATAGTGCTCACGCCGACCTTCCCGCGATTTATCGGCTCGACCGATGAATTGACGATACCTGTTAGTGTCTACAACGGTACCGGCGCTGATGCAACCTTCACCGTTAATTTGTCCGCCACCGGACCGGTCAAGCTTGTTGATGGTGGTTCGCGCTCCATTAAGATCTCTGCCGGACGTGAACTGCCAGTTTACTACAAACTCAAAGCCGAGCAAACGATGGGCAAAGTGCAATTCAAGCTTGCTGCCAGTGGTAACGGCGCGACTGCTTCGCAGGAAGAGGAACTGGCGTTGAGGCCACCGGTTCCGTTTGTCACGCTTTCCGGTAATGGTTCCGTCACTTCGGCGACTCCGGCGGCCTTCAAATTCCCCGCCGACTGGATAGCGGGTACAACTGATTTTACATTGTCAACCTCGTCATTCCCGACAGTCCGCTTCGCCGGCAGTCTGCAGTACCTTCTCGGATATCCGCACGGTTGCGTCGAGCAGACGACGTCCAAGCTTTTTCCGATGCTCTATTTCGATGAACTGGCGCGTCTTGCCGAACCGGAGCTGTTCAAGAAGAACAGCGTCGATTACTATATAGAGGAAGGCATCACTAAACTCGCGAACATGCAAATGACATCCGGCGCTTTCTCCTATTGGCCGCAAGGCAACTTCCAGAATAATTGGAGTTCGATTTACGCCGGACATTTCCTTGTGGAAGCGCGCAAGGCCGGTTACACCGTGTCCGACCGCGTCTACGACCGCATGATCAGCGCGCTCCAGAGCTTTGCCCGCGACTATCGCGCCGGGATGTATGATGAATATCAGTCGGCTGTTTATGCCAACTATGTCCTCGCCCTCGCAGGCAAATCCGACCGCAGCACGCTGTTCTATCTCAAGGACAATGCCATCAGCCAGCTCAAGGACTACTCGCGCTTCCAACTAATCGGCGCGCTGGCGATGGCGGGTGATCTGGCGAATGCGCGACAGTTGATGCCCAAGACCATCCTGGCGACCGACACGCTCAAAGAATGGGAAAGCGGCGGTAACTTCAATTCGCCGATTCGTGCGCGGGCGATCATGCTCGATGTGCTCTCAGAGGTCGAACCCACCAGCCCGCTGGTTCCGAAATTGGTGGAGAGCTTGAGCAAAGCGATCAATCCACAGGGGCGTTGGTATACCACACAAGAGAATGCCTACGCCTTGATGGCTCTCGGCAAAGTGATGAAAAAGCAGCCGCAGGCCAACTTCACCGGCACCGTCCAGCTCAATGGCGTAGCCCTTGGCCAAATCGATAACCAGAACTACAACTTCCGCGCCAAGGATTGGGCGGGCAAGGAAGTCACGATCAAAGTCAACGGCAGTGGAGTCTGCTATTTCTATTGGCGTGCTGACGGCCTGCCTTCGACTCTCAAGATTGACGAATACGACAACGACATACAGGTGCGCCGTCGCTATCTGGATGAAAACGGCAACCCGGTCAACTACGCCGGACTCCGTCAGGGGGATATGGTGATTGCCGAAATCACTGTGAAAGCGCTCAGCGAATCAATTGATAACGTTGCCATCATCGACATGCTGCCGGCGGCCTTCGAAATCGAAAACCCGCGCCTGCAATCACGCAAGGGCATCACCTGGATTGGTGACAAGGCTTACGATCCCCTCTATATGGATATCCGTGACGACCGCATGGTGCTCTACGGCAACTTCCCCTATGGCAAGGAGATGAAATGCTACTACGGTATCCGTGTGGTTTCCGAAGGCTCATTTATCGTGCCGCCGGTGCGTGCCGAGGCGATGTACGCCCCGATGAAGGCATCAGTGGCCTCAAGCGGTAAGGTGGAAGTTGGCCGACCGTAAGGAGTTAAAATTTGCTACAGGGGCGACCGACAAATCGCCCCTCCGTCGCGTAATAGGGATAATCTCTTTTGGAGTAGTTCAGAGTACCATGATTCGGAGTTTTCTGGCGCTTGTCGGCTTGTTCGCACTGCTGTTTGTAGCAGGCAGCATCATGTTTCCATTGCCGGTGGAAAAACTGAACCCAGCAGCATCGAGTGTCGTGCTCGATCGCAACGGCCAACTGCTACGCGCTTACTTGACTCCAGATGATATGTGGTGCATCCGTGTCAACGGCAACGAGATTTCTCCTGCGCTCAAGACTGCGGTATTGGCCTATGAAGACCGCTCGTTCTATTGGCATCCGGGCATCAATCCGAAGGCGATCATTCGAGCCGCAATTGCCAACTGGCAGGCGAAGAAAATCGTGCAGGGTGGCTCCACAATCACTATGCAGGTTGCCCGCCTGATGGAGCCAAAGGAACGCACGATCTTCGGCAAGGTCATTGAAATCTTCCGTGCCTTCCAATTGGAGCTTCACTATTCGAAAGACGAGATTCTGACTTACTACTTCAATCTTGCGCCCTACGGCGGCAACATCGTCGGCATCGGCGCCGCAGCGCGTTTCTATTTTGGCAAAAGCCCCGATCGGCTCAGCTACGGCGAGGCTTGCCTTCTGGCGGCAATACCCAATTCCCCCAACCGTTACCGTCCCGACCTGAATTCTACCGAAGCCAAACGAGGGCGCGACAAGATTCTGCGCATCTTACTTAATGACGGCAAGATTACGCCCCAGCAATTTGCGGAGGCTACCGTTGAGCCGATCCCTGTCAGGCGTTTCGATTTGCCGTTTCAAGCTCCACATTTGGCTGACCTGCTGTTCAGATCGTATCCACACAGAGAGCGGCTTGAATCGACCATCGATCCGATAACGCAGCAGCTTGCCGAAAACACTCTACGCAGTCAACTGCGACCGTTGATTCCCGAAGGCATCACTAACGGCGCTGTCGTTGTGATCGACAACACGAGCAAGGACGTGCTCGCACTGGTTGGCTCGTGCAATTTCTTTGATTCGCTTAATGGCGGGCAGGTCAACGGCGCGGTTGCGCCCCGTTCCCCCGGCTCCGCGCTCAAACCATTTGTCTACGCTCTTGGCATTGACGAAGGAGTAATCTCGCCGCGCAGTTTGCTCTATGATGTGCCGGTCGAGTATTCCGGCTATCGTCCGGTCAATTTTGACGAGACTTATCACGGCGCAGTGACGGTCGAGGATGCGCTAATTCGCTCGCTGAATGTTCCGGCCGTCAATTTGTCAGCCAAACTCGGTTCCGACGGAGTCTACACACTGCTCAAAGACGCCGGCGTTACGACTTTGCCGAATCCACAGGAATACTACGGCCTGTCGCTGATTCTCGGCGGCTGCGGAGTTAATCTCCTCGAATTGACCAATCTCTATTCCGGCTTGGCAGATGGTGGCGACTTCCGAGGCTATCGCTTGCTCAAAACAACCCCCGAACCCGCATCCAGGCGATTGCTT
>CAIYYT010000178.1 GCA_903930455.1 uncultured bacterium | reverse complement strand
CTGCTTGTAGTAAGCGACCTTGGCGTCGGACTTGTCAAAACCGTCAAAGAGTGACTGGTAATCGCGATGCAGCATCGTTGAGTTAGGATTGGCCTTAAGAAAATGCTCGTAGACCGCCTGATAGCCTTCAAATGCTCCCTGCCCCCCCATCGATCCGGCGTAAGCTTCCAACGAGTCGCTGCACGCTTTCATCTCCTGTGGGTCGCTGTAGACCGTAGCGGTCGGCTCTTTGGGTTCTTGGCTGCAGGCGGCAATCAGCAACGCCAACACAACGTTGGCAAGCAACATCAGTTTTCTCATTTATCCTCCAAGGTTTAGAGCGGGGCTCTTGATTTTGTATTCCGGTCGATATACAGACGTCTACGAATGTTTGCGCCGGTGGTTGCCCGATACCGGCGGTTGACTCGAAAATATCCGATTTGTCCACAGACTTCGCAAGCTCAAACTGCCTGGCTTCAGTTCGATCTTCAAATTGAACGTTGATCGATTTTGTACGTTTTGGACATTAGTCGCTTCCGTTGGATCAATCAGGGGGCGAAAGACAACTGATCGCCGCCGAAGTCACAACGAGATGATGGCTGACCTCCACCAAACCCCTTGACATCGGCGTCACCGGGTTCGACATTATCTTCAATGAAACTTTCCGATGCCAAAATCGGCGACATGGTGCTGGGTTACTATGCGCTGTCGCAGTGCGAATTGATTCCGTTTACCGGAGGTGTGCGGCTGCAACTTGAGTTCCGCGATGCGTCGGGCAAGGTGCCGGGCGTGATGTGGAACGAGGAGGCGGAGATGGCATATCAACAACTCCGGACCGCCGAAGTGGTCAAGATCAAGGCACTCCTGAGCTCATACAAGGGCACACCACAATTGCAGATCGAGAAGATTCGTCCCGCTAAAGCTGAAGAGTACGATCTGACTGAGCTTTTGCCAGCCAGTGAATCCTCGTTGGAGGAATTGGAGCAGGCGGTCAGTGAATTGATCGAATTGATTGAGGATGCCGAGATCAAGAACCTGGCCAACGATGTGCTTTCGGATCCGCAAATACGTCCGCGCTATTTCGAAGTCCCTGCCGGCACAAGATGGCATCATCCGTATATACGCGGATTGGCCGAGCACTCTGTCTCGATGGCGCGGTTGGCGGTCAAGGTTTGCGAGCACTACGCCTATCTCGACAGGTCGTTGGTGATTGCCGGGGCGCTGCTGCATGATCTCGGCAAAATCGAAGAGCTGACTGTTGGCAGCACATTGGAGTATTCGGCAGATGGTCGTTTGTTCGGACACATGACGATCGGGTTTAGTATGGTCCGGGCTCATGCCGAACGATTGGGAATTGCAGACGATGTCAATGTCAGACGGCTCCTCCATATGATCCTGTCTCATCAGGGCAAAAAGGAATATTCGGCGCCAGTCGAACCGGCATTTGAGGAAGCTTTCGTACTCTACTTCATCGATGAACTCGATTCCAAACTCAATGCGATCAGTCGCATCCGCAGCAAACCCGAGAACGAAGGGCAGGAGTTCTCCGAATGGGTGAATCTGCTGGGGACGTATTTGTATTTGGGGAAAAAGGAAACTACTGACGATACGTCGAAAACGTAGAGTATTTGTCATCGATGGGCAGGTTGTCTTGTCCGTTGGGTTGCGGCGAAGCTGTCGTTATCTCACACTCTCTAAGCCGTTAGTTTTTAACGACTTCGTCCATACTCAAATAAACTAACATGGGCGGGCAACCATTCCTCTTGATTAAGTGTCTTAATACTGGAAGTGATGAACAGAGACCGGTTCTGGATAGAGCTTGAGAAGGTACATGCCGAGGCGGAGCGATT
>CAIYYT010000177.1 GCA_903930455.1 uncultured bacterium | reverse complement strand
TCAGTGGGATCGCCCTGACCATTGCTGAATATGAGCCAGCTAAGATTGTCCGCGGAAGTACCCATGATCAGAGAAGCGTCGGTAATGAAGTCTGTGTCAGGAGAAGCGAAATAGGTGAAGGAAGAATGCGAAACATCGTCGGCCGCTTGACCAGCCTGATTCACCATCATCTTGTTGTTGGAAGTGCGGATAGCCACGTCCTGCGGGAGGAACCAGCTATCAAACACATAGAAATCAACCGGTACTTGGAGAGTTTGGCCAACCTGATAGCTGAATGTAATGGTGCTTTGGAAGAGACCTTCAGTGCCCTTCGGACCAATCGTAGCAGTGATTGTCGCCGAATTTGTGCAACCGGCTGGTACAGAACCGCTTGAAGGTAGTAGCGTAATCGGGGCAGTGCCGACGACGGTTGAAGTCCAGTTGGCTGGCTCGTTGCCCTCGTTGACCAGCACCAGATTCCGAATCACAGAAGCACCCTTGACTGCATGGAGCGGATACTTGATTGCGGTCGGAGTCACGGACAGAGTTGCCTTCAGGTCGACAGCATAGCACTGATAAGTCTTGATTATCATCGGGTTGTCTGTCACCACACCCTGCGGATTAGATGAAGTGCCCTGATAGGCGGAACCGGCATCCTTGTCGAGCAGGTACTGGATTCTCATGGAGTCGTTTGTGTACGGAGCCGCGTTCGTATACTGCTCGGAAAAGCAGTTGCCAAAGGTGCTGGTGCAGCCGTCACTTCGGGTATTCGAAATATTCTTCACTTCGCCCCATAACGAACCTGTAATATCAGTTGATCCCTGCACCACAATGTCGCCATTTAGGATAGGCGTAGTGGAGCGGTCGGAGTGCGTGTTGCCCTCGATCCCCGAGCTGTCAGGATACAATGTATAGACGGCATACAGGCGCTTGGCGCCGCTGATATTGCACTGAGTCAAACTGATCTTCGAAAACAGGTGCTGGCCTAAGGGGGGGTGGCCAGCGGCGGACGACCACGCACCTGGGTTTTCCGCTACTTTGTCTTCTTTGGCTCTGCCGTCCTTCAGCATCACAATGCAGGTCGAATTACAGGAACTCCAGTGGTAGAGCCGGCACGGTAAGTACATGTAATAGTGACTACCCGCCGAATTAACCCCACCCCAATAGGTTTCGCACAGCACGTGCAAGCAGTCACCGTCGTCATACAATGCCGACACTTCTTCGGGGCGCTCATACATAACTACGCCGCCGCTAACAATCGAGTCTTTGCTACCGAAAGCCCAAGCCGTTGTCCTCGGGCCCCAATCTCCACCCAGATTGTTCGACTCTCTGTATACGATGTCGTCGTTGTCACCCACGTCGTATCCGGTCCAGACTTTGGGATACAGGTAGATCGCAGCCACCTTGTTTGACGTCGGACTAGCGACGATATCATAGCAGATATTGCTGGAGATCGAGTCAAGAAGGAAACCGCAGGTCGAACCCGGAGATGCGGCATCAGGCAACGTCTTGTAATAAACCAGCGAAGCCTTGCCCGTCGTGTCTACGGCATAAGTGTTAGGACTTGGGAGATAAGTAGGCGCCGATTCCTTTGCCAAAACATGGGCGATCGTTTTGGTGCCGTTGTTGTCAGCGGCGATAGATGGCCAAATGTAGCCACCCTCAATCGTGTCCAAACCGGTCTTAATACCCTGGCAGTTCAATAGCTTCGACATGATCGTGTCACTTGACGGATAATCATACATCGCGAATGTTGTTGAAAAGATACCCCCCTGTCTGCCAATCTGAACGCGCATACGCGCATCGTATGTGTGGCCAGTAGGAAGGGACTTCATGTAATGATACGTCGCAACCGCCAAGGTGTCGCCCGGACCCACTGCTATGGTACCGTAACCACCATTGCAATGATCCGGCGAGATCATCCACGGGGAAAGTGGGTCCAGCACGCCCGGCTTGTATCCATTGTAAAAGATCGAGCGATAGTGGGATTCGTCGTCAATATTGCGGTACATCCATACAGTGTGTAACCGATTATCACTACCGATCACAACTTGCCGTTGTTGTCTGCCGGTGTTACTTTGCCAGTCCATGTCGGTAGTGCCTACCGTGACATCGCCTGCCATATAATAGCCAAGCGCGGTCGGTCGAGTAGCTGTCGGCTTACCGGACGTCGCAACGCTACTACCATCATTGTCGGAAAGCGTTACGATTGCCGGGGCGAATGTTTCGCCGCCGACTGATGATCTGTGACTGGCTTTCTTGGCATTCGCCGCAAAAGCCGCACTACCTAATGACATAACAAAAAAGGCGAGAACAAATAGTACCGAGAGTTTTCTCGTCATCTTTTGCTCCTTTCAGAGTGAAAAAAACGTTGCAATCAAAAAAACCGTGTCAGGTTCTAAGTTTTCGCTCTGTGTTGATCTGCCGTGACCACCTCCTCGATCAGCTCTTCTGAGAAATCAGAGATCCTATTCTCTTTCTCTCAACAAAACTCCGTGTAGTTTGACTGTGACAATTGCATTAACTAATATGCGCTAAAGCCTTAAAATTGTGCGAACCAATGTCAGACTACTATATCACAACATGCCTGCACCCATCCATTATTATTGGAATGAGCCAGATATGAACAACCCGAAATACGCACGATGAGCAACTTAAGGTATTCCAGCAAGTGAAGACCTAAAGATCTGCAAAAATGTCTTGGCAAAACAGAGTTTCGCCGACTGAACCGCTAACAGCTACTTCCCGTAACCACTAAATAATAAGAGTTTGCCACGATATTGTCAAGGGATTTTTCCGAAAAACCACCAATTACCGGCCAGTTAACCCCTTAATTGCGAGCGCTATAGTCGTATTTGCGAATCATTCTGGCAACTCCTAGATTTTTCGGAGTTTACTCAACTTTGATCTGAAGGGCGGAGCTTTTCCCGTGGCTGGCCAACGGTTAGGAGACCGTAAACGAATCTCCTTGGGCGCCATTCTGAGGAGCGCCAGGCGCGACGAAGAATCCCTTATTCGTTGCAGGACAAGTGGATTAGATTCCTCCTTACGCTCAGAATGACAGACCACCTGGCCTTTCAACACTCCCATCAGTCAAAAACACTCCAAGAGACGCTGTCCTGAAGGTGTTTTTGGAGGCAAAAAAGTAAGGCCGCTCCCTGGGTATGGGAGCGGCCTGTGTATCGATCTGTCAGATCTGAGTCATCATAGTGGTGGCACTGGACCGCCGGAGAAGATGTAGGCGATCAAGTACACCACGTCGGAAACGTCGACTGCATTCGGTCCGTCGGCATCGGAGCCATCCGCGTTGCCATTGCGAATCGTGGCGGGCGCCGGGCCGCCGCTGAAGATGTAGGTGATAAGGTAAACGACGTCTGACACGTCTATCGATCCATCGTTATTGGCGTCGCCACGCATCGCGGCAACAACCCTGAGTCGGACTGCTATAGTGTCGGCCAGCAAGCCGTCAGAAGCGATAAAACGCAACAAGTAACTCGAATCGCCCTGAGCGCTCGTCGGATCCCAGATGAAACTGCCCCGACCATTTCCGGAGTCGATGAAGACCGCGTTGTACGGAACTATTGGGGTCCCAATAACCGACAAGGTCGGCGTCGTGCCATCGGGATCAACAGCTCGAAGCCACAAAATCGCCTGTTCGCCGGTGGCGTTGACAAGTTTCAATGTATCCAGCGCTGTCAGTACTGGCGCCCGATCAACGTTTACGACCGTGATCGCCACAATCTCAGTATCTGCCAGTGTGCCATCGGAGGCGATGAAAGTTACGCTGAAGACCCCGGCTTGCGTGAAGCTGGGATTGAAGTTGAAGGTCCCGGTACCGTTGCCATTGTTGACAAAGGTCGCGTTGGTGGGAACACTCACAGCCGTCAGTGTCGGAATTGTGCCATCGGGGTCAGTAGCGGAGGCGACGAAGTTTAGATTGGCGCCTTCGTTTACACCACGCGGGCCGATTGTCGCTAGCACCGGTCGCTGATTGCCTGCTTCAATAACCGTGATCGTCACTGTTTCACTGTCAGCTAACGTGCCATCAGAGGCAATGAAAGTGACATTGTATGTGCTGGCCTGTGTGTAACTCGGATGGAAGTTGAAAGTTCCGGTACCGTTGCCATTGTTGACAAAGGTCGCATTGGTAGGGACATTCACAGCCGTCATCGTCGGAACCGTGCCATCCGGATCAGTGGCTGAGTCATTGAAGTTCAGCGTTAAGCCTTCTGTCACTGATTTTGCGCCGATTGCCGCCAGCACCGGTCGTTGATTGCCGGCTTCGATAACCGTGATCGTCACTACTTCACTGTCAGCCAGCGCGCCATCAGAGGCAATGAAAGTGATATGGTATGTGCCCGCCTGTGCGAAGCTCGGACTGAAGTTGAAGGTCCCGGTGCCATTGCCATTGTTGACAAAGGTCGCATTGGTAGGAACATTAGCGGCCGTCATCGTCGGGATCGTGCCGTTCGGGTCAGTCGCTGAGTCGTTGAAGTTCAGCGTTAAGCCTTCCGTCACTGATTTTGCGCCGATTGCCGCCAGCACCGGTGGCTGATCGTTGATGTCGACGACGGTGATCACCACGGTCTCGGAATCCGCCAGCGCTCCATCGGAGGCGATGAAAGTCACGCTAAAGACCCCTGCCTGCAAAGTGTCCGGACTGAAGCTGAAGGTCCCGGTACCGTTGCCATTGTTGACAAAGGTCGCATTGACAGGAAGATTTACAGCCGTCATCGTCGGGATCGTGCCGTCCGGGTCAGTCGCTGAGTCGTTGAAGCCCAGCGTCTTGCCTTCCGTCACTGATTTTGCGCCGATTGCCGCCAGCACCGGTCGCTGATTGCCGGCTTCGATGACCGTGATCGTCACTACTTCACTGTCAGCTAATGTGCCATCAGAGGCAATGAAAGTGACATTGTATGTGCCAGCCTGTGTAAAGCTCGGATTGAAGTTGAAGGTCCCGGTGCGGTTGCCATTGTTGACAAAGGTCGCATTGACAGGAACATTTACAGCCGTCATCGTCGGGATCGTGCCGTCCGGGTCAGTCGCTGAGTCGTTGAAGTTCAGCGTTAAGCCTTCCGTCACGGATTTTGCGCCGATTGCCGCCAGCACCGGTCGTTGATTGCCGGCTTCGATAACCGTGATCGTCACCGTTTCACTGTCAGCTAACGTGCCATCAGAGGCAATGAAAATGACATTGTATGTGCCAGCCTGTGTGAAGCTCGGATTGAAGTTGAAGGTCCCGGTGCGGTTGCCATTGTTGACAAAGGTCGCATTGACAGGAACATTTACAGCCGTCATCGTCGGGATCGTGCCGTCCG
>CAIYYT010000176.1 GCA_903930455.1 uncultured bacterium | reverse complement strand
TCGATCAGGTTACTGCTGCGGAGATGCTCAACCACCTTCTGCGGATAGCCCTGCATATAGGGTGGGTCAACGAAAACTAAATCAAATTGCTCGCCGCGCGCAACCCTTTTTCCCACAGCGTCATAGTCACCGAGAAACGCGCGGCAGCGGTCGTCAAACCGCGCTCTGGTGATATTGGCCTCGATTGTCTTGATGGCCAAGCGGTTATCATCGACAAACAGCGCCGATGCTGCCCCTCGCGAGATCGCCTCCAGCCCCAGACTGCCGGTACCGGCAAAGAGATCAAGCACCTTGGCCCCTTCGACAATTGGTGTCAGAATACCAAACAATGATTCTCGTACTCGCGCCAATGTCGGGCGAAAACCCTCAAACTCGACCGTTTTCAAAATGAGTCCGCGCCGTTCTCCGGCGATAATGCGAATAGGCATGGCGAATTATAAGCCGACCGAAGCTTAGACCAAAGGGAATTCGTGGGGGGGGTGGCGCGAATGGAACGCAGGTTTTACTTGACAACCACGGGAATTATCGCTATCTTAATCACCGATTAGAAGTCTTATCGCAGTCATTCCTCACGCTTTGGGAGGGCATTATGCCTCGTTTGACAACGTTAGTTCTAGGGTTCATCATCGTGGTCATATGCGGTTCTCTGTTTGCAGCGAACACTCAACCGATGGTCCAGTCTTTCAATAAGATGCCGCTGGCCTTCACTAAGAACATGGGTCAATGGGATGACCGCGTCTTGTTCCGCGCCAACGCCGGTGGGGCCACGATGTGGTTCACCAAGGAGGGTGTGACCTATCAGTTCACGCGGAGTATACCCTCACCCCCGTCCCCTCTCCCAGTGGGAGAGGGGTGGTCGAAGACCGGGGAGAGGGCAGATCCCTTCGACCGCTTCGACAACACCCGCGACACAATCGAGCAACTCGTCCTCACCGCCAAATTTCTCGGCGCGAATGCAAACCCAGAAGTCATCGCCGAAGGACAAATGGAATACAAGTGCAACTACTTCATTGGTAATGACCCAGCCAAGTGGCATACAGACGTGCCCAACTACCAAGCGATCATACTGAAGGACATCTATCCCAACATAGATTTGAAATACTCCGGCGACGGCAATGGTCGGGCTGCTTATGAGTTCATAGGTGCACCAGGTGCGGATATTGCGCAAGTCAAGGTTGCCTATGAAGGTGCGGAAGAAACCTCGATTGATGCTAATGGCAGAATGATCCTGAAAACCAAATGGGGCGACATGATCGCGGCGATCAAGACGCCTACGAATGGCGATTTGTACGGCCCTGCCAGCTTCTCGCAATTGTCCGAGAAGGCAATCGGATTTGAGGCAGCAGGTTCAAATCAACAGGCGCTGGGTACGGCCTCAGTCGGGCTGGTTTACAGCACCTACCTCGGCGGGGGAAGCGGCGACGAGGGACACGGCATCGCGGTCGATGGTAGCGGGAGTGCCTATGTGACGGGCAATACCTATTCTTCCAACTTTCCGACTTTGAATCCATATCAGACGTTTCAAGGTAGCAGTGATGTTTTCGTGAGCAAGCTAAGCATTAATGGCAACAGCCTGGTCTACAGCACATACCTCGGCGATGCCGGAGGCAACGATTATGGATATGCCATTGCGGTCGATGGCGGCGGCAAGGCATATGTGACTGGCCGGACTTGGTCTAACGAATTCCCGACTCAGAATTCCTATCAGGCTGCATTTCAAGGCGGTTGGGATGCTTTTGTTACTAAGCTCTCCAGTTCCGGCAACACCCTTATCTACAGCACCTACCTTGGCGGGGGAAACGACGATTGTGGATATGGCATCGCGGTCGATGGCGGCGGCAATGCCTATGTAACTGGCTTTGCCGGACCCAACTTCCCTACTTTGAATCCCTATCAGACATATCAAGGCTCCAATGATGTATTTGTGACTAAATTGAGCAGTTTTGGCAGTAGCTTGATCTACAGCACCTACCTCGGCGGGGGAAACGGCGACGAGGGTCACGGCATCGCAGTCGATAACAGTGGTTATGCGTATGTGACGGGCGGTACTGGTTCTTCCAACTTCCCGACTTTGAGTCCCTATCAGATGGACCAAGGCGGCGATGATGTTTTTGTGACCAAGCTGAGTGTTAGCGGCGACAGCCTAATTTACAGCACCTACCTCGGTGGGGGAGACGGCGATAATGGATGGGGTATTGCGGTCGATGACAGCGGCAGTGCGTATGTGACAGGATATACGAGGTCGAGCAACTTCCCGCTGCAAAACCCGTTACAGGGAAGTTTCTCGGGCGGTTCTGATGTTTTTGTGACTAAGCTCTCCGGTTCTGGCAGTAACTTGATTTACAGTACCTACATCGGCGAGGGGAATTACGACTATGGATACGCCATCGCGGTCAATGGCAACGGCAATGCATACGTAACAGGCTGTACTCAATCTTCCGACTTCCCGACTCTTGATGCCTATCAGACTGATCAAGAAGGCGATGATGCTTTTGTCACCAAGCTGAGCAGCTCTGGGGCGAGGCTGATCTACAGCACCTACCTTGGTGGAAGCGGCGGTGAGATGGACTACGGTTTGGGAGGCATTGCGATCGATGGCAACGGCAATGCCTATGTAACGGGGTACACGAATTCACCTGACTTTCCGACAACCCCGGGAGCTTATTTTACAACTTACAACGGTAATTACGATGCTTTTGTAACCAAGCTGAGTTGGGTGCTTGACTACCTCTACGGTGATGCCGACAACGACGGTTCAATCACCATCGCTGACGCGGTCTACTTGATCGGGTATATCTTCTCCGGCGGCCCAGCACCATCACCACTGGCGGCCGGAGACACTGACTGCAGCGGGCACATCAACATTGCTGACGTGGTTTATCTGATCAATTACATCTTCTCCCACGGACCGGCACCTTGTGCGGGGAGTAAGTAGACTATTGAAGACATAAGACGAAGGCGCACGCCGTGCGCCGCTACGGAATATGCCGTCAGGAAAGGAGAGGGCGTCCCATGTGTTGGATTTCGTGAAATGCGCGAGGAGTACGTTGATTTTCCCCCTTAGCAATCGGAGGGGCACTGCTTAAGGTGCCCCCGAAACACGACTGTCATTCGCGTGATGATTCATAACTCGATTCGATGTCTTTCATTGTGGGAGAATCGAACCACTCTCGGATTGTCTTTGGGTTATCCATATATCCTATTGAGCGCTTGCCCATTATTGTCGCTAACAGTTGTGGCCTGATATATTCTAACGCCCCAAGCGTTTGATCTGCATTGTATCGATATAGTTCGTAAGCGACGAAATCAGCGATCTGGAATGGAACATAGTCCTTCTTCGGAAGGAATGAAATCCCTGCAATCCTAAACTTGTCCACCATAAGGGGATCACCTAAAGCGCAATTCAAGACATCGAGTAATTCGTTGCAATGTTCCTGTCCGGCCTCTATCGATATAGGTATTGGCTTGCAGCTTTTTCTGCATCGCGCCCAATGGCTGATAGCGAATATGCACTTCTCTAGACAGTGCTCATATGCTGTCTTCTCTATCCTTGGGAACTCTGCCGCGATGGACTCATATTCGTCAGTCCTTACACCTTGTGCCACTACCAGTTTGATGCTGTCATTCATTATTGCAGTCAGTTTTTTGTATAGGCTGGTTCTCTTCTCCCAACTCCAGCCATAGAATTCCTCGTAGAAGCCGTTACATCTTGCCGCATGAAATTTGGTTAGACCATATCTCTTAAGAACTGCATTCCATGTTCTTTCGATCTTGTACCAGTTCAGATTGTCTGCTATGGCACCACCAACAATAATGACGGGTGAACCACCATGTGTTCCGCTCTCATCGATATATGCCGAAAAAAATGACATGGTCTTGGCTTTCGTACAGAATTCAAAAAAGGATAATAATCCTCTCAAAGTCAAATGGCTATTCATAATGACTCCCCCTGCTAAGGTTTGTTAGGTATATGATTGCCTTTGCTAAGGGGGAAAACCAACGCGACACCCGCGTTCTCAACGAATTCCAACTCTTGCTTCAGAGGAAGTGTGCAACGACCCGCTTTTCGGCGGCAACAACGGGAACAGGCGTGCTACCCGTTCCCGTTGCCATTGAGAGAGTGAACAATTACGCCATCTTTGAGCAAGATAGTGCGCTTGGTGCGCTTGGCGATATTGGGGTCGTGAGTAATCATCAGGATGGTCGTTCCTGATTTCCAGAGTTCCTCGAAGATGTCGATGATTTCCTTGCCGGAGCGGCTATCGAGATTGCCGGTCGGTTCATCGGCGAGCAACAGCTTGGGATTGTTTGCCATGGAGCGGGCAATCGCGACGCGTTGCATCTCGCCCCCCGAGAGTTCGGTGGGTTTGTGATCCATTCGGTCGCCGAGTCCCACGCGCGCCAGTAACATGGTCACGCGCTCCTTGCGGAATTTGGCGGGAGCGCCGGCGAAGATCAATGGCAGTTCGACGTTTTCGTACGCTGTTGCGTAAGCAAGCAAATTGAAGTTCTGAAATACAAAGCCGATTTTGCGATTCCGCACTTCGGCGAGTTGATTATGATCGAATGTGTCAACTCGCTCGCCGTCGAGAATAAACTCGCCATCCGAAGGGACATCCAGGCAGCCGCAGATATTCATCAAAGTTGATTTGCCGGATCCGGACGGGCCCACAATACTGACAAACTCACCGGCATCGAGGTCGAGATCGAGACCTTTAAGAGCTTCGACCCGCACCTTGCCGGTGTCGTAGACTTTGCGAATGCCTTTCATACTGATCATGATCTATTACCTCTAACAGTTTTCTATGTGATTCCCACAAACGGGGAGACGGCGATTTGATCTATTCATATCGTAATGCCTCAACCGGACTAATTGAAGCCGCACGTCTGGCCGGAAAGAACCCCGACACCAGACCGATCAGGGTCAAAATTGACACGGTCACGATGGCGATAACCATTGAGATGACCGGTTTGCCCAACCATTTCAGCACTTCATTGTTGAGATCGATGCTGGCGAAGATCGAGCATGCTGATTGCGCGATTATTATCCCCAGACCTCCGCCGATTGCCGATATCAGAACGGCTTCCAACACGAACTGCCCCATAATCTGCCGCTTTTTGGCGCCGAGCGCCATTTTGACACCGATCTCAGTCGTTCGTTCTTTGACGGCGGCATACATGATGTTGGCAACGCCGACGCCGGCGATTGATAGCGAGAAGAAGCCCATGATTCCGAAGAAAACCTGCAGGCCCAGAAAGATCTTGGCCATGGTTTTCTCCCCTTCGATTACGTCCCAAATCGATAAGGTGCCTTTGTCCAGCGGGTCGAATTTCTGTCGTTTGCCGATAACCTCATAGAGACGTTGTTTGACGAATTCAGATTGATTGACATCGTACGGTTTGACGACGATGTTGTCGTATCGCAACCTACCCCAGATCGCCGAGTGAGTCGTTGCTGGAATGGTCGCCTTGCTGTCGTCAGGACCGTTGTACGACCCCATCTGATTTTTCTTTTCCATGACACCAACGACTGTAAACGGAATGTTATCGATGGTGATGACCTTGCCAACGGGATCTTCGTTGCCAAACAGGTCTTCCGCTATCCGATCGCCCAAGTAGACGACACGGCGGCGCTTTTCCATATCAATCTGATTGATAAAACGTCCCCCCGGCTTGGCATAGTGCGCACGCATCGTCTCATAGCTCGGAAAGACACCATTAACGCGCTGGGAAACCGACTTCTTCTTGTAAGTGATGGAAGCACCCCAATTGTTGTACTCGGCGCCCACTTTCTCGATTTCAGGAATCTGTTTCTGGATTTCCTCGAGATCTTCGGGATAGAAGCGGATAGGTCTGCCTTTGCCGAGACCTTCGTAGGCCTTGGTGGTCTGCCCACCCCAGATAATGATGATGCCTTCGCCCATTCCCGCTCTGTTGATGGCGAATTCCCGCTTCAGACCTTCAGAGAAGGCCAGCAGCAGCACGATAGAGAGCGTACCCCACAAAACAGCCAGCAGGGTCAGCGCCATGCGTTTCTTGTTGGCTTTGAGGTCGCGGTAGAACAAGCGGACGAACATGAATGACTGCATCATGGCTCGGACTCCGTTACAGCTTTAGCGCTTGCACAGGGTTCATATTTGCCGCCCGTCGCGCGGGGAAATAGGCTGCGGCCAGACCGATAAGTCCCAGAATTCCGATCACTGCTAATCGGTCAGCAACTGAAAGAGTTGGTGTGCCGATGGCCTCTTTGAGATCCTCGCCAAACGAAGGAATGATCGCGAGGATTCCGGAGGCAATCGCATATCCGAAACCGCCTCCGATTGCAGTCAGAAGCAGCGTCTCGAAGATGAATCCCATCAGCACAAATGACCTCTTGGCTCCCAATGCCATTTTGACGCCGATTTCTTTGGTGCGTTCTTCCACCACCACGTACATAATATTCGCTAGTCCGATACCTCCGACCAACAGAGTCATGAAGCCGACGAAGCCGACAAACCAACGGATGGCAACGAAGAATAGAAGAAACTGATTACTCTCGACGGTGTCCCACATCGGTATCGCTTCCTTGTCGGTCGGATCAAACTTGTATTTCTGCGAGAATACCTCCAGCACCCGGTCCTTGGCGGTCGGATGCACGGTCAGATCCTTCGCCCTCCAAACGATGTTGTCCAGGTAGCGATCGCCATATTTGGTCTGGTAAGTTGTCGAGGGAATAAAGCCTTTGTCTTTATCTCTGCCCGAGTAGGATGAGTCCTGCGACTTTTTGGTCAGCACTCCAATCACAGTGAACGGGACTCCATCCACAAGCAGTACTTTACCTACAGGATCGGAGCCTTCACCAAAGATCTCGTCGCGCAGGCCATCGCCGATGAAAATTACTCGTCTCTTTTCGTTCATATCTTGATCGTTCAGAAACCGCCCCCCCTGTTCGGGGACGATAGAACGCATGCTGGCGAACTCGGGATTGACACCGGAGATATCGATTAGCTTGGAATTGCGGCCGTTGCGGATTGAGATATTGTTTCGCTGATATTCCCCTGAAACATACTCCAACTCGCTGATGTCACTTTTGAGCATGTCAACATCCGATGGCTGGAAGCCAAACCAACGTCCTTTGGGATAGCCGGCGAATGGCTTGCTGGTTCTGGAGGCCCACATAATGACGATATTATCGCCCAATCCCTTGAAGGATTCCTCCTGCTGTTTTTGCAGGCCGTATCCGAATGCCAGCAGACAGATGACAGTCACCGTTCCCCAGGTGAGGCCGATCAATGTCAGCAGGGTGCGGAGTTTCTGTGCCTGCAAATCATGCAGAAACTGCTTGAAGTAGAGAACAATCGCCATCAGTCGAACATGCTCTTCTTCGCCGGTTTTTCGGCAACCGTTTCGCCTTCTTTCAGGCCCTTGGTGACTTGGATAGTGATACCGTCCGAAAGCCCGGTTTCAATCGCGCGGCGTTCTTTCCCCCCCGCCGAATCTTGCACCATTACAAACGCCGAATCCCCGCGGAAATCGACGACACGCTCCGGCAGAGTCAGGATGTCTTTCGCCTGTTTGATGATAATCTCGGCGTTGGCCGAATAGCCGGCACGCAACCGGGCGAGATCGGTAGCCGGAAGCTTGACCTCGACATCAAACACCGTTGCTTGTTCCTGCTTGCGGGCTTTGGGTGAAATCTTGTATAGCGAACCCGTAACGGTGTCGTTGGGAAGAGCGCCGACTTTGATCGTAACCGGCATACCTTCTTTGATCTTGCCGACGTCGATTTCATCCACCGTGCCTCGGAAAATCAGATCGTGCATGTCCGCGAGGGTGATCAGCGCCGTGCCGTCCTGATAGGAGGTGAGGGGCACTACCGGATCACCCTCGTTGACATTTTTGGAAAGCACGGAACCGGTGATGGGGGAGCGGATTGTGCTTTCGACTTTGAGACTGGCGCTGTTGAGTGACCCTCGCTCGGTTAATTGCAGCCTTTCCTGCGCCAGCCGTAGCTGCAATTGGCTTTGTTCATATTCGGTTTTGCGGGAATCATACTCCGATTCGGAAATCAACTGTTTGTCGTGGAGTTCCTTGCTGCGGTCAAAAGTCGTCTGGGCGTTGTCGAAATTAATTTGCGCCACTTCAACCGCACGTTTGGCTTCGGTGTATTCCAGTGGTGTTGGCTGAGGTGCGATATCGAGCAACAGCGCCCCTTCCTTCACCGAGTCGCCAATCTCCACGTATAGCTTTCTGACGATACCTGAGATCTTCGACTTAACCTGAATCTCTTTGTAGGGTTGGATGGTGCCGATCGCCATGGCTTTTTCGACAATCTCCCCCTTTTCGACCTTCACCAGCTTGACATCGCTTGTCTTGCTGGATTTGCCGTTGCCAAAGGCGAGCACAATGACCACCACGACCACGGCAAGCACTCCCACAGCCAACAATATCTTTTTCATTCGGGAAACCTCTGTCTATGTTGAAGCTACATCATTCACGGTCTGTATCGATTCTTACGGTATTTGGACTCGCAAGTTTCATTCGATGTTTCAGGCCTCAGCGCATATTGAACGCGCCGGCAGGAATCCCTTCCTGCCGGATCAGTAAGCTGGCCAAGGTCGTCAGGAAGGGATTCCCGACGACGCCTGAAAACCGTCCTTGCAACGGGGATATGAGATTCGTACTTTAGGCTGGAATCCATCGTTTGGCATAATTGATGATGCCCAGGAAGGTATAAGATGAAATCACCGACCTCCTCCGATACGCTCGAAAAACTGACCAATCGCTTGTCCCGTATGCCGGGAATTGGCCGCAAATCGGCACAGCGATTAGCATTCCATATCCTCAAACTCCCCAAGCAGGATTCCGACGAGTTGGCGCAGTTGATTCTTGATGTCAAGACCAAGGTCAAGGAATGTCATATCTGCTCTAACCTGACCGATGCCGACCCTTGTCGCATCTGCATCGACGCCAAACGTAACCCGAAACAAATCTGTGTGGTCGAGGAAGCCAACGACCTAATCGCGCTCGAAAAAGGGGAGGGCTATCGTGGTGTTTATCATGTCCTCGGCGGTGTCCTGTCCCCCTTGGATGGCATCGGGCCGGATGACCTTAAGATCAGGCAATTGCTCGAACGTATGCGAGGCGAGGTTGATGAAGTGATTTTGGCCACCGACCCCGACACCGAAGGGGAAGCCACCGCGATCTACATCGCCAAGCTGCTGCATCCACTCGGAGTCAAAGTCACCCGCATCGCTCGTGGCCTCCCCGTCGGCACCGACCTCCAATTTGCCGACAGCCAAACCTTGGCGAAAGCGCTGGAGGGAAGGGTGGAGTTTTGAGGGGGGATTCAGCGGGAATTACTTCCACTGGCGGTCTGCAAACGAATATCTTAGATTGCAGGTTGATTCGGGACTCTGGCTAGTTCAATAGGAGGTCTCTCAGGATGATAGACGAAATACAGTTCAGGAACTTCAAGTCCTGGAAAGACACGGGAGCCCTGAAGCTGGCTCCACTCACCGGGCTCTTTGGCACAAACAGCTCCGGAAAGACCAGTATTTTGCAGATGCTCCTGATGCTCAAGCAAACAGCAGAGTCTCCGGATAGAAAACGGGTCCTGCACACTGGCGATGAGCGATCACTTGTTGATCTTGGCACATTCTATGATCTGATTCATGCGCACAACACGGATGCGTCGTTGGACATGCGAGTGAGATGGACATTACCGGAACTACTGAGGATTAGCAATCCGCTCAGTGATCCGCTCAGTGGTCCGCTTGGACTAAGTGACACTCTATTCGAGATACGAGATCTGACATACTTAGCTTCAGTAAAAGAGGAGTCTTCCGGACCACTAGTCTCCAGCTTTGCATATTGCTTCGACGCATACCAATTCGGCATGAGTCGAAATGTCGACCGGAGGCCTCCGCTGGATTTCGATTTCACATACTCTGGCTACACACCCGCTAGAATTCAAGGCAGACCGTGGGAACTGCCCGCCCCAGTGAAATGTTATGGCTTCCCCGACGAAGTTAACGGACGCTACCAAAACATGGGTTTCTTATCCGAGTTGGTGCTCGCCTTTGAGGAATTGTTTTCGCGGATGGTATATCTGGGTCCCCTGCGGGAATACCCGCGACGCGACTACGTGTGGGGTGGGGAAAGCTACGGAGACGTAGGAAGAAGAGGAGAACTGGCTATCCCTGCCATGCTGGACGCCGGACGGCGTGAGCTCAAGATATCTCTTGGGAAGGGTATTAAGCGACAGAGTCTGGAGGAGAGGATAGCATACTGGCTCCGACAGATGGGGATGATACACTCATACTCCCTGAAAGCAATCGCGAAGCATCGAAAAGACTACGAACTGCGAGTGAAGAAGACTGAGTCCAGTCCGGAGGTGCTCATCACCGACGTGGGATTTGGTGTCTCCCAAATACTCCCGATCCTTGTCCTGTGCTACTATGTTCCGCTAGGGACCACTGTCTTGCTCGAACAGCCGGAGATACATCTCCATCCTTCAGTTCAGGCGTGGCTCGCTGATGTATTGATAGAGGTCGTCACCAAGAGAAAACTACAGGTCATCCTCGAAAGTCACAGCGAGCATCTTCTCCGCAGAATCCAAAGAAGAATAGCAGAGGGTCAAATTCCCTCCGAAAGTACCGCTCTCTATTTCTGTCGAATGGAGAATAGCTCATCCAGTATTGAGCAACTTGATGTCGACTTGTTCGGCAACATCAGAAACTGGCCCAAAGACTTCTTTGGTGACGAAATGGGTGAGCTAGTTGCCATGACTGAGGCGGCGAGGAGAAGACAAGGATCTGAACAGAAATGATGGCGGTCGTTGACACGAATGTGCCAGTGGTCGCTAATGGAAATTCTGAACAGGCGTCTTCAGATTGTGTAGTCAGTTGCGCAAAGAAGCTGCAATTGGTCATGGACACAGGCCAGATCGTGCTCGACGACCAGTGGTTGATTATCGAAGAATATCAGAATAACTTGCGATCTATCGGTCAGCCTGGTCCAGGAGATGCATTTCTCAAGTGGGTTCTTACCAACCGATCAAACAGGATCAAGTGCGTTCTCGTGTCCATCCACCCTACTGGTCCCGACGGTTCCGGTTTTGAGGAGTTTCCTTTGAACCCAGCACTCCAATATTTTGACGCTCAAGATCGCAAGTTTGTTGCCGTCGCACGCGCATGTTCCCCAAGTCCTGTTGTGCTTGAGGCAGTCGATCCCGGTTGGTGGATTCACCGGCGTGCGCTGAAACAATGCGGCGTGCGCGTGGAGTTCCTTTGCCCGATCGACATAAAACGACTCGCGGCCAAGTGATATATCGGTACCTCACCAAGCTGGTGGGCGTTTTGATAGTACCTGCTATCTCCATCATGCGAATGCCGATGGACGAGCGATCTGCTTGAGACAGGCCTGACAGTAGATACCTAAACCCACCCGAAGGGTGGGCTACGAGCCAAAAGCGGAGCAACACACGCTCCTCCCTGCCCAAAAATCCAACAGGCCAGAACGCGTTGCCCAAACTCAACCTACCACAACATATAGTAGTTCTGTGAGTTAGAAGGGGGGAGATATTCCGGGGAATTGGAGAACAATCGGTTGCCGGTGTGCAACTTTGTTACAAAACCGGTGTAGAAATGTCGAAAATGACCGAAAAAATAAATTGAACTTATTGAATTGAGGTTAGTATATTAGACAAGTTAATGATCTCCCTTTTAGCTTTTGTAGGATTAGGAAATAAGCATCAATCTCAATAAAAGTCTCAATTCGGAGATAGGCGCAATCATGCGCAGCAACTCGTCCGTACCTTGTTGGGTCTATAGCTGTATTCAAGAAGCAACGGACAAATTAGGAGAGTAGAATGAATATCTACGTCGGCAACCTGTCGCGCGAAACGGCAGAAGAAGAACTTCGCAAGGCATTTGAAGCGTTTGGCGAGGTCACCAAAGCAACCGTGATCACCGATAAGTTTAGCGGTGAGTCGAAGGGTTTTGGGTTTGTGGAAATGGCCAACAAGACCGAAGCCATGGCAGCTCTGGCTAGCATGAACGGCAAGGAATTGCAAGGTCGCACGCTTAACGTCAGCGAAGCTCGCCCACGTGAAAGTCGCCCGGGTGGCGGTGGTGGCGGCGGTGGTCGTCCCGGTGGCGGTGGTGGTGGTGGCAATCGTGGTGGTGGCGGCGGTGGACGTCGCGGTTGGTAGTCGAATAACACTCGCCCCGTAGGGGCCTGAGTTATAAGATCCAGCGGGGATCGGTGAAAACCGATCCCCGTTTCGTTTTGCGTATTGTTTTAGGTCGCGACTAAAGTCGCTCCTACAAACCGGCGCAGAAACACAGCTTTTGTAGCTGTAGGAGCGGCTTCAGCCGCGACATTGTCCTGAGTCCGATTTCTTAAGCGATCAGCCTGAGGATTTCGTCGACCGAGAGCTTCTGTTGGTCGCCGCTGGTGAGATCTTTCAATTGGAACTTGTCGGTGGGGATATCATCGGCAAATACGAAAAGGGCGAAGCGCGCATTCTGTCGCGCCGCCTCTTTCATTTGTGCCTTCTGCGAGCGACCGAGATAGTCCAGATCAACTAGCTTTCCGGCTTCACGGAGCCGCTTGGCCACAATTAGCGCCTGCGTTCGTTCAGTATCCGATTCGGCGATGATAAAGATGTCGAGAGGCTTTTCGCCATAATCGCTTTTTCCGACTGCTTCCATTACCAACAGCGTGCGTTCCATGCCTGCCGCAAAGCCTACGGCAGGTGTCGGATCACCGCCGAGTTCCTCAACCAACAGGTCGTATCTGCCGCCGCCAGACAGCGCGTCCTGCGCACCGAGCAGCGACGATCTGATTTCAAACGCGGTTCTGGTATAGTAATCCAATACCCTTACCATCACGGTGGACTTAACTCAGGAGTTTGGGCCATCGTCCTCAGGCAAAACCATAATTATTGCCTCT
>CAIYYT010000175.1 GCA_903930455.1 uncultured bacterium | reverse complement strand
TACCGATGGCAAGACCTATCGATATGACAGCACCTTCACCAATCCGCCATCCGTGTTCTCCAGCGGCCATGTGACCCCCTCGTCGATCTATTATAATCAACAACGCTTGGAGTTAGCCGTGCCAATGTTCGATGCCGATAGTGTGACGTTCGTGAAAGATATGTATCACATCGACGCGGACAGTGACGGTATAGACAACCTCCACGACAACTGCCCCCTGGTGAGCAATTCCTCGCAGGCGGATGTTGACGCTGATTCAGTGGGAGATGCCTGTGACAACTGCCCTTCCATTTACAACCCCAATCAGGCTGATGGCGATCACGATGGGATCGGGGATGTCTGTGACAACTGCCCGATGGTCGCCAATCCTCTGCAGACCGACATCGACGCTGACGGCAAGGGGGATGTCTGCGACAATTGTCCGACAGTCGCTAATCCTTTACAGCTCGACAGTGATCACAATGGTATCGGCGATGCCTGCGACTATGTTTGTGGTGACGCCAACGCTGATGCTATCGTAGACATCTCCGATGCCGTCTACCTGATCGCCTACATCTTCTCTGGAGGAGACGCTCCTGACCCTCTGACGGCGGGAGACGCCAACTGCGATTCGATGGTTGACATCTCCGATGTGGTATCCTTGATCGCCTACATCTTCTCTGGCGGACTGGCGCCGTGTGCGGTGTGTATGTAGAGTATGAGACGATGGCACACGCCGTGTGCCACTACGAAAGACGCCGTCAGGACGGGATTCCTGACGGCGCATGTATCTACCTATATGGTAATCGTATGTGGGCTACTTCTTCTTGCTAAAGACCATCGCCTTTACTCGATTGCGGGCGGTCGGTTTGGCTCCTTCTACAACGGGAACGATCTTGCGAGACAGTTCACGAGGAACCTGCTTTGAGGGAACGAAATTGAACTTTTCAAAGTACTTGGGCATGTCAGTCGCGAGCCAGATCGTCTCCGGGCCCGTAGCCAATAGCTTTTTGACGATCATCTTGCCCCAGCCCTTGCCGCGCTGCCCCTCCGCGACACCGACGCATTCGATTTCGGCGTAGTTATCCACTACCCGCAAGCAGCCGAATGCCAAGAGCTTTTCATCATTCTTGAGAATGGTGAACTTGTCAGGGTGCAATAGCTCTAGTTCCAACTCATAGTGTTGGACCATGCGTTTGACCTGTCTAAACTCCGTTTCGGACGGCCTTTTGAAAATCAGCATGCTAACCCTCCGCACATAACTTACTCAGACTACCACGTCCATCGGTGGCGCTACTTTGGAACCGACACACCCCAAGCCGGTGCAATCGTAGATGTTTATTATACGCAATCTCGAGGCGAAAGTCAACTAAATCTTGAGTTTGTCGGCAGTATCACCGATGAAGGGGATCGTAAACTCTTTTCCCTGAATGGAATAGAGGATTCCGGCGACGGCGCTGCCGACCGACAAGATTAGAAGCATGCCCCAGAAAAGGTTGGAAATGATGTCGAACATGAAGAAGACGGCTAATACTTCTACGAAGAACAGGAACAGACCCTGTTTCCCGTGCCGAAAAGCAAACGGGTTGTCCCGCATCTTGATAAGCGGAATAAAGCAGAGGAACGGCACATACCCCAGAATCGCCGCTGCCTTCCCTTCTTCGATCATAGCCTCCTCATCCTTGGGGGGCGTGTATCCCTCATCTTGATCAACCTCAGCGCCATTGATCTCGTTGTTGTCGAGGTTTTCCGTACGGTCCCGGTCTTTCATGAGCTATCTCCTTGCTCACACTTGCCAAAAAAGCGATTCGCCGCGATTAGGTAATTCCATGAATATATAATTGGCTTCCGGCCATCTTTCAACAACTTTTTCATTTTCCTTGACCGACACCGCGAAATGGAGCCGCTTTTCACGCTCGCATCTGGAGGCGTCGCGCGGTAAGGCGACCTCGACGATCCTCCCCCAGTCCGACTTGACCACCATCGGTACCGGTTCATATCCGCTTTCGGTTTGCTTTTTCAGTACCGCCCCAGTGGGCGTGACTTCGGCCACATGCTTCTCCTCGCACACGAGTTCGATCAGTAAAGTTGATTTTTCGCGATCAATAACCGCGTCCTTTTCGAAGTCAATGCGGAAATAAACGAAGTCATCATCGTACCCGAACATGATCTCGTGGATTTTGGCATCAGCCCGGTGCATGGCGCCGCCAAGCTTGTGGCACTCAACCCTGCCAGCGCCGAACCACTCGAAAAAGTTGGTCTGCCTACCGTCGATAGTCGGAGTGATGAAGTCGGTGGGTTCCAACATACCAATCTGACGCGACGGCTTGCGGATAGGTCTCATCAGCGTTACGGGAGGTTCAAGACCAATTGTCTCCCAGACATTTTGCAGGTGCTTGCGAAAGAGATAATCAAATATCTCGAAGTACTCAGTCTGATGATCTTCACCGTACCACCAACACCAGTCAGAACCCTCGGCAATGTAAATTTCCTTCCAGGCCAGTTCCGCCTTTGCCTTATCGAAGTCAGGGTGACCATTCAGAAAATCAACCAACTGATCGCGGGTTGCGCCCAGGAGATCCCAAGCCGCGTTGTCTTCCTCGTGGCCTATCCAGACGCGAAAATTGTGATTGATCCAGGAACCGGAAAAAAGGAAAGGCAACGGTTTGATGGCCTCTTTGCCGGAGAAGACATCCGCCGGCAGCACGGTTTCAATGCGCTTATCCTGATCGAGACGTCCATAAAGTGCGCGCAGGAAATCGGCTCCGTCGTTGGGGTAATACTCCCAGGCGTTCTCGCCGTCGAGAATCACCGACACCACAGCATCAACGCCGGCCTTTTCGTAAACCGCAGCCAGTTTATGCAGTTCACTTAGGAAATCGTCGGCTGCTTTCTCGGCATCCCAATTGGAGTAGACAAAACCAACCTTGTCTGAGAGTCGGTGATCGCGGAAAAGCATGCCGATACGATTTTCGTCCCCACCAACCCAATAAGGTCGATGAATTCCGTCCAGCGGCTGATCCGGGTTTCTCTGTTTGGCGATCGGATGGTTCGTTGATGCATAATAGATTTCCTCGTCGCTGGCGATCCAGCGAATGCCGTGGCGATGCAAGATCGGCAGAATAGTTTCAGAGACCGACCCTTCCGAGGGCCACATGCCGAGACATTCACCACCGAATAGTTGCCGGTAGTAGGCGATTGCTTGCTCCACCTGCGTGTCGGCATCTTCGGGATGCGCGAAGTGGCGACGCGGGAGGGCAATGCTCGGTACGGCCATTATGGCGGCGTCGCTGTCAACCAAAAGCGGCAGAATCGGGTGATAATATGGGGAAAAAGACACTTCTATCTTTCCCGCACTTCGCCGATCACGATAAGTCGGAATCACGCGCCTGAGGATATCGAGCTGATAGTCGAGTAGATAAGTCTTGTCTTCCTCAGAATAGTCGCGCCCCCGGCGATACAGCGCCTTTACTTTTTTCTCCGTGCGCAGGGTCGGGTCGATCCAGACGGCGTTCGACCAGAACTGCAGGTCGAGAAAATCCTGATCGGCAAGATTGTGCGCGGCGCCACGCCCCGTCTTTTCGTGGCACCTGTGGTAGAGCTCATTGAAGCGAGGATTGGGTTTGACCATTGTTGGATAATGGGCCGCGAAAAAGCTGTCGGCGATTTCCGTCTTCTCCTCGTCCGAGAGGTCCGCCACACGTTTGCGCGACAAGCTCAAATGCCGATCTGTGGCGCCATGATCGGCGTAGTCGATTAGCTGCTCTAGTAAGGAAGGCACAAGATTGAAAGTCTGCTTGACACGGGGAAACTCGTCAAGCAGCAATAGCATATCGAGGTAGTCCTTGCTGCCATGCAGACGCACCCATGGCATCAAATACTCCCCCGTCTTCAAGTCTTTGTAGAACGGTTGATGCATGTGCCAGATGAAAGCTACTCTCACCTGTCACCCGGAAACCACTTAGTTATACTCGCCCTTGTCGTAAGTCAGAAATCCCTTTTCGATCATCAGAATTTTCGCCGTTCGGAATTTCTCGGAGGTGGAGCCTTTTTTCTGGAGATACCCAAAGGCGTCTTTGGCCGTTGCCTGATCATTCGCCTTGATAGCATTTGACACGGCGCCGAATAGGTCGCCTTCGTATGTCACCGAAGTTGTGTCTTTCCGAGCGACCTCCAGATACTGTTTTGCGGCATCCTGATACTTACCCGAAGCGCTTTGCGAAGCCGCGATTCCCTCCAGCGCCGAGAGACGCGAGATTTCGTCAATGGCGTAGTCGTCGGCGTATTTGCGGAAAGCCTGTTCCGCTTTCTCGTAGTCGTTAATCGCAAAATAGAGATTCGCCAGTTTGAGTGCAGCATGTTTGGCGGCGAGCGTGCCACCGAAATCATCGATAACCTTCTGGAAATCGATCACGGCAACCTGAGCCTGATTATTGCGCATTTCCACTTCAGCGCGCCCAAGCAAATCATAGGACTCCTGCGATTTCCTCGAGGACTGTCCGATGAAGAACCAGATAGCCACGGCAACGATTATCAGCGCACCGGCAGCGATCAAGATCGTATTGAGATTTACCTCGGCCCACTCGCGTGCCCTAAACACGGCAGTTACGAAGTGGTCTTCTTTCATTTGCTGCTTGGTTATTCGCTTTTGGGTCATCTGGTCATATACTCCTGACTAAAACAGTACCTCACAGGGACTTTCGTCACACGGAAACATAAAATTAACGATTCTTGCACGGATATCAACTCCTTTTTTGAGAAAATTAAGGGCGAGACCGCTAACTGGCCTCGCCCAATATCTGGCACTTGTCGCTATAGATGAACGGTCTAGAAGAATCCGGTAAAATTGAGGGTCAGCGCCGGACCAGTGCGATTCTTTTCCGTGGAGTAGTCGCCCCATGCGGTAGTCCCCGTCTCGGTCTGTTTCTCGCTGTTGAATTCAGCGGTGAGATCGAGCCATATCTGGCGCCAATGAATACCCGTGCCGAACGAAACGGCCGTATGCGTAACCTTTTTCCCTAACACGAATTCGCCGCTTGCGCCATTGACTGACACATACTGTGGCTGTCCGTTACTATCGCGAATGAGCTTGGTAACTTCGCGATAAGGACCCTGCGCCATCCGGAATCCGGCGCGAATCGGAATTGTGCCGGCCTTCGTTTTAAGAGTGTACTCGCCACCAAAGCGCAATTGTGTGCTGTTATCGAGTTTCAGATCGAACGTATTGTAGACTTCAATAAGCTCTCCGGCGCTGTTGTAATTCGAGCCAGTGTACGGAACCAGAAAATAGATAGACCCTGGGAGAGTGAAGGTATTGACCGAGTCCAAAGTGGACATCTGCGTCTGCGAATCCACCTCGGCTCTGACAAAGTACTTGCTTTTGCTATAATCGGCGTACTCGAAATCACCGGCCAGAAGGAGGTTGGGAGTGACCTGATAAGATATTCCTATCGAGATATCTGTCGGAATGTCAATCTTCGTCTTTCCCAAATACAGGCTCGGTCTGTTCGCCGTCGGCACGTCTACAGTGTTTTCCTGCACGGACCTAATGTACAGGGTGTCGGCCCTGGTCACGTCGTGCTTGGTTATCATCTGGAAAGGAGTTATGACAGCCAATCCGGCACGGAAGTTATTCTTGTGATAGAACAGCGAAGTGGTGAAATTGAATCCTGATGTGGTTGCCTTATCAACAACATTCGTCACTGCGTGGAACCGAACCGAGTCCAACAGTTGACCACCAGCGGAATGATAAGGCAGAACATCGACAAACTCCCCATAGAATGATGATTCGGTCGTTCCTGTATAGATGTTGACAGAACCACCAACGGCAAGATCACCGTACAGGCCCGTTCCAAATCCAAGCGCAACTTTATCAAGCCCGCCGGTTACTTTATGTCGGCTCTCCAGCGTGGCATCGCCGTGAAAGACAAAGCCTTGGGCACTTCCATAATAGGGATAATCTGTGGCGTTATATTCGTCGTTAATCTGGTTCTGTACTGAGTTGTAAGTGACGGACGCCATGAAAGGATGGCCTTTGATACGAATCGGCGCCACAAACGAGGCGAAACTGGGCTTCAGCTTGTCGTCACTGAACTTCGAGTCGATGTTGTGGCTCGAATTGGTTGCATAAGTCAATTTCGTTTTCAACTGCAACGGTAAATAAATTCCGGAAATTGATGCCTGAGTCTTATCGACTTGAATCAACCCAGCGGGATTCCAAGTAAGTGCCGAAGCATCATCGGCTACACCGGTGAAAGCACCACCCATAGCGCGGGCTCGGGCGCCGGCGCCCAGGAAGGAATAATCGATCATGGAAAAGGGGTAAATATTGAAATCCTGACAAAACGCTGCTGTCGACGACAATAGCAGTATGAAGATAACTTTAGCTGTCACACTTCTCATACTTCGAACACTCTCCTTCTGTTCTACCCTATAGCATTCTAAGGCGCGCAATATAGGGATGGCAAAATAGGTTGTCAAATCATTTTTCAAACCATTATGTGACGTTAATTTAGACGAAAATGAGTGGCTTTTGTGCAAAACTCAGAGGCAGAATTCGGGGTTGGGACCTTCGTCATTACTCCGACGAGTCGTCGTCACCGGCTACTGACGACTCGCTGGGCTCCATCATGCCATACTCGTGTAGCTTGTTTCGGAGCGTCCGTGACGAAATCCCAAGGGCTTCTGAGGCTTTGGTGCGATTGCCGCCGTGTCTTTCCAACGTCTCAATAATCATTACCTTCTCCATCTCCGAAATGGTCATTTCCTTGTCTCCCGAACCTGTGGACAGAGACGCCAGCTTGCCTAGAACCAGATGACCAGGGAAATCAGAGTCTGTAATCCGGTCACCTTTACAGAGCACAACGGCGCGTTCGATGTAATTTTCGAGTTCGCGGATGTTGCCGGGCCAGTGGTAAGCCAAAAGCAGCCTCATTGCCTTTTCGGTAATGCCCTTGATATCTCGATGATTTTCATCATTGTGCTTCCGAACAAAGTGGTCGACGAGCGCCGGAATATCAATCAGTCGATCCCGCAATGGTGGTAGATAGAGCGGAATGACATTGAGGCGATAGTATAGATCATCTCGGAAACGACCGGCCTTGACCTCATCCTCAAGGTTCCTGTTCGTCGTAGCCACAAGGCGGACATCAACTTTGACACTCACCCCCGATCCGACACGCTGGAACTCGCGCTCCTGGATGACACGCAACAACTTAGCCTGCACTCCGAATGGCATTTCGCTGATTTCGTCCAGAAGCAGGGTACCTCCATCGGAAAGCTCGAAGCGACCTTGGGACTGCTTGATGGCATTAGTGAAAGCGCCTTTCTCGTGGCCAAAAAGCTCGGACTCGATCAAACCCTCTGGCAAAGCGGCACAGTTGAGAGTAACGAAAGGACCATTAGCACGCGGCGAATTATAGTGTATGGCGCGCGCGATCAGTTCCTTGCCGGTTCCGGATTCTCCGCGGATGAGGATCGTGGCACGAGACTTCGCCGCCGATGACAAGGTCTCTAGCATACTGAGAAGCTTCTTGTCGGCGCCGACAATGTTCTCAAACTGATAACGGCCGCGAATTTCGGAGCGTAGGATACGGTTCTCAAGTATGAGTTGCCGGTGTTCAAGAGCCTTGGCGACAATCATTTCGAGTTCGTCCGGGAGAATCGGCTTGAGTATGTAGTCGAAAGCGCCGAGTTTCATCGCTTCAACGGCATCCTTAACGGTGCCGTAAGCCGTTATCATGATTACCACAGTCTCCGGCGACTCGATCTTTACCAGCTTCAACAGGTCAATACCGCTCATCCTTGGCATCTTGACATCAGAAAGAACAATGTCAAACTCCCTCTCACGGAGGAGTTGCAGGCCTTGTTCGCCCGAAGCAACGGTCGTTACGCTGTGACCGAGTTTCTTGAGAACAGCCTCGAAAAACTCATTGACCAGAGCGTCGTCATCAACAACCAATATTTCGTGTGTTGTACTCATGTTTCTTGCGTTCCCTCTGTCTGCCGATCTCTCCCGAAAGCGGAGAAGTTAGTGCGAGCTTGCCGGCAAGATAATCGTGAAGGTCGAGCCGACGCCATCTCGCGAATCGACCTCAATCATGCCGCGATGCGCCTCGACCACTTTTTTGACCAGTGCCAGCCCAAGGCCAGTGCCTCCATTACGCGTTGTAAAGAAAGGCGCGAAAATCTTCTCCCGTATTTCCTCGGGAATGCTCGTTCCCTGATCAGTAATACTCAGCATTACTTTGCTGCTATTGGCGGCAAGGTTGACGCGAATGGTACCGCCACCGGGCATAGCCTCATCAGCGTTCTTCAGCAGATTTACCAGCGCGCCACCAAGGTTCTCGCGGTCGAATTCGCAGACGACCGGCTCGGCAGGCAAACTGAGATCGACCTGCGCATCGGAGTTGCGTGCATGCAGATCCATACGGAAAAAATCGATCGTCTCTTTCAGCAGCGAATTGAGATCACCCGCTCGCGGCTCGTGACGAAGATCGCGAGCGTATTCAAGCAGCGACGTAACGGAGCGATTCAGTTTCTGGACGCCGGCGCTGATCTTGTCAACATAGTCCACATGCGGATGATCGTCGCCCAGTTCATCCCGCAGCAGCGCGGCAAAACCGGCGATCCCGGAAAGCGGATTGCGTACTTCGTGCGCGATGACTGCTGCCACCTCTCCGAGCGCAGCCAGACTCCTCACTCGCGCCATTTCCTCCTGCATCCGTTTGACTTCAGTCAGGTCAACAAAGACTTCCAATGCCCCTACGGTATTGGCAGCGCTGTCGGTAATCGGCGCACTCGAAACCGAAATTGGGATCACAGCGCCGTCGTCGATGCGAACATCTTTTTCGAGATTGCGGTAAGCTTTGCCTCCGGAGAAAAGACTGCGAAGCGAGTGGGCGCCGGCGAGAGTCTTGCCGAATATCTTTTCGTATTCAGCTCCAATGATTTGCTTCGGTTTGATATGAAGGATTGCGCAGCCGGAACGGTTGATGCTCTTGATCTTGCCTTCAAGGTCAATCGTGATCACTCCGGCGGTCAACGACTCGAGGACATTCTGAAGGAAGTTCTTGGTCTGCAGATTCTGGTCAAGAACCTCACGCAGCTTTTCGTTTGTTGCAGTCAATTCGTCAGACAACTGCTGATAGCGGGCTTGAAGGGTTGCATAGGACTTATTCAACCGCTTAAT
>CAIYYT010000174.1 GCA_903930455.1 uncultured bacterium | reverse complement strand
GTATGTTCCCGCGTCAATTCGAGACTCTGGATCAAGTCGCCAATCAGTTGTCCAATGTCGAGTTATATGGTCTCGGCAAGGACTACCTCGCCGGCTACCTCGACCGGATCGCGAAGGTGACTGCGGTTGATGTTCGCAACGCTGCGCAGAAATACATTGACCCGAAAAACCTCTTGATCGTTGTGGTCGGCAAAGCGGACGATGTTCGCGAGATGCTCAAGCAATTTGGTCCGGTGACGGAGATTGAATTGTCTGATCTATAGGCAAGCAGGTCGTAACCCTTTGGGGTTTTGACTGGGTCACAATCAGAAGCGCCGTCAGGAATGATTCCTGACGGCGCTGCTATTCTGTGGCGCGGCATCATGATCGCAGGCGCTCAGGTCAGGTGCCTTGACTTCGGCGAGCTCAGTCGAGTCGTGCTCCTGACATTCCGCTTTTTTGTCGGGTTTGACGCTTCGCTGCAAACCCGACCTGCTTGTCTCGGTGGGTCACCGGTTTAAGAAGTCGGGTAAGGAGATTGATCAGAATCACGACGACAAATCGATAGATCGCGATGTCTCACGAAAGTGATAGATAAAGATCGCATAATTCATATTGCATAGGAGACTGAAGGGGATTATCATTAGTAATGAGCATTAGAATATTCTAAGAGGAGGTTGAGAATGACTTGGGACGCGCGTGATCTGTCAAGACAGACATTGATAATGGACTCGATAGACGAGCGTCAACATGATGGGTTCTGGTCGCTACTAGGGATTTGGCACGGAAGAGGAACGCTGTTTGAACGAAGCATTTTGGAGGAAGCAAGGAGTCGTGGAATTCGAGATTATTTCAGGATGGTAGTGGAAATTCTCTGCCGCAGTTACTTTTATTTTTAAATGACGCTTAACAAACTGTTCAAACAAAATGAAATTCTGCAATGTGGAACAGCGGCTCACCACGTGAGCCCCAAGATTAAGCAGTCCAAAACGGCCGGAGACGCAAAGGTAGTACAATTGTTTAGCGCGCTCATAGTAATCCTTGCGATCTCAAGTGTCTTTTTTACATGTGCGATTAAGGCAGACGAATTACACCCCGCAGATACTTCAGTTCAAAGAAACCTCTTAGACCCTCGGATGGCTACCTTATATGCGGTCTTGCCTGGGTCCATATTTCATGGAATGGGGCATTTTTATGCTAAGGATCGCAAGACAGGAACTGTGTTGTTACTAACTGAGGTGGTAGGAATATACTTCTGGCATGCAGGAATTGCCAAGGTGCTTTCCGACGCATACCCTCCGAAAAATGCAAACTTGGATTATGGAATAGCTTGCTTTGCATTTTTCGGTTCCTGGCTTTACGACATAGCAACTGCTGCAGGTGCGGTCGAAAGATATAACAAGAACATCTCATTAGGAATTGCTATAAACAAGACTGAAGGGACGATGATTTATGCTCGCATTAGATTTTAGGACGATCAAGATAACGATGTTGTTCCTGATGGTAACGTGTTTCATTACTCTACATCATACTAAAGCGGCTCCTTGCTCAGCATGCGTCTACGATTATTGTCAAACATCCTACCCGACAACCATAGATCTCGACGGAGACGGCATCTCGGACTATTACGAGGATCAGCTAGCGTATCAATACCGACCGAGGATCTATTGGGACACTAGGGCAGACAAACCGTGGCGCATACCTGCGGATATCCAGCCTTTCAACTCCTACCTGGGAGTTTGTTACGATCCACAAACGCAATCATACTCATACTGTCTCCACGATCTGCCGACGGGTGTAGTGTCAGATGGAACCATCTATTATCGCGTGCATCCCTTTGACGTATTTGGACCGGGACATGCCTACTATATCCAAATAGATTATTAGTTCTATTTCCCAAGCAATCTTCCTGCGTGTTTAGGAAGTCAATTTTACGGTCAACATAATCAAGACTGGGAGCATATTTCAGTTTGTATCGCCACTCCACCCCAAGGCACTGCAAACCAAATAGTTGCAGCTTAGTCCCGTTCCTTTTTCTTCTCTAACTTCCGTACCCGCATCCTCTCAATCCGCGGACCATCCATCGTCACTATCTCAAACTGCAGGTTGTCAATCGCTATCTTCTCACCCAACCGTGGAAACGCTCCGAGGTGATTGAGCACATAGCCTCCAATCGTGTCTACCGAGCTTTCCTCATCAAGCTCCACTTCGAACTCCTTATTAAAGTTCTCAATCGGGAACTGTGCTTGTACTTGACACAGGCGGCTGTTGATCAAAATGAACGGTTCCATTTCCGTGTCATGCTCATCCCGAATTTCACCGACGATTTCTTCAAGAATATCCTCCATGGTGATCAACCCGGCAGTGCCGCCAAATTCGTCAAGCACAATCGCCATGTGCTCATGACTCTTCTGGAAGTCATGTAACTGAGTATGAACCATTTTAGAGTCCGGCACGAAGCTCACGGGTCGAATGATATCTTGTAGAATTATCAACTCCGAGTGCACCAATAGATTGGTGACATCTTTGGTGTGTACGACCCCCTTGATGTTGTCAAGTGAATCGGCATAGACCGGATAGCGCGAATATCCTTCTTCCGTGATCCTGCGTAGGACTTCCTCCTGCGAGTCTGTGAGATTGACGCCGCAGATGTCCGTGCGCGGCGTCATCGCCTGGCGAACTGTCGTGTCGGCAAATTCAAATACACCCTCGATCAAATCGCGTTCCGCTTGCTCGAAGTGTCCCCTCTTATGACCTTCGGCCATGATCAGGTTGATCTCATCCGCCGACATGAATGAATCGAAATTCTTGTCAGCAAAGCCGAAGGGAAGTAGTATCGCCCTCGCCGACACAGTCAAGATTCTGGCCGGAAGGTACGCTATCGTTGAGAACACTCTCAATACGGGCGCAACCGACAAGGCCATTTTTGAGGAGAATTTGTATGCGACGTATTTTGGCGCCAGTTCGCCGAGCACCAGGATTAGGTACGAGACGCCGATCACCACTGCCGTGACAGCTACGCTCTCGGCCGTCTGATGCGCAAGTCCGACTCGTTCAAGCACCGGGACAAGATGCGGGACGATCACACTGCCACCGAGCACGGATGCCGTCGTGCCTGCCAGCGTCATTCCCACCTGGATCGTCGCTAGAAACTTGTCTGGCTGTTTAAGCATATCGCCAAGCTGTCTGGCACGTTTGCTACCTTGACTGATCAGGTGTTTTAGGTGACTCTTGCGCGTCGAGACAACGGCGATCTCAGCACCGGCAAAAAAGCCGTTAATGAGAATTAACACCAGAATGATCAGGATTTCGATTTCGGTTCCGTGCATCGCGAGGAAAATATATGATAATTGTTAAGCAAAACACAAGGCAGTCCACACATTACCGTGGCGACCTATCCTAACCCTATCTTGCAGCTACATTTCTGCTTTGGGTATTCCGATAACAGACATGTAGGAGTGTGCCTTTTGGTTTAACGTTGGTGTGTTTGCTGAATGAGTGATTTTATTCCTGCCGGCCGGCTGTCCGCAGTCGACCACGGCGATCAGAAAATTGCAATCCAGACGGAGTTTTCGAAGTATCCGGAACCCCGTATCGCTACCACTGTCAGCATTGGCGGACGAACCATCCACAAGATTCAGAAACTCTGGGGCAAAACCGTCGATTCTCTTGACGAAATGCGGCAGGTTGAGGAACTCATTAACAGACAACACGATGAGGTCACAGCTCTCGTCCACGAACACGCCGGCACTCTCATCCAGCACTCCGAGAAAGATCATGCTACGTCCGTCGCTCACTCCACCATAGAACGGGCGGAAAAGATACCCGCCGTCGAGTCGGCCTTTATCATCCTGCCGGATGGCAAGGTGGAGGCACGAAGCAGGGTCAGCAAAGAAGCCGAGATGCTGGCAGCGATGATTCACAGCCTGACTGATGTCCTCTTCGATATGGCGCGGGTCAGTAATCTGGGGGAATGCGAGGACTGTGTCCTCAATCTGGGCACGCGCGACGTGCTGCTGCTGCCTTTCAAAGGCGGTTATCTGGTCGCCTTGACCGATGCGAAAACCCGCAAACGGGAAATTTTCGCCGAACTCTGGAAGATTGCGAGGGCCGCATGAACAAGATCCTCGAAACGATTCGCGGCGTCGTCGGCGTTTCTGGCGTCATCCTGTGGGAAAAGCGAACCAATAACTTCCACAAACTGCTGCCGGCTCGTTTCGGACAAGAAATGGTCGATCAGCTTTACCGGCAGCTTGCCCGCTTTTGCGAGGTCCGCGACCAGAACTGCGGCGCCATCGTCCGCTTCCAGAAGGGATGGCTCTTTCTACACAATCACAGCACTTTTGCCCTGCTGGTTATCGGCAAGAGCGATCTCAACACGACCACTTTGAACCTTGTCGCCAAGTCGTCGATCTCCGCCTTGGAAAGCGCCTTTGGCTCCCAAGTGACCGCTCCGTCGCCACTTGTCAATTTCCTGCCCGAACATGCCTCGGCACTGGCGCGGGCAATTAACTTATCCCTCGGATTCCTGCAGACGCATATCTCTCGTTTCGAGATCGCCGAATTACTGCGACAGGCCAAATCGGACCTGATCGCAGAACTGCCTTCTCTCAAGCACTTCTCGATCGATGCCAACGGTGGTGTCATCCTGATCAAGAGCGCCGAAAAGCTGATGGATATCACTGCCGTTGAAGCCGCTGCGCGATTGGTGGCGACCGTTGCCGATCGCACCAGAAATCGCACCGGCAGTGCCGATTTCAATGTCGAGAAGGTGACCGCCCCCTTGCGCGACACACTAAACGAACTCGGTTTCTACCGCATTTTCAAGGAATCTCTCAAAACCCGCGCCTAAAATGGAACCAAATAGATAGCATCCCATCCGACCCTCAATATCAACGGATGTACCTTGCTGGTCACACAAACTACTTCAAAATGTCACATGGGAAATATCAGGTAGAAAAAAGATAGAGAGGGGGAGTGTTACGACACCGAATTTGAAAAAAACTCCTCATTCGATACGGTAAAGGATTTTTACAGCCACCTCGGCTTTTTGCTCCCGCTAGCCACCCGCCGAAGGCGAGGGGGTCACGGCAGGACGCGCAACCATAATAGGGGCAACCTTCATTAATGAGTTGTTAGAGATTTTTCAAATAATCCCCTCTCTAACATTCGCACTAATATACGTCGTTTGCGACTTTTTCCAAGCCGAAATTCGCTCACCTCACAATAAACGCTGTGATGGCACACTTTTTGAAGTGCCTGCCACTCACTGTTCGCAACGTTTCTACGTTGAGATTTGGCTTGCCCCCGATTGCCATACTTAGTATATGATATCGTCACGTGTCATTGAAACTGAAGGGTTGAAAATTGAGCAGCATTTGCGGCACCGGGGTTGACATAATCGAAATCCCGCGCATCAAAAAGGCCTACGAACGTTGGGGCAGAGACTTTCTCGAAAGAATCTTTTTGCCTCACGAAATCGACTATTGCCTGCGCAAAGTCAACCCATACCCATCGTTGGCGGCGCGGTTTGCCGCCAAAGAAGCCTGCTTCAAAGCGCTGTCACAGTCGGGAATTCATATAACCCTTTGGCGCGGCATCTCTGTTGGTCGCGCGCCCGATGGTCGCCCGCATCTGATCGTTCCCAAAGCTCCCGGCGTACGGCTGCACCTGTCGTTGACCCACAGCAAAGAGTTTGCCATCGCGATGGTTGTTGTAGAACGGGACTGAAGCCGACCCAATTTCTCCCCGCAAAATCCGTTTGCATCAGCGTTGTGGCTATTATCTTAAAATGGTTTGCTGGGGCGAGTCTTGCGGTTGCCCTTACAAAGCAGAAGCGCATTGTAAACACGATGAACTAACAATACATGGAGGTATAAAATGCCATTAAGCGTCTCTCAAATTGAATCAATGCTGGGATCGGATGCCAAGTCCCTGATGACTTTTGAATGCAAAGGTCTGCCCAAGGGGAGGATTAGTATGCCGGGACCGGACTTCACCGATCGTGTGACGTCCCTCTCCGATCGCCCGAATCAGGTCCTTCGTAATTTGGAGTGGATCCACAGAACCGGACGTCTTGCGGGAACCGGCTATATGTCGATTTTGCCGGTAGATCAGGGTATCGAGCATTCCGGCAGTGCGTCGTTTGCGCCGAACATCGATTGCTTCGATCCCGAAGGCATCGTCAAGCTCGCTATCGAAGGAGGCTGCAACGGCGTGGCTTCAACCTTCGGCGTATTAGGCGCGGTTGCGCGCAAGTATGCGTATAAGATTCCGATGATCGTCAAGATCAACCACAACGAGTTTCTCGGTTATCCGAATACCTACGATCAGATCATGTTCGGCAAAGTCGAGCAGGCATTTGATATGGGTGCGGTGGCGGTTGGAGCGACGATTTACTTCGGTTCCGAGGGAGCGCATCGGCAGATCGTCGAAGTTGCCGAGGCGTTTGCGCTGGCGCACGAGATGGGTATGTTCACCGTGCTCTGGTGCTACCTGCGCAATAATGCCTTTAAGATTGAAGGTGTCGATTACCACACCTCCGCCGACCTGACCGGTCAGGCGAATCATCTTGGCGTCACGATTCAGGCCGACATCATCAAGCAGAAGGCCCCCGATTGCGATGGTGGTTTCCCGGCAGTCGAGAAAGCAACCGGCAAATCCTACAGCAAGTATAGCAAGAAAATGTACGGCACGCTCTACACCACGAATCCCATCGACATGGTGCGCTATCAAGTCGCCAACTGTTACATGGGTCGCATTGGTTTGATCAACTCCGGCGGCGCATCAGGGCAGAATGATCTTGCGGACGCGGTCAAGACCGCGGTGGTCAACAAGCGCGGTGGCGGCATGGGCATGATCTCCGGCCGCAAAGCATTCCAAAAGCCCATGAAAGAAGGGGTGGAATTGCTGAATGCGATTCAGGATGTGTATTTGTGTAAAGAGATTACGGTAGCGTAGGATCGATTCTGATTTTCCGCAGGGGCGATCCCGTGGGGTCGCCCCGTCAAAGCCAAGGGGATTTCGCTCATAAAGAAGAAAGACGGACTCATGAGCCCTGAGGAAGCTGAACTCAATGCTGCCGTTGAGGCCATCCTAAACTCCGATAGCCCTAAGAAACTAGTAGTTGCCGGCCCTGGCACGGGCAAAACCAGCCTCTTCAAAAGGATGCTCAAGGCAGCATCCGGAGTGCCTGATCAGCGGATTGTCCTGACATTCATCAATAATCTTAAGGATGACCTGGAAAGGGACCTCGGAGACATTGCCAAAGTCCACACGCTCCATTCATACTGTCTAAGTCTACTTTACGGAAAGCCAGCGCTTCGCGGTAGCCTATCACGAAGATTTCGATGCTGTCCGGGACTCGCGAGCCTGATTGCTGTGGACTGGGAGCTGATCGTCGAAAGCAAGCCTCCGCCTTTTGTGGGCGAAATGCGGAACCTAGCTGAGGAGAACCACATCCCCTTCTACCTCTCACGTGGGGAATACTACGACGCTGTCGACTTTGACGACAGCGTGTACCGAGTTTTCGACGGCTTCAGAGCCGGCCGAGCCCCAGTTGACGGTTATGAACTAGTGGCGATAGACGAGTATCAGGACTTTAATGCATTAGAGGCAGGGATCATTGACCATCTCGGCGAACACAACCGAATTGTTATCGCCGGTGACGACGACCAAGCACTCTACGGCCAGTGGCGAGATGCGAGTTGGGACCACATTCGCTTGCTCAAGAAGGCCGGCGAGTACAAGGTTTTTGAATTGCCCTTCTGCATGCGGTGCCCAGAAGTGGTGGTTGATGCTGTCAAGGATGTAATCACGAAGGCTCGTGAGTTGGGCAGGCTTGAGGGGAGAATCGACAAGCCGTACAAGCACTTTGCTCCCGTCAAGGGAGTAGATAGCGAGAAGTATCCAAAGATTGCGAACGTGGAGACATCCGTGCAAAATAAGAAGACCAACTACATGGGTCGATACATTGCGCAGGCGATTGCGGGGATTCCACTAGACGAGGTTGAGGAGGCGGTGCGAGGCTGTTATCCCTCTGCCTTAGTCATCGTGGCGAGACCCTATCGCGATCAGATCATCGCCTATCTGAAGAGCAAGGGTATTACTGTCGAGACAAGGGTCGAGTCCCAATCGAAGCTGACTCGGGAGTCTGGCCTTTCGATTCTCAAAGAGGACGGCGACTCGAATGTTGGCTGGCGGATCCTCCTTAGCGCAGACGCACCGACCTTTCTAAGGGACGCAATCAAGCAGACTGCAGATCGAACGATGGCTCTCGCCAGCGTTATTCCTGTTGGCTACCGCGAAAGCGTACTCGCAGATGTCGACGCGTACGTGCCGCCGGAGGAGTTGACGAGAGTCGACGTCGAGGTGACACCAGTCGAAGTGCCGGTTGTTCGGGTGACTTCCTTTGAAGGCGCAAAGGGTCTATCCGCTCAACATGTTTTTATCGCTGGTCTTCATAACAGGGAGCTACCGCTTAATCCAGCGGCAGTCAAAGACATAGAGATATGTAAGCTGGTGGTCGGTCTGACGCGCACTCGCAAGAAGTGTACTATCCTACACACGCGTCGCTTCGCAAATCAACCGAAATCGCCATCCACTTTCATCTCCTGGATCGCTCCAGAGAGATTAGACTCCGTCAATGTTGACAAGGCGTACTGGAAGAAGCTAGAAGAAACTTAGCTCGCCACCCAAAGTGCAGCGTTTGACTCTTCGTCGTCGCAGCCATTGTCCGTGTCTTCATCCAAACACAGCATGTCGATGTAACGAACACCCGACCTGTCGCTTCGCTCTATGTGGAGCGCACTCCCCCCACCACAAATCCCAGTTGCAACCTTCTGCACCCCATCATCGTATTGAGAACTGATGATACTCGACGTGATAGATGCTGTGATGACTATCGGCGAAATCGTGGAAGTGCCGGTAATGTTGTACGCAATCTTCTCTTCGCACGAATCTCCTAAGCTCCTCGCTGAGATACGGGACATGGGACGCATCGAATCTGAATCCACTCTCGCTTACAAGTGGGCGCTTGAGCAAAGTAAATTACATAAGTAAGAACCGCCGCACCTGCCATTTGTATATTCCCGTTTATCGCGTTTCGTTACGCCTTGTTGCGCATCCGTTTCTCCTCGTCTACCACGTAGTCGACGAGGGACTCGATGTTTGGATGCCGCTGTACGATTTGTCTGAGAGTCGGATTGTCTTGCCCAAGATACTGCGGCCTCGTCCGGAGTATATCAATCAGGATGTCTTCTTCAGAACTCTGCATTTCTTGATGTCCCTCCTTCGCCTGGAGATATCTAGCCCGCAGGATTTTTTTCGTGGCATCATCGCGATACGCTTGAAACATCGAAATCCCCAGCGCGGAGCCCCAGAAAACGTAGCCACCGATTATCACGGCTAGTATCAGGCCGGTGATCCACAGAGCCATTATTCTTGCCCTTCCATCATCGGTATCTTGATATCCGGATGATCTTTCGCGAAGGCGATCGCTTCGTCGTAGCCGGCGTCGACGTGGCGCATAACGCCGGTGCCCGGATCATTGGTCAGGACACGTTCAAGGCGCTTGGCCATGGCTTCAGTGCCGTCGGCGACAATCACCTGACCGGCATGGATGGAGTAGCCGATGCCAACACCGCCGCCATGATGAATGCTGACCCATGATGCTCCAGAAGCCGTGTTGAGGAGCGCATTGAGCAGCGGCCAGTCGGCGATGCAGTCGGAACCGTCTTTCATCGATTCAGTCTCGCGATTCGGCGACGCCACCGAGCCGCAATCAAGATGATCGCGACCGATCACTATCGGCGCAGAGATTTTGCCCTGCTTCACCAGATCATTGATGATCGCGCCAAAGCGAGCGCGTTCACCGTAGCCGAGCCAGCATATACGTGCAGGCAACCCTTGGAAAGCGACACGCTTGGAGGCAAGATCAATCCAGCGTGTGAGATGGGGATTATCGGAGAACTCTCGCTTGATTACTTCATCGGTGATGGCGATGTCATACGGATCGCCAGAGAGCGCCGCCCAACGGAACGGACCTTTGCCCTGACAAAATAGGGGGCGAATGTAAGCGGGTACAAAACCGGGGAAGGCAAACGCATCCTTCAGGCCATGCGCAAGTGCCTGACCCCGCAGGTTGTTGCCGTAATCGAAGACGACTGAGCCTTTCTTCTGTAAGTCGATCATCGCCTGACAATGGACGACCATCGCGTCTTTGGCACGTTTGATGTACTCCTGTGGGTTGGTCTGGCGCAAGCGGAGCGCTTCTTGATAAGCCATGCCGTTCGGAACATAGCCGTTTAGTTCGTCATGTGCGGAGGTTTGATCGGTCACAATGTCGGGCACGATGTTGCGGCGCACAAGTTCAGGGAGGACATCGGCGCAATTGCCGACCAGACCAATGGAGACGGCGTCTCTCTTCTTCTTGGCCTCATCAACCATTTTCAGGGCTTCATCAAGCGAACGCGCTTTCTGGTCGCAGTAGCGATTTTCGATACGGCGGTCGATACGGTGCTCGTCGACTTCGACACAGAGCATGATGGCATCATTCATCGTAGCGGCAAGCGGCTGAGCGCCACCCATCCCGCCCATGCCACCGGTCAAGATCAGGCGACCGGAGATGTCACTACCGAAGTGCTTGGCACCACAGGCGGCGAATGTCTCATAGGTGCCTTGCAGGATGCCCTGCGTGCCGATGTATATCCAGGAACCGGCGGTCATCTGGCCATACATGATCAACCCGAGTTTGTCCAGTTCGCGGAATTTCTCCCAGGTTGCCCAGTGAGGAACCATATTGGAATTGGCAATCAACACGCGCGGTGCATACTCATGCGTGCGGAAAATACCGACTGGTTTGCCGGACTGAACCAACAAGGTCTCGTCATTTTCAAGACTTTTGAGGCTGCGGACAATAGCATGATAGCACTCCCAGTTGCGCGCGGCTTTGCCGGAACCCCCATAGACGATTAGATGCGCCGGATCTTCGGCAACATCGGGATCAAGATTATTGTTCAGCATCCGCAGCGCCGCTTCCTGTGTCCAACCCTTGCAGGTCATCGGTGCGCCTTTGGTATTTCGAATCGTGGTATTTTCCATAGGTTCCTCCAAGCTGTCACAATTTAACCTGCGACGCTTTGAGAGTCAACGCCAATGAGGGACCGGCGCGCGCGACGCACAGAAATGATCTGTCTTTATTGTAGTGATTCGGCTTCCGCATGCAACGTCATGGAATTACACAGGCGGAGAATTTTATGTTGGCAAGGACACGAGGTAGTGTATAATATCCAACTGCCGGGACAGGATTACTCCGGCGCCGATTTTTTGGCAACTACTTACCCAAACTATGAACCTTGACCTTCATTGGAGGAAGAGATGAAGCTGAGTGAAGTCTTTATTAGTAAACAGGGGGAACTGCGTGGAGCGGAATTAAAGGGATTTATGCAACCGGGGGGGAATTCCGGTCAATTGCTGCTACTGTTTGAAAAGAACAACCGGCTGATGGCGCTCAATATCTCCGAGCGCAAGAATGGCGACAACTATACTTTGGAAACCGAACTCGATCTCTACGACATGTTGGATTAGTCAATCGCTTGCGCGAGCGCAACTAACTGGGGGCTCGCAAAAGATTACGATAGTCGGCGGCTGGAAACGGTCGCCGGTTTTTTTGTGGGGGTATGTCGCGACCCCGTTGGAATCGGGGCGAACGGCTGAAGTCGCTCCTACAGACCGCTGTATCTTAACGCGTCGGTTGGTGCATGGCTTTGCCGATGGAATCGTAGAAGCCGTCGGAAAGTTGCACTACAGGAACGTCAATGTCACCGTTGATTTGCAGCCGGTCAGAAGTGACTTCGCCGATAAGTGCCAGCGGGACATTCATTGAAGCGGCCAACTGAGTCAGACTGCCTTTGCTTGCCGGGGCGATTGACAAAATCACGCGCGATTGCGACTCGCCAAAATAGAGGGCGTCGGCGCGCAGGTCGAGTTGGAAGCTGACCTTGGCGCCGATCAGATGCTCGCGATCACCGAAGCAACACTCTGCCAGAGCAACAGCAAGGCCGCCTTCGGAAATGTCATGAGCCGACTTGACGAGATCGTTTTTGATGGCTTCGAGGATAAAACGTTGCAGCCGCTTTTCAAAATCGAGGTCGATTGAGGGGGCATCGCCAGTGACGAGATCGTGGATTTCCTTGATGTATTCGCTGCCGCCGAGTTCATTCTTGGTAGTTCCCACCAACGCGATAACATCACCAATAGACTTGAAATTGCTACCAGTGATATGCGCGATATCATCGATGATGCCGAGCATGCCGATGGTCGGGGTCGGATAGACGGCGCGCTCGGGGTCTTCATTGTAGAATGACACATTGCCGCCGGTGACCGGTGTCTCGAGGACGCGGCAAGCCTCCCCCATACCGGCGACGGCTTCAGAAAACATGTAGTACATTTCCGGTTTGTAAGGATTGCCAAAATTGAGGCAATTGGTGATTGCCGTCGGTCGCGCGCCGGAACAAACGCAATTGCGGGCAGATTCCGCGACTGCAATTTGAGCGCCAATTCGCGGGTTCAAATAGCAGAAGCGTGCATTACAGTCGGTCGCCAGCGCAAGAGCTTTGGATGTATGCCGAATGCGAATAATGGCAGCATCAGGACCGGGACCGGCAACCGTGTTGGTGCGCACCATTGAATCATATTGCTCAAACACCCAGCGTTTCGATGCGATATTGTGCGAGGTGACCAGCTTCATAAGCACGTCGTTGTAGTCGGGTGGCAGGGGCAAGGTACTGAAATCGTGCCGGTGGGCTTCGTCAAGATAGGCTGGTCGGCGTTGTTCACGGGTGTAGATCGGCGCGCCGCCGCCTAAAACAAGCACATCCGCCGGAATGTCAGCGACGACTTTGCCACCCATCCAGACCTTCATGTTTTTGCCGGAAGTGACTTTGCCCATTTCCACGCAGTTGAGGTCCCATTTGCGGAAGATCTCTTTGATTTCCTTCTCTTTGCCCTTTTTGCCAACGACCAGCATTCGTTCCTGTGATTCGGAGAGCATAATCTCGTATGCCGTCATGCGATCTTCGCGGACGGGGACTAGATCGAGATTGATTTCGATGCCTGATTCGCCACGCGCAGCCATCTCGGAACTGCAACAGGTGATACCCGCGGCGCCCATGTCCTGGATGCCTACGATGAGGTCATCCTTGATGATCCCAAGGGACGCTTCCATAAGCAGTTTCTCGGTGAAAGGATCGCCGATTTGCACGGAAGGGCGCTTTAGTTCTGATTTTGCGGAGATTTCCTCGGACGCGAAAGTGGCGCCATGAATGCCGTCACGACCGGTGGAGGAACCGACGATAAATACGGGGTTACCTTCGCCCTTGGCGGTCGCAGTTGCCATACGGTCCGTTTTGCAGATGCCGACGGCCATGGCGTTAATCAGTGGATTGGCATAATAGCAGTCCTCGAAATAGACCTCGCCGCCAACCGTAGGGACGCCAAACGAGTTGCCATAATCACCGATGCCGCGGACGGAACCGTCAAACAGGAACCGCGAACGAGCCTCGGAGAGCGGACCGAAGCGAAGCGAATTAAGCGCGGCAATGGGCCTAGCGCCCATACAGAAAATGTCGCGTAGGATACCGCCGACTCCGGTGGCGGCGCCCTGATAGGGTTCGATTGCGGTTGGGTGATTGTGGGATTCGATCTTGAAGACGACTGCCATGCCGTTGCCAAGGTCCACAGCACCGGCGTTTTCCTCACCGGCTTCGGTCAGGAGTCCTTTTCCTTTGCGGGGGAGAGTTTTAAGCAGGGCAATCGAGTTTTTGTATGAGCAATGCTCCGACCACATGACCGAGAAAACGCCCAACTCGGTGAAGCTCGGTTCACGGCCGAGGATGGACTTGATTTGTTCGTATTCTTCCGGGGAAAGCCCGTGTTCAGCCACCAGTTCGGGAGTAATCTTCGGTTCCACTATAGCGCCTCCAGCGTTTAGAGCAGGGAAAGTAGAGGGTCGGGGAGGGAGAAGCAAGGGAAATTTGGGGAGGTGCGCGGTTGAGCCCGAGACGGCGTACAACTAGGGTCTCGATCTAACAGTCTTTTGCTGATTCGGCAGGAAAGGATTCCTGCCGACGTGATTGAGAACCTCCTCATCGAGCGAACGAAGACGCTTGACATTTTTCTGGATTATTCGCAACTTAGTGAAGTTGACGGTATTTATCAATGCTCCTGTCCGAAGGAGGAAGATGACCAAGTCTCTCATGTGGCTCTCTTTTGGTTCTATCGTCATAGCCATGTTCTGCGTCCTATCCTGTTCTTCCAACAAGATCATGAATGAAGGGAGAATTGGATTCGGTGCAATCAAGTGCACCGTGCCTGACAGTGGAGCAACCACGTTCGTAGTCATGTACGCAACTCCGGATGACAAGGAAATTCCCGACAGTTTGATTCCTACGTATTCTGCCTACTTTGATCGTGATCTCTCGCGAGATTCCCCCGCTGATGCTTCAGGTAACGCTATCTTCTGTCGGCTTCCAGAAGGGTTCTATTTCTCCTCCTATATACCTCCACATCGGGGTGACATTCGCTTTTCAGGTACTCCGCAGACGTGGACGAAGATAAAGGTACTGAAGAATCGACTGGCTATTGTGCACCTACTGTACGGATTTGGCGATCGGGGGGATCGAGGCCCCACGCCAGAATGGCCAGAGCAATATGATACTGTGATTCCCTGCAAGTAAGCTTAGTGGGATTTTCGAAGATAGGATACCACGCAGAATCTAGACGCGTTTCCGCAAAAGGCGTATCGACCAACTAGTCTATGGTCCTGTTTGACAATTTCTTATATAGTATATGCCAAGAGAGAGGGAAGCCGGTGAAAGGCAAAAAAATAGCCGGGAGGCTCTCATGTGGATTAATCTGTTTGATACGTCAACCTTCCCCTCCAATGAGAAGGCGAACTTAAGTTACTCAAGGTTATCGCATCTGGCGTTTGCCGCGCGATTCTAACCAGGCCGGGGATATCCGGTCGTAATATCTGGGCCTCCCAGCTAAACACAAGCAAATGCGTCCGCTTTGGATGTCAAGAGTTTTATTTGGGGCTGGAAAATATTGTCAGGAAATGCTTGCGCTTTG
>CAIYYT010000173.1 GCA_903930455.1 uncultured bacterium | reverse complement strand
GGCACCAACTATGTCAACGATCTCTTTGATTTCAAGAAGTCCGTAGACACCCGCGAGCGCCTCGGTCCGTTGCGAGTTACGCAGGCCGGTCTCGTGACGGTGTCCGAAATGCGAGCGGCGACCATCATTGTCTTCGCCTTGGCGTTTTGCGTCGGAATCTATCTGGTCATGCGCGGTGGCGTGCCAATTGTGATAATTGGAATCACCTCGATACTCTGCGGCGTGCTATACACTGCCGGACCATACCCTCTCGGCTACATCGGACTCGGAGAACTGTTTGTACTGATCTTCTTCGGCTTTGTGCCGGTCGCTGGCACCTACTATGTGATGTCGCTGAAGATCAACAGTCAGGTTCTTCTCGCCGGTCTGGCGCCGGGGTTGCTATCGATTGCGATTCTGGCGGTCAACAACCTTCGAGATCTGAATACTGATCGTGCCACCGGCAAACGAACACTGGCAGTGCGTTTCGGAAAACGCTTCGCGCAGATCGAGTATGTCGTCGTAGTAGCGGTTGCAACTTTGTACCCATTGCTGCATTATCTGATATTTCGCAAACATCCGTTCACCATGCTGGCATCTGTCACCTTGCTGCTTGCTTTGCCGCTCTGTAAGACGGTACTCACGGTTGACGATGGCAAAGTGCTGAACAACACGCTGGCTGGCACTGGTCGACTACTACTACTGTTCGGTCTCTGCTTTTCGGCGGGGTTGTTGCTATGATAATCAGGAAGGTGAAGATCTGGCGGTATTCAATTCCGTTACGCACGCCACTGATCACAGCGCAAGGCACGATTGCCAAACGTCAGGGTCTCATCGTCAGAGCCGAGACCGATGATGGCCCTTTTGGCCATGGTGAGATTGCACCGCTTGAGGGATTCAGCAGGGAGAGTTTTGAAGAAGCGCGCCGAGCCATCTTCTCGCTACAGCGGCGACTGGAGGGACAACCCATTCCGCCTGAACTAAGCGCACTACGAACATCCTATGTTGGACGAGATGGCGACCGTGTCTCGCTGCCCAGCATTCCCCTTGGCATTGAGACGATGCTTGCCGATCTGGCTGCACAAAGCGCCGGTGAGAATTTGGCGCGCTGGTACAACCCGCAAGCATCCGACCGTGTGCCGGTCAATGCCATTCTCTCGGGGAACATGGCCGAAATCAAAAAGCAGCTATCTTGCAAGCTCCCGCGCGGGTATCGAGCGTATAAGCTTAAAGTCGGCGTCGAGACACCAGAGTGCGAACTGGAGAAAATTGCTTACTTGCGCGAGACGCTTGGAGATAGCATCAGCATACGGCTTGACGCCAATCGCGCCTTCGAATTTGATCAAGCCGTTAGGTTTCTAGCTAGTGTCGCGCAATTCAAGATCGAATACATTGAGGAACCACTTCACGCCAATCTTTTCAACCGCCTCGGCGATTTGCGTGCAGAATCGCGTGTGCCTATTGCGCTTGATGAATCGCTCTCCGATCATAGTGTCGGCAAGGCAGTCTGGAGTCTGCGCGATAGGGCGCTTCAGCTTGCTGATAGGGGTGTCATGGACGTCGCCATAATCAAGCCGATGCTCGCCGGAGGGTTCTGCGAAGTGATTGAACTTGCGCGAGAGCTTTCGCATACGAATGTGAAAATGGTAATAAGTTCGACAATCGAAACCGGTGTCGGCTTGACGGCGGCGTTGCACTTAGCCGCCTCACTCGGGGATACCGTGCTTCCCTGCGGGCTGGATACATTGGGACTGCTTGCCGATTCGCTGATTGCCGAACCACTGCCGGTGGAGAATGGTTGCATACGTGTACCGACAGAACGCGGCCTGGGAATTACCATTTGTGACTTGGGTACTAACCCGTATTGCTCATCCGTCAAATGAAAATGACCTGCCTTCTGCGCAACGCGGCTCTCAACTGGCCGGACGCCATCGCCCTACACGACGGCGATCGGAATATTTCCTATATCGAACTGGAACGCTTGATCGTTGGGCAAGCGCGGAGATTGAAACGCCTCGGCATTCAATCCGGCGATCGTGTGGGAATTCTTGCGCGCAACTCCGCCGAATATGCCGCGTTACTCTTTGCCGTTTCACGACTGGGCGCTTCGACTGTTTTGCTCAATGTTCGACATAGTCCGCGCGAATGGAATGACATGCTCGCCGAGAGTCAGGCCAGCCTGCTGTTGGTGGATGCGGAACATCATTCGACTTTGGATTCTCCGACGATCCCCGTTTGGGTTATTGATGACGATCACTCGGACAGCATTTCGCGCATCGTGCCAGCAGACGAAACTATTCCCAGAGACATCGACACTGAATGGGAGATGACCGTGACGTTCACTTCGGGATCGAGCGGAAAACCGAAGGGCGTGATCCTGACTTATGTAAATCACTATTTCAATGCGCTTGGCTCGAATGAAAATATACCCTTGCAAAGCGGAGATTGCTGGCTGTTGTCACTCCCTCTGTATCATGTCGGCGGTATCTCGATTCTATTTCGGTCGGCGCTTGCGGGATCATCGGCACACATCATGCGACGCTTTGATGCGGCAGCAGCGAATGTTCTGATCGACTCAGGCGTTGTAACTCATCTGTCATTGGTGCCGACGATGCTGACTACCTTGCTGCAACACCGCGATTATCGACCGCTGCCCGCGACATTCAAAGCCATCCTGCTGGGGGGCGCTCCTGTGCCGACAAGTCTGATCGAACGGGCACGCGAGTTGAAACTGCCGCTGCTTACTTCCTACGGCCTGACTGAGACTGGCTCGCAGGTCTGTACGTTAGGTCCGCAAGATTCGCCGGAGAAACTGAACACTTCAGGTCGTCCCCTGAAGTATCGCGAACTGCGCATTCTTGACGTCAACGGCCTGCACGCCTCTGCTGACGCAGTCGGCGAGATCGCCGTTAGAGGCGAAGTGCTTTTCAAAGGCTATCTGGGCGGTGAAATTCTCGATCCAGACAGTTGGTTCCATACGGGTGACATGGGCACTCTGGATAGCGACGGATACTTGACCGTCTGTGGTCGCAAGGACGACATGTTGATTTCGGGGGGCGAGAACATCTTTCCGCGCGAGATCGAAGCCCAAGTAGAGAGCTTCCCCGGAGTCCTCGACTGCGCCGTGATCGGAGTGCCTGACACAAAATGGGGTGAACGCCCCGTGCTATTTGTCGAGACAGCGGCCTCTGCCGACTGCAATCTGGACGAGTTGAAGCGACATCTACGCGAGCGACTGTCGCGAATCAAAGTGCCTGACACGATCATTGTAATGGATAAGCTCTCCCGCCTCGGGATCAGCAAGATAGACAAAGCGAGATTGATGGATCTATACCGCAAGCGGAAAGATAATCACGGAGCCGACTGAAAAGCCTTCAACGCGCGTCGCAATTTCTCCGGCAGCGCAATTTTGTTCTGCGTCTGTTTGCTAACCGCCACATGCACCGTTTTGGCTTTGCCGACAAGCGTATCATCGACGCCGAGCAACTCGTATTCCAGTACAAATGATGTTTTGCCGATCTTCGCAACCTGTACCGTGACCGTGATTTCGTCACCGACCGTGAGTGGTTTCAGATATTGCGACTCAGCATGCACAATCGGTACGATGTACGACCCATCCCGCAGGGTTGCCGCGATCGAGAATCCGAGCTGCCGCAGCAATTCCTCGTAAGTGTCATGAATGAAGACGAACTGGTTTGCGAAGAACAGAATTCCGGCCGCATCGGTGTCATGAAGACGGACTGTGAGTTTCTTCTTGAGAGTTGCCATAGCGCATAATCTGTCGATTCGAATGCGCTTAGGCAATTGATTTGTGGTTGTGACAATGCCGAACAACGACTAAATTGGCGCGGCACTGGAGGAAATATGTTGCGACTTCGCTATGTGATCATGATCAGTCTTTTTCTCGCAATTTCACAGACAACTATCGGCGCCGATCTGCTGGATCAGGCACTGTCGTCGGTAGGCAAATCGAAAATCGATCTCGGCTATCGTCCCAAGGGATATTGGAATCGCTATCCCTATGAGATACCGTACAAACTTCCGGCGTTTGATGATCTGCTGGCTGAACCGCTCAAAGTCTATGACTATGGCCAATCGATGAAGAGTTCGGCGACACAGCTTCTGGTCGACTCCAATTTCTGGAGCACAACCAATTCCGCCTTGTATCTCTTGTGCTATTCGCTTTGCTGGGAGCGTCGCGTCGGCGGATTTCGCAACTACTCAGCCAATCTTATTGATACTGTTGCTTCGTCGAAACCTCTTATCGCCGCTATCGAGCGCATCTATGCGGCCACCGGTGGAGAATTGGAGTATCGGACGTTTGGAAGCAAGAGTGATGGCGCGATATCACGATCAGAATTGGAGAGCCTATCGGTCAAGATCGATCCACAGATTCAACAGGTGTTGGCAGTCTGGCTTGTCAACCTGCTGGATGCATACAAATACCGGCAACTGGCATTTCGCAACGTGCCCGACAAAATCGTTGATGAACTGTATCGCATCACCGATCTCGATGCCACTCAGGGAGACGGACAAATCTACTATCCGCAATTTGACGATTGCGCCCGTCTGATCGACTGGCAGTCGCTCGTTTACTCATCGTTCAAAGCCACTGCGGCAACCGATATCGCCGCAAAGAAACTCAGAGTTTTGCGCGAGCGCGGCAAGGATCTGGGATTCAGGATCGCCACGCCGATTGGAGCCATACTCGTAAACGGATCCAAGGATGATATTGTTGCCGATGGCGACTATCTTGCAATCTGCGATTTTGGTGGTAATGACAAATACCTCACCGGCGGCGGCAGCAAGCCATACCTGCCAATCAGCGTGCTCGTCGATCTGGGTGGTGATGATATCTACGGTGACAGCACAACGACCCGCGAGTTTGGTTATGGCGGTTGTGGTGTTGGCATCTGCATCGACGTTGACGGCAATGACCGTTATCGAGCCGATCGGTTGTCACAGGGGGTCGGCATTTTCGGCACCGGCATCGTGTGCGATTTTGCTGGCAAAGATGATTACCACTTAGCGATCTCCGGTCAAGGTTGTGGATATTTCGGTGTGGGCATGCTGGTAGATCGTGAAGGGGACGACAGCTACTATCTCTTTGGCGACGGTCAGGGCGCAGGTGGCATCGGGGGCGGTATCGGTGTGTTAGTCGACTACTCCGGTAACGATCACTACACGGCCGAGCCTCTTGCCAGCGTGGCTAATCGGGGAGACTACCATTCTCAGGGAAAAATCAATGCAAACAATGCGCAGGGTTGGGGGGGTGGTCGTCGCGGCGATGGCTCTGATGGTCACAGTTGGGCTGGAGGATTGGGAGCGCTGATCGATTGCGCGGGGGATGATGAATACTACTCCGGCAACTGGACTCTTGGTGTCGGCTACTGGTTCGGCATCGGCATTCTTTATGACGTCAGCGGCAACGATTCCTACAAAAGCTGCTACTTCACGCAGGCATCCGGTGCCCACTACTGCATCGGCGCAATTTTCGATGAAGCGGGCAACGATAAACATGAATTATATGAAACCGCCGGCGCCGGCCTATCGTTTGGATGGGACTTTGCCGTGACGCTTTTGGTCGATTGGGGTGGCAACGATGTTTATACCGGCAAAATCATTTCGATTGCGAATGCGCAGATTCGCTCCAATTCATTCCTGTTTGACTTTGGTGGCGATGACCTGTACCAGCTAAACGCCGGCACCGATGGTATGGGTGATGCAACGTTCCGCGATGACTACAAAACTCCGCGCCCGACCGTACCCTTCACCTGGTATGCGCAGTCGTATGGCATCCTGATTGATGTCGGCGGCAAAGATCGTTATCTCGACTATGTGGATTCTACTAAGACAACACGGCCGCGCTCCGGATGTGCAGACAATACAACCTGGTATCGACCCGCACGCGATTCCAAAAATTTCGGATTCGACAACTATGGAATCGGCGTTGATACCGATAGTGGCACGGTAAACGAGATGTTTATCTTCAAAAAGAAAGACTGATCGCTGTGCCTGAATGGGATTGCCGTGAGTCGCGTTGAGCTGAAAGATATCGTCAAGAGCTTTGATGGCAACCCTGTCATCCCGCGCCTGAATCTCGAAATCGAGTCCGGCAAGCTCACCGTACTCCTCGGACCGTCCGGATGCGGCAAATCAACTCTGCTACGCCTAATCGCCGGTCTGGAGTATCCCGACGAAGGCAAAATACTTCTCGACGGTGAGGACATTACAGCCTTTGAATCGCGTCGACGTAACATCGCGATGGTCTTTCAAAACTACGCGCTCTATCCTCATTTGACCGTGCGAGAGAACTTGGCCTTTCCGTTGCAAGTCGCCAAAGCTGACAAGTTGCGCATTGACCGGGAAGTGGCTTCAACCGCAGAGTTGTTGGGATTGACCAGCATGCTTGACAGATACCCCAAGACGTTATCCGGTGGTGAGCGCCAGCGCACTGCTGTCGGGCGCGCTATCATCCGCGATCCCAGATTATTTCTCCTTGATGAACCACTGTCAAATCTGGATTTCCAGTTGCGCAATCAGATGCGGGGCGAAATCAAATCACTCCAGCGACGTCTGGGCAAAACGATGATCTACGTCACTCACGACCAAACCGAGGCGATGACCATGGCCGATACTCTGGTCGTGCTTGAGAAAGGCAAGATCATGCAACAGGGCACTCCCGATGAAGTTTACCACCGACCCGCCAATGTCTTCACTGCCCGCTTTATCGGCTCCCCGCCGATCAACATCCTGCACGGCTCCGTCCGTGGTGGCCAACTAAGTCTTGCGACGGTGCCCTCCCCGATCTGCCATGTTAACATCCCCGACGCCGACTACCTGATCGGCATCCGACCGGACGATCTCATTGCTTCATCCGATAGCGCCGGTATCAGCATGACTATCGACCGCGTTGAATTCCATGGCGCGACAACCTATCTCTATGGCCGTCTTGGTGAGCAGGAAGTAGTCGCGCGGGGCGATAAGACCGTAGGCCAAGCCTACTCGGGGCTTGACGGCTCCACTGCCACCGTCTTAATCTCCAAAGAAATGCTGCACTTCTTCGACTCTCGAACGTTTCAACGCCGCACATGAGTTTCCGTAGGGGCATCTTGCCACGTGCCCGAATTCGTATGTCAAAATCAATTCGGTATCGATATTTTATCAACCCCACCCCCTTGACAAAATTGCGGTATCGGCTATATTGTACCTGGAGGGTGTTAATCATGGGTTCTTCTATAAGAATAACGCTGATTCTGCTGGCTGTCGCCTTGCTCTGCCATTGCTCCGACAATCCGACCAAGCCGGACAGTCCACCTCTACTGGCTTCAGTTGCCCCGCAGAACGTGCAAGAAGGCGCACGACTCGAATTTGTGGTTCAGGCAACGGATCCCGACGGTACTGTTTCGACAATCAGGGCCGTGGGGCTGCCAAACCATTCCTCATTCGTCGACGGCAAAAACGGAACTGGATTATTTACTTTCACTCCCGACACAAGTCAGGCAGGACACTACAATGTCACCTTTGTGGCTTCAGACGGCGAGTTCGCCGACAGTGAGACGGCTGCGATCACAGTCCTTGAAGCCGGATTGCCAGCTAACCACGCTCCCGTCTTGGATGAGATTGGCCCCCAGACTGTCAGAGCCGGCGACACTCTTAGATTCGATGTTACTGCCAACGATCAAGACGGTACGATCCCTTCCCTCTTCGCCGAAAACCTTCCCGACCACTCCAGTTTCACGTCCGCGGGCGATGGCATTGGGCTCTTCATGTTCGCTCCGGATACCGGTCAGATTGGGACGTACAGTATCTTGTTCTACGCCTCCGACGGCGAACTCGCTGACAGCGAGACAGTCTTTATAATCTCAGTGCACCAGACAAGCAAACATCGTCCCGTTCTTCTCCCAATCGCACCCCAGACATGTGTGACTACTATAGCACTAAGCTTCACAGTCATGGCTAACGATAGCGACTACGATATCTTTCCCACCATCGCGGCCTTCAATCTGCCAGTAAACGCAAGCTTCGTCCCCGATAACAATGGTACTGGTGTATTCAGCTTCACTCCTGATTCAACCCAGCTTGGTGTTTTCGAACCTGCGTTTGTGGCTTCTGACGGTGAGCTGGCTGACACTGAATCGGTCACGATTACTATCACGCCTTACAGACCGAGCGAACTCTGGCCGATGGCCGTCGGCAACTACTGGGTCTACGAGACCAGCAACTATGAGACTAACATCTCTGACCCCGGATGGCGGCATTTGTGGGACTCAACCCGTGTGAGAATAGACAGTGTATATGTACAATCTTGCAGCCAGGGAAATGGTGTCATCCGATGGTCTCTATCTGACGGGGTTTATGTTACTGCTCGCAACGACAGGATCTTCTATGGTAGTGATATCGCGTTGCCTCTCGTATGGCCGGACCGTGCCGACTCTGTTCCAGCCGGTATCTTCAACCCAACCTATGAAGGCTGCACGCTACATGGGCTCCTCCCTTCAATTGAGGCGTGTCTAGTCTTTGCGAGAGGTGCAGGAATCATTAAGAAGCATTCGTGCATTGTCTGGAGTTATGACGCCTCCTGTTCTGTATCTCATCTGATCCGCTACCACATCAAGTAGTTGTCGCGGTGTCGCCGTACTAGCTTGTCGAAAGCATCGGGATTTAAGCGCTCATCAAGCTTCACAATTCGTATTCTGCAACAAACTCTTGCGCAGCAATCTCTCCTAGTGTCCAGAACATTTCTGATGGTCTCTAGTGTAGCTTGGTGGAGAGCAATTTGGCCACTGGGATCTCACCCCCTCTCCATCCTCCCTCTCGCCAACGACGCAAACACTCCCCCAAAACAGGCGATCGCAAACACCGCAAATGCGATTCTCAAACCCTGTACGAACTGCTCGTAATTCCCCAGCCCGATATCCGCCTTGCCGATGAACAGCGCTAGAACCATCATCACAATTCCCATTGACATCATCATCCCGATCTGCCGCACCGCCCCCACTGTCGCCCCAGCCAGACCCAATGAGCTTTTGGCAACCGAACTCATGATAGCATTGGTGTTCGGCGAGACAAACAATGCAAAACCGAATCCGAGAATCATCAGGCAGCCGATGATATAGACCATCGACGTTTCCTGACTGATAAATGCCAACATCAACAATCCCAAACAGTCAATCGCCATCCCGAGCGATGACAGCGTGCGCGGCTGAATGCGATCGGAAAGCTTG
>CAIYYT010000172.1 GCA_903930455.1 uncultured bacterium | reverse complement strand
GCGGTGCCAGTAGAAGAAGGCCTGCAACCAAGGGACCCCATTGCGGTGGACAACCTCGCCTCTAAACACGCGCCCGATTGGCAGTTCCTGCTTCTGATGCCCCACCATTACCGGCGCATCGACGATAAGCTGCGACAACTGCGTCAACTCGGCAGATTCAAAACAGCCCCCCTGAAGGTTGATTTCATTGGATGCCGCATGCAGCAGACCGATATAGACGGTGTCAACCGTTACCGGCTGGGGTGGTTGCGCCACGCGGTTGATTTCGTCGATCAGTTGTTGTTTCTCTTCCGCCGTATCGCAGGCGGTAGTTATTGACAAGGCGCCTATCAGTTTTTCCACGATTCCTCCAGATGAGTGATTTCCATGCTCTCACTAACTGGGGGGCACCGTGATTTATCTACAATGACACTACAATTTTGATGACTTGGCGGGAGTGGTGGAACCTGATCCGTATCTATGAGAGCGCCGATCCCCTACATTGCAGCGACACTTATTGTGCAGTAGATTGCATTGGGGTTGCCGACAGCGGCGGTCCCGCCAGGGGCACTATTTTTATATTGTTGATTGACAGCGGATTAAGAAGGCACAATACTGTGGCAAGGCAGGCACAACAATTGCTGCTTGTGCATTGCAGGAAAGGAGAATGCTTTTGGAAAAAACACTTGCTATCGCCAAATTGACCGCCATTTCGATGGCGATTGTGGTTGCCATTCTCTGTCTTGGTTACAGTAATGCGTACGGCCTCTCAGCTCCGCAGATGCAATTGACTAAGCCAGGTGAGCAATCGCAGATGTCACTCAGTTCTGCCGGCACGATTGCGAACACTCAGTTCGACGTCAATGTCGAAGTCGTCGGCGACCTCGGCGGTGATGACGTCACACCGGGTGGCAACAACGACCGCACGACGGTACCCGAACCGATGACTCTCATTCTGCTCGGTGTTGGACTCGCTGGAATCAAGCTGCTAAAGCGGCGCGACTAGATATCGCCAAGGCGGAAACCGGGGGTAACCGCCTTGTGGACAATCAATCTCGCCTGCCACAGAGTCATCGCTAATGCCATTGCGGCATCCGCGGTTGTGTTTTCTGTCCAGTTCAGTTCCCGCAGTTCTTCGGTCAAACACCAGTAATCGCCGCTATCGGTCGCTATTTCTACTAACGGCACGCCGACATTGCCATTCTCAAACTGCGCCTGCAAATTCGTGAGCAGTTCTGCCTTGGATTTTGCCGAGAAAGCAAATCCGATCGCTCTGATATCCTTCAACTCTCCCAACACGACATCGCCAAGACCGGTCGAGTCGATGACTGTCTCGCCGCCGAATTCACGTTGCCTTTGGCGGATGGCTTCGAGAACATCAGGCCAATCGCGCTTCTGGAACCTCTCGATCTTCACCAACTGGTATGGGCGGGAGGTAACATCGAGCGTGATGCCAACAGTGTGGGTCTTTTTGCGCGCGAGATCCCAGCCATGAATGTAGCGATGATGCTGTATCTTTTCGGAGAAACCGGTTGACGCTGCGAGCGCCTGCTGGATGTGTTCTTCTTTCAGTATTTCGTTGCCCGAATCGACGAACATGCCATAGATGTTTTGTTGCACTCGTGGCGGCGACAGCGATTCGATTTTCGCGGCCAAATACTCGTGACTGAGAAAGGGATTCTCGGTTGATCTACCGGATTGCACATAGGCACTGTCGCGATTAGACTGCAATTCGAGATACTTCCGATAGAACCAATTCCGCCCGCGCGGAGTTGAGACAAGATCGATGGTTCCCTTGCGATCGGCGAGACGCATGGTGAGGACCTCGTTGACGACATAGTCGGGGTGCAACTCGAAAGCGACTTCATCGAAATTGATATAGTCATAGTCATTGCCGAGAATGTATTCCCCTCGATTCTGCGACGTCCGCGCCGTGATCTCCGAACCGTTGCCGAGTTCTATTTTCGGATACGGCGTAAAGACAACTCTATCGATCAGCAGTTCAACCAATGACTTGCCTTTGATGAGACTAAGGCAATTGTGGAAGATGATATTCGCCTGATCCTGCGTGATCGAAATGTTGAGTAAGCGATATCTGGATACCTTGTCGAATTGCGAATCACGGGTGCGAAAGATGGCGCGATGCAAAATCTTCGCCGCCTGCGCCGTTGATTTGCCCCAGCGATTGCCGGTTACGAGCAGGTTCTGACTCTTGGTTGAACGAGTGAGCCACTCTGCCTGCCCGGGATGCGGTTCCAATTCCAGGAACTCGCGGCAGAACAACACCGGATCGGTGACTGCTTTTCGCCAGCAATTGTTTTTGCCTATGTGCACGTTTTGGTTCCTCTCTGTGCGGATCGCGCAAGAGTCTGTATACGACGGAAGACCATGTCAAAACCAAGGCGGTTTTGACCTACCGCTGGAGAAGATCGCATCCTTACATCCTCGCCAGATCGCGCAATGCATCTTCGCGTGTGATCAGCTTGTTGTCCAACTTAGTAATGATGTTGTCGAGCATTACCTTCTCGGCCTGCGCGTGGTCGGAGAGGAAGATACCGATGCGGTTATCAAAACGGGTGCGCACCTGCACGTTGATGCCCAGAAGCGCCAGTTCAATATTGGCGAGCCAATCCAACAGTGATGCAGCGGCATGCTGCACGGTTGCGACTTGGCGTTGCACCAACTCATATTTGAATTCCGCCCAATTGTGAGTCGTGCCGTAAGCGTAGCCGAGCATAAACGGGGCGAGATTCGTACCCGCGCAGATGTCCTCGATCATCGCTTTGTGATTCAGGTACCAAGCGCTCGAGGCCGAGGCTTTTGATGATGGTCCGATGTATTCGATCTTGACATCATTCCAGGTGACCGGGTTTTTGTCGGGTCCGAAATCGCGCATCATTTCGACCGTGTCATCAAAGTAGGAATTCGTGCGCGCGAAATAGTCCTCTTCGCTTTCATCGGAGTGTCGTTCCGGCGGCGCAAGTTGGACATGAATGCGATGGTAACCGGAACTGCGCATCGAGCGATGCATGTCGCTTATTAGCGTCTGTTCGACCCGTGCGACGAACGGTATCGACTGCAGTATGGAGCGACCGGTGACCGACGCCGGTTGGCTGCTAAGCCCATAGTAGAAGAGCGTCTGTTCGTTAAGCAGCGTCTTGTGCTCATCGGCGAGTTGGTAGAGGCGGTATCCATCATCGTTGCGCTCGACCGAGATCGAGAGCATGTCGGCAAGCTGAAAACGTTCGATGCGGCTGCGCGAAGGGGTTAGTTGCAGTTCGCCGCAGACAGCGCCATCGGTGAACAGCGAGTCAAAGAATTGCAGCAGCAATTCGCGGATGCCGCCACGTTTCATCAGACCGTTTTGGAAAATGCGAGAGTCGAGGTTGTCCAGGGCTTGATGCACGGTTTGCTCTTGCTCCGGGGATACCGATCCGACGATTTCGAAATCATAGTCGGCAGCGCAAAGTCGTACCCAGGTCCAGATCACGGCATTAAGCACCGGAACGTTGTCGCGCAAAAAGCGGTAGAGCTGCCGACGAGCGCGATCGGTTTCATAGGAATCAACTGCCTGATACGGCTCGATATCGAGCCAGGTGGCACGCAGGCGAGGCCTGGATTTAAACCCAGACGTGATAACGGCTTTGGCACCTTTCCTGAGGTTTGCGTTGAGGTGATTGCGGGTTTGTAACTGTTGCCAGAGATTTTTGATCATGATTCAATACTCCTTCTGACAACTGGAGCCGGCGAGCATTTTGGTGTGCGGCACTACAAAAATGCAAAATAGGACTTGCGCGTTTGGCAGGAGTTGACTATATATGGGGCAGATACCCGAGTGTTGTAGTTGGTTTAGACACAAGCCAAAAGCATTCAAAGATCTCCAACTTGTGTTCCCCGCAAAAGCCAATACGCAACACTCGCTTTTTTTGTGCCCTATGGCGCACTTTCTGCGATTCCCTAAGCTGATGTTAAACAAGCTATTGACGGTTTTCTTCAGGTTTTGATACTGACATCTACAGCGCAGTATCTGCTTCGTGAACACCATTTCCGTGAAGCCAACTATTAACATCTTATCCGACAACCAGTTAGCACACGGCAAAAAGGGGCGACGCGGGCACGCGATTTGTTATGATTTAGAGCAGAAATGGGTTGAACAAAAACCGTGTCAGTGATCACAGTAGTGTCAAACGACAACCTATTTCTAACGAAGCGTTTTGCATTACCGATTGGTGGGGAGACGTTACAGCGTCTCCTCACTGAAACTAGAAGGACCGTAAACCGATCGAACGCGAAGATCGGGAAGTTTCGTCAGAGTCTAGAGTATCTGACATCGTAGTGTTGCTTCTTTGTAAAATCAACCGCTAGGGCGAACGCAGACCGCCCTAGCGGAAGATGAGTGGAGATAAACGGCGTAGGTCAAAACCGCTTCGGTCTTGACGATGCTCAGATGAAGAACTTGAGTTTTTGGGAGACTCAGAGTAACAAAGCCCACACTTTAGCGTTTACCTACCTATAAGACCTTGAGTTACCGGGTTAGTAGTAACGACAAGTTGCTCAAGCAAAGCCGGACCGAGCCCTCGGATCCGGCTTTGTTATTTTATTTGCCTCCACCACACGGCGCAGACCCGCCGGAGAAGATGTAGGCGATCAAGTACACCACATCCGAGATGTCAACCATGCCGTCACAATTTGCATCGCCCAATGGCAACGGATCGGGCGCAGCTCCACCGCTGAAAATATAGCTAATACAGAAGACCGCATCGGAAATATCGACCGCACCGGAATGGTCAGCATCGCCTGAGACAAGTCCGCTCACGCGCACGTTGTCGAAGGATATATCACAACTTCCATGATTGCCGGTGTAACAGGTGATCCCGACACCACCGGAGAGAAAGGGAGTGCCGTGGTCGGTGTAAGTAATCGCGGGGGAGTTGTCGACAGACACATAGATTGTGCTGTCTATGCAACTGACCTTCAGATCATACCAGACATTGTTAGAGTTCGGCCAGTTTACTTCTGTCAGAAGTGACGGCAGACCGCTGTCCGTGCGCTTGGTCAGGAGCAACTTGCCGTCGCTCGACCGCAGATTGAGACCATACCAATGGTTGGCGTCCTGCAATCGGAAATTGATGACCTTGTCGACGCCGCCAGTTCCGTTGAAAGACACTTCGAAATCATAGTTGCGCCACGTAGAGCCGCCGACGTTCTGAATGCAATAGACCTGATATCCCGCTGCCGAAGTCTGCCAACAACCACCGGTGTTTTCCCATACACACGATCCCTCGATCTGGCTCCAGTCTGGCTTGACTCCCTGAGCGAAGTCGTCGCAGAACAGTCCAGTAAAGTCGTCGCAGAAGGATGGGCCACTAAGTTTGGTCACAAAAGCATCACCATAGCCTTGATATGTCTGATAGGGATTCCAAGTCGGGAAGTCGGTAGATTCGGTATTGCCCGTCACATAGGCATAGTCGCTGCCATCCACCGCAATGTCCTGTCCTTCATCCCAGCTTCCCCCGCCGAGGTAGGTACTGTAAATCAGACTGTTGCCTGAACTGGTCAGCTTGGTCACAAAAGCATCCTGGTTGCCTTGATAAGTCTGATAGGGATTCAAAGTCGGGAAGTCGGTAGAATAAGTCGTACCCGTCACATAGGCATTGCCGCTGCCATCGACAGCGATGTTGTATCCAGCATCGTGGTCTCCCCCGCCGAGGTAGGTGCCATAGATCAGGCTGCCGGTACTGGAGAGCTTGGTCACAAAAGCATCCCCGCTGCCTTGATACGTTTGATAGGGATTCAAAGTCGGGAGGTCGGAAGAACCAGTTACACCCGTCACATAAGCACTGCCGCTGCCATCCACCGCGATGCCGCTTCCTTCGTCAAAGTCTCCTCCGCCGAGGTAGGTGCTGTAGATCAGGTTGTTGCCGGAACTGCTCAACTTGGTCACAAAAGCATCATAAGAACCGCCGTTAAAACTGGGGTCATATGCGTTCTGTGCGGGGAAGTTGGATGAAAGAGTATAGCCCGTCACATAGACATTGCCGCTGCTATCAACCGCAACGCCGTATCCACAATCATTGTTTCCCCCACCGAGGTACGTGCTGTACACCAGGCTGCTGCCGGCACTGCTTAGCTTGGTCACAAAAACATCACAAGTACCGCCACCATATGTGCCCTGGAATGGATTCAAGATCGGGAAGTCGTACGAATCGGTGGTGCCTGTCACATAGGCATTGGCACTGCCATCGACCGCAATGTCGTATGCTTCTTCTACGCTCACCCCGCCGAGGTAGGTGCTGTAGATCAGGCTGTTGCCGGCACTACTTAGCTTGGTTACAAAAACGTCACAGTAGCCACCTTGAAACGTCGCGCGATAGGCATTCTGAGTCGGGAAGTTGTCGGAATCAGTATAACCAGTCACATAGGCATTGTCGCTGCTGTCAACTGCAATGCCCCACCCATAATCGCCCAGTCTCCCACCGAGGTAGGTGCTGAATACCAAAGCGCCCGATGGAGAGAACTTCACGACAAAGGCATCATGCTGACCGCCACTATAGGTTGGATCATAATCGCCTGGAGTTGTTGGGAAGTCAGGGGACCACGTCTGCCCCGTCACATAAGAATTGCCACTGCCATCGACCGCAATTCTTCTTACGGCATCGCCGCTTTCCCCGCCGAGGTAGGTGCTGTAGACCAACCCGACGCCGAATGTACCCAACGCCCGTTGACTCGCTCCACCGGCTTCAAAGCCAATCGTTTTTTTCGATAGCTGCAAGAAGCCGGCGGTGCCAGATAAGGCACCGTTCGTAGGCGCCTTAATGGCTGCGATCATGTCGCCCCATTTGGTTCTCAGAATGAGTTTGCCATCGGAGTCAAGCGAGGTTTCTGCCGCCCCTTCGTAGGCAACCTTGATCTGGGCGATATCGGCACCCGGGGCGGCGATAAATTCATACGCCGCCTGACCGTTGCCGTCTCCGGAGTACTTCAGGTCGATGCCGGGATAGATATCTTTGAGCGTGATGGCTTCGTAGTTGGGTACGTCGGTATGCCATTTCGACGGGTCATTGCCGATGAAGTAGTTGCATTTGTACTCTACTTGCCCTTCGCCGATGACTTCCAGGTTCGGATTTGCGCCGAGAAATTTGGCGGTGAGGACAAGTTGCTCGACGCTGTCTTTCTCGTTGTTGAAGCGGTCGATGGGACCAAGGCCAGAAGTGTCAAAACCGAAGCGGTTTTGACCTACACGTGGTGCGGAGACCGCACCGCCATGCGTGTCGATACGTCGGGTAAATTGGTAGGTGATGCCATCTCTCGTGAACCACATCGTCGCCCCACCGGCATTTGCACGGTACAAGACGCGGTCGTCCCATTGCCCCATGTTCTTGGTGAATGATAGCGGCATTTTGTTAAGAGACTGAATCGTCGGCTGAGTGTTGGTTGCAAACAAGGAACCGCACAAAACTGCGGCGGTGAACCCTAAAACTAACGTTGTCAAACGAGGCATTATGCCCTCCCAAAACGTGAGAAATGGCTTTAATAAGAATACTGATCGGTGATTAAGATAGCGATAATGCCGGCGATTGTCAAGCAAAAACCGGCTTTGGGCGCAAAAAACGAGGCAACCACTCAACCACAAATATCGCTTGCCGATTGTTTTTAACAGTCTATTGTTGGTTGTAGAGGTGTGGCTGTCGCGGTTTGAATGCTTGCCGTGTCGGCCACCGGTGTTTACTTCAGGATGGTGTCGTGTTCGCCAGAACGGCGACCGACAGATTGATGATGAACTCTCTTGCTCGGCAGGCCGAGATGAAGCAGGCGCAAAAAATCCCGCGGTGCGGGAAACGGCTTCTGTCCCACGGAGGGTAGAATGATTTTTAACGCGATAGCTCTTCTGTTCGTTGTGACGTTTCTTGCCGTCGGCTCGAAAAAGGGATTCCTGCGTGAGTTGGCGGCATTCCTCGGACTGTGTGCCGCGCTGGTGATCACCACGGGCAAACTTGATTTCGTTGCCGTCGCCGTTGCCGATGCCATCGATGCGTCCCCTTTGGCGGTGGCGATTATCGCTTATATCATCGTGCTCGGAGTTATCTACGGCGTTTTCAAACTCGCAGGCCGCATTTTCGAGAAGGTCGTTTCGCCGCAGAATCTGGGGCAAAGAGACAAATACGGCGGCGCGTTGATCGGCGCTCTGCGCGGATGGATCATTGTCGGCGCTGTGCTTTTTGTGGCGATCCTGCTGCCGCTGCCCCGCGTTGTCTATGTGCAAATGGACCAGTCGGTGCTGGCTAGGACGGCTGCCAAGACAGTACAGTTTTTGTATGATGGCTCCAGCAAAGCGCATCGCACTTGGCCTGATTTCGTGACCAAGGTCGAAAATGCGCTGCAAACGCCGGCAACGAGCAATTCGCTTGACAGACCGTCGCGCCGGAGCAAGAAGTCGCCTGAGGCGCGCATCAAGGACGAATTGGCTTTGCGCGCTGCACTTGGCAAAGTCGATTTCTTCTACGGAGACGCCGAGCAGTTTTGATTTTCAGCAATCGTAGGTATAGCATTGAAACCGGCAGATGATGTGTCTGCCGGTTTTTTTGTTTACGGGATGGAAGAAAAACGCGGTGGAAGAATCCTTCCACCGCGTCAAAACCGAGGTGGTTTTGACCTATAGATCACAGATCAACAAGACAACTTTTGAGCGATCATCTGTCGTACCCTGTTGCCGTCGGCGCGCCCTTTGACTTTGGGCATGATTTCTTTCATCGCTTTGCCGAGATCGGCAGGCGTTTTTGCCCCTATCTCCAATAGTGTGGCTCCGACGATTTCCTGCAACTCCTCATCAGAAAGTTGCTGAGGCAGGTAGCTGGTAATGATTTCAAGTTCGCCGCTCTCTTTCTTTACCAGATCGTCCCGACCACCCTTCTGGAACTGCTCGATCGAATCACGTCGCCGTTTGGCGGCAGCAACCAACACACCGAGAACATCCTCTTCGGTGAGCGGCTCCCTCTTATCGATCTCTTTATACTTGATGTCTGACTTAAGACCCCTGATAACTTCCACCCTAACCTTGTCCCCCTTTTTCAGAGCAACTATCAGGTCAGAATTGAGAGTCTCAAGAAGTGACATCTTAGTCGTCTCTGCTATAGCGGCGCGATTTACGCTTGGCCGCGTTCAGTTTCCGTTTTTTACGTTCCGACGGTTTTTCGAAATGCTGATGCTTCTTGATATCGGATAAAATACCGCTCTTTTCGCATAGCTTGTTAAAGCGTCTTAGTGCTTTTTCAAATGACTCGTCATCGCGAACTTTGACTCCTGTCAACTCTGGCTCGACCTCCTCTCAGTGCCGGCAAAAGGTATGGGCCCCTAGTTAATCTATTAAGAATATATCGACCGCTTAAGCCTGTGTCAACATCAATCTGGAAAAACCACAGTCTCCGCAATTCGCTGTGGGACAATGTCTATACTCGTGAGTCGGCGCGAAAGGGGCGCCCGCGTCGGCGGACACCCTGACCGAAAAGCCTGTCCTGATCGATAATCGCCCCTCACCGGGACGGGTCGGACCTCTGGGGAAGCAATTGACGCAAGTAATTCATTGCCGGCTCAGAGATGACGAATTTGTACTTCCCCGCGTCGGTGCGGTCGATCTTTTCGACCAATTCAACTTCGACTTTGAACTGATTCTGAAAACATTCGCGGTACGCCGCTTCTATCCGAGCCGGGTCATGCTGATGGTCGAACGTTTCGTTGGGAATCGCTCTGACAACCAGATCATCAAGAGTGCGTTGTTCAAGCTGGACGCGTTTGAATTTGCCGGCGCAGACTCTCTCGATCACGGGGAGGACCTGAGGTGCGATCAAGCCATTCATGGTCAGCAGCAGATCCTTACCCCTGCCGCCGATAATCTCCATCGTTTCATAATTGCGTAGCGCACCTTGGGGGTAGCCGTGCGAGGCACCCAGATCCTCGGTATGATAGCGAATCAGCGGGAAGGCGTAGTTCTGCAGCGACGTCGTGACAATGTCGCCGGGCGTCCCGTCGACACAGGGGCTGTCAGATGACAGGAACTCAACGTAACAGTATTCCGAATTGATATACATCCGGCCATCATTCAACTCGGTGGCAGCAACGGTATTCTCCCGATTGGCATAGTACTGAATGATGCCATCGCCAAAAAACGATGTGATCAGCGCCCGATATTCCGGATATAGTTTCTCGCCCAGAGAATAGATGATCGGGATCGGGAATGGCGAAAAGCCACGCTGACGAAAGTACTCGATCAGAACTGCAACGCTTGCCGGCTGACAGTAGAGCAGTTTGGGTTGGAAAGATTTTAGTCGTTCATAGATCCGAGAGGAGTTTTCGAGGGTGACGCTATGCGGATCGATCAACAGAGCATTCTCATTGTAGTCGATTGGCATTTCCTTTGAATCGGAGACAGACTTGAGAGGGACTGTGAGCTGTGCACGTGGCTCGCGGAAATGGTAGCCGATGTTGAAATAGTGTCGCCAAACATTGGCCAGGCGGTAGTGCTCGAGATGAAGCGAGCGATAGATGGTCACGCCGTCGCGGGTGGTGGCGCTGGTAGTAGAAGGAATCGGGTCGAACCGGTCAAACTGATCCGACTTGAGCTCCGCGCCATGCCTGACGATTTGCTCTTTATACAAAATGGGTATCCGCCGGAAATCAGCGGGAGACTTGATATCATCGGGACGCAGACCGACCTCGTCGAACGTGCGATGATAGTACGGCACATGATCGTAAGCATAGGCAAGCAACGCCTTAAGCTGCTGCCACTGAAAAGCTGCCAACACCTCCCGGCTGCCATGCTGATGCTCCTGCAAGAAATGAAAAAGCCCCCTGAATTCGCCGCCATACTTGAGTGGTAGAGGAATTGCCGTATGCCGAATGCGCCTTAGTGTTTCTATGAGGGAAGTCATGTCTGCCAATGCCTGAGTATTACATATCCCCCTAAAGAAAAAAGCCGGTGAAGGGACTCGAACCCCCGACCTGCTGATTACAAATCAGCTACTCTACCAGCTGAGTTACACCGGCTTACGATATCATCTCGACGTTTTAGGATAATCGGCATCCTGACCGCCAAGATTGACCGCACTATTTAGCTGTCGCGAAGGGAGTTGTCAACGGGAATTTGCGAGCGTGTAACTTGTCGGTACTTGTAGGAGCGACTTTAGTCGCGACCTGTCCTACAACTTCGCCAACAACGCTTTCGCCTGATTGAGCGCAGGCACATACCCGCACTCGGCGCGTTCTTTGGCGATCTCGGCGTGCTTACGGGCTTGGGCTTTGTCGCCAGTGTCGAAATAGAATTGCGCGAGGAAATTGTATATCTCCGCCTGCTGCAACCGGTACTCACAACCGGCGGCAATTGTCAAAGCTCCGTTGGCAACTTTGAGGGATTCTTTATCTCGCTTCTGCGCATGCCGCAACTTGGCGAATTCAAGTAGAATACTGGCCTCCAATTCGACAAGATTGATGCGCTTTTCGCGTTGAAGCGCTTCGTTCAAATGATTCTCAGCTTCCTTGAGATTCCCGCTGGCAAGAGATGCAGCCCCGATTAACCACTCGGCCCAAATGGTGTCCCTCTCAATGTACATTTCACGAGCCATTTCTCCGGCCTTCTGAGCGTGCTCAAGGGCCCGTCGAGGGTCAGACATTAGCAGTGCTCGCAGCGCGCGATAACAGTGATCGAGACACAATCCTTGCTTGGCATCGGTTTTTGACTCGTATCGCGTCGATTTCGCAATCTCCTGCTCAGAATCCTGGAACTTGCCGCGGTAAGCGAGCAGACAGCCGAGTTCAAGATAGCCGATTGATTCCTCGAATTCGTCGTGGATCTCTTGACAGATTCTAATGCTCTTGCGGAAGTTGGACTCCGCAGAGTCAATCTCACCGATCATCAATAGGCTAATCCCGAGGTTGTCTAAGGCGATAGCAAGGTTCTTCCGGAGATCAAGCCTCTCAGCCAGACCACAGGCGCTCTTCATCAACGGAATCGCCTTCAGTGGCTGGCCAGACAAAGAATATGAGTTCGCTAACGCTTCCAAAGTCCACCCTTGACGAGCTTCATCTTTCAGTCGTGGCAGCTTGTCTTCGCCGTCGGGGAAGAGCAGATGCAGCAGGTCAATACGCAGACGGAATTCGCCAAAACTATAATAGGTGCGCTCGCTGATCCTATCACGAAATAGCTCTTGGGCTTCGTCGTACCTTCCTGAGTTTACGGTGTGATGGTACAGTTCGATCACAGGGTCAAGATCAGCCAGCGTCTCGATCTCCTTTTCTTTCTTGCTGGGTACTGTGGAGAAGTAGTCGCGCAACAGCGAATGGACCCTCTGCTTGTCGGTCAATTGGTCGTAACAATAGCGGCGAATAATCGGATGGAGATCGAATTTGTTGGTTGTCAGATCGCGCAGCAACAAACCGCGATCGACAAGGTCAATCAAGGCGTCGTCAAACTCCTGCTGGTTGCCAAAGCCCCGCTGGAAAATCACCATGCTCTGATAGTCCATCGGATTGCGGAATGCTGCCAGTTTGCTGATCAGATTGCGTTTCTTCTTTCCCAGCGAGTCATAGGCCAACTCAAAAATGTTGTGTTCCTTCGGCAATTCCTTGGGGAGCGGGTTGTGCATTGTCCAAGTGACGATATCATACGGATGCTTCAAATCCCGGAGAATCATACCCCTGAGTAAACGTAGCGACAATGGGTGATAACCGTACGCTTTGCAGGCGGTTTCGATCTCTGCACGGGTGCCCTTGATCCCCTGTTGCTGAAAGAACTCGACTGCGTCCTCCTTCTGCATTTTGTCGAGCTTCCTATGGTGACAACCAGTATACTCATCAAGCTCTTTCGGAAAGAGACGGCTGGTGACCAGAGTCTTTGTCAGGAAATTCGGCGAGGTCAGCCACTGCAGGAAGGTCCCGGCGTTGGGATCGACACAGGCGCGGTAGTCATCTTCCTTATTCTCGGGGATTTCGTCCTTTTGATAGGGTGATCCGAGGCCGGCGTAACCCTGTAGGATTCGTTCGGCGCCGTCGAGAATGATGAGGTAGTGTTTCTTGCAAAGCATCCTGAAGAGCAAGTCCATGCGGTCGTAAATCGGGGATGGATTCTTGACCATTCTTTCATCTTGAGTGACATATATCAGTGCCTTATCCAGAAAGGTCTCGAAACGAGATTCCATCTCGTAAAACGACCACCAGATGACACCGTCGACAGCTAACTTGGCATTCAGCACATCCTCGTGCAACCAGAACCATGTCACCGCTGATTTTCCCATGCCGCCGATGGCTTCGTAGACGAACATTGGCTTACTGCTATTGGTGAACCACTCCGTCAACTCCTTGCGTTCGGCGACTCTGCCGGTAAAATTGCCCGGCATAAAATAGCGATGCGCGAAATAAGGTTCGGGAGGCGTGGGGATTACGGAGGGGGGCGGTGGAGTGGGTGTCGCAGCAGGAGGCATTTCCCGCTGCGTGGATTCTTCTCGGATACGATGTTTCAGCATCAAGTAGGTGGCAGCGGCCACGATGCAGGCGAAGCCACCTCCAATGCAGCCCCCGATCGCCGCACCTCTTACTTGTTCCGATGCATCTTCCCAGCCCATCGCAAGCACAACTGTGCAGACAATAAGGACTGTCCCACCTGCTATGAGTAATGCCCATGCGATTTTCATGTAACTTTAAGTTAGCATTGCATGACAGTTGTGTCAAGCACAAACTTGCCATTGCAGTCGATACTTGCGAATGATCCCACACAGACAAAAACGCGGCAGACTCTTCAATCTGCCGCGTTGTGTCATATCAAACCCACCGCAAGCGATGGGGCACCGAATGAACTAATCTACTTGCCGTTCCCCCAGGGCAGTTCGGCAAGCTGCTTGTAGTATCGGAACTTCGCCGTGGCCTCCGCCTGTGCTTGTTCCATTGCCGCTTTGTATGCTTGTGGATTGGACGCCTTGAGAGTGCGCCAGCGGTTTTCGTGCGACGCATATTCCTCGAACGTGATCGTCGGCTCTTTGGAGTCAAGCTGCAGTGGATTCTTCCCCTGCTTGGCCAGATCGGGATTGTAGCGGAACATGATCCAGTGACCGGAATTGACCGCCCGCTCTTGTTCTTCCAAACCGCGCGCCATGTCGATACCATGCGCAATACAATGACTGTAAGCGATGATTAGAGATGGTCCGTCGTACGCTTCCGCCTCGGCAAACGCTTTGACGCACTGATTCTGGCTGGCGCCCATTGCGATACGGGCGACGTAAATCGAGCCATAGCTGGTCATCTCCAAACCCATATCTTTCTTCGCCAGTGGTTTGCCGGCTGCGGCAAACAGCGCCACGGCGCCGCGAGGCGTCGATTTGGACATCTGACCGCCGGTATTGGAATAGACTTCGGTATCAAGCACCAGCATGTTGACATTCTTGCCGGCAGCGAGCACGTGATCGAGACCGCCGAAACCGATGTCATAGGCCCAACCATCACCACCAATGATCCAAACCGATTTCTTCACCAGATAATCGGCGATCTCCAGCAAGTGTCTGGCATCGGCGCGATCCATCTTGCGAAGTTCTTTCTTGATGTCTTCGACTTTGGTGCGCAGCGCTTCGATCTCGACCGGAGTCGTCTGCGGCGCTTTGGCAAATTCCTCAAGACGATTCGGGAAGAGTGAGGCGACCAGTTCGAGTGCAAACTCGCGCATCTTGTCAATCGTCAGCCGCATACCGAAACCAAATTCGGCGTTGTCCTCGAACAGCGAATTTGACCAAGCCGGTCCTCTGCCGTCGGAACGCCGAGCGTATGGAGTGGTCGGCAGGTTGCCGCCATAGATCGACGAGCAGCCGGTGGCGTTGGCGCAAATCGCGCGATCTCCGAACATCTGCGTCATCAGTTTGACATACGGCGTTTCGCCGCAACCGGCGCAGGCGCCGGAGAATTCAAAGAGCGGCCGAATGAACTGACTGCCCTTGACTGTATTGACGTTGAACTTTGACGTATCGGACTCGGGAAGATCGAGGAAGAACTTGAAGTTCCCACGCTCCGGTTCACGCAGTGGCAGCTGCGAAGCCATGTTGATCGCCCGTCTTTCAGTCTTGTTGCCCTGCGCATCTTTGGCGAATGCCGGGCAGGAATAGACGCACAACTCGCAACCGGTGCAGTCCTCGGGGGCAACCTGCAACGTGTATTTCAGTCCCTTCATCGGACCGGTCATGGCGTCGATCGACTTGAAAGTCTTTGGCGCCTTGTCGAGGAACTTGGGATCATAGACCTTCGGACGAATGGCGGCGTGTGGACAGACCAGCGAGCAGATGTTGCACTGAATACAGGCTGCCGGTTCCCAAACCGGAATGTCGATCGCAATGTTGCGTTTTTCATACTGCGTCGTGCCAGTCATGTATGATCCATCAATCGGGAAAGCGCTGACCGGCAGGCTGTCGCCTTTGCCGGAGATAATCGTGGCCGTTACAGTCTTGACAAACTCGGGTGCATCGGCCGGTACCATCGGCGGGCGCTTGAACTTGCTCGTGACCTTTTTGGGATAGTCGACTTTCTGCAGACCCTTCACACCGGCATCGACGGCGGCAAGGTTCATGTCGACGACTTTCTCACCCTTGGCGCTGTATGTCTTCTTGACCGCTTTCTTGATCGCATCAAGTGCCGCCTGGCCCGGAATCAATTTGGCGATCTCGAAGAAAGCGGTTTGCATGATAATGTTGATGCGCGCGCCCAGACCAAGCTCTTTGGCGATCTTAACGGCATCGATGACGTAGAATTGCGCTTTCTTGGCGATCAATTGCTCCTGTACTTCCATCGGTAATAGATCCCAGACTTCCTTGGCATCGTATGGGCTGGTCAGCAGGAACGAGCCACCCTCGTCCAACTTCTCGAGCATGTCATACTTCTCGACAAATGAGAAGTTGTGGCAGGCGATGAAACTGGCCTGGCTGATAAGATACGGGCTGCGAATTGGATTCTTGGCAAAGCGCACATGCGACACGGTCACGGCACCGGCCTTTTTGGAATCGTAAACAAAGTAGCCTTGCGCGTTCCAGTCGGTATTCTCGCCCAGAATCTTGATCGAGTTCTTGTTGGCGCTGACCGTGCCATCGGAACCGAGACCGTAGAACATGGCGCGAAAAACGTCGCTGCCTTCGACACTGAACTTCTTGTCATAGTCAAGCGACGTGTGCGAAACGTCATCGACAATACCGACAGTGAAATGATTTTTCGGAACATCCTTCTTGAGATTGTCATAGACGGACTTGGCCATCGCCGGGGTGTATTCCTTCGAGCCCAGGCCGTAACGACCGCCGGTGATTCTCGGCATAGTCTTGAACGGAGCGATCTTGCGCTCGACCATTTCCTCAAGAGCGGCCTGCAGGTCGGCATAGAGGGGTTCACCCACGCTCCCCGGCTCCTTAGTGCGATCAAGAACCGATATCGCCTTGACGGAAGCCGGAAGCGCTTTGGCCAATGCATCGACCGAGAACGGACGATAGATGCGGACCTTGATGAGTCCGACTTTCTCGCCTTTGGAAGTGAGATAGTCAACTGTCTCATGCGTGGCTTCGGCGCCTGAACCCATCATGATGACCACGCGATCGGCATCGGGCGCGCCGAAATAGTCGAACAAGTGATATTGTCTGCCGGTCAATTTGGCAAACTGATCCATCACTTGCTGACAGGTAGTGATTGACTCCACATAGAAGTTGTTGACGACCTCTCTACCCTGGAAGTAGACATCCGGATTCTGCGAAGTACCGCGAATCACCGGTCTGTCGGGTGTCAGGGCGCGACGGCGATGCTGGAAAACAAGTTCGTCCGGTATCATGTAACGCATGTCGTCTAAAGTAAGTTCTTCGATCTTGGCAACTTCGTGCGAAGTACGGAAGCCATCAAAGAAGTGCAAGAACGGAATGCGCGAGCGCAACGCAATCGCCTGCGCAATCAGCGCGTTGTCCATACATTCCTGCACTGACCCCGAAGCAATCATGCCAAAACCAGTGGAACGACAGGCCATAACATCAGAGTGGTCGCCGAAGATTGACAACGCCTGTATGGCCAGCGCGCGCGCCGAAACATGAAGGACGGTCGGCGTCAATTCGCCGGCGATCTTGAACATATTCGGGATCATCAGAAGTAATCCCTGCGAGGCTGTAAACGTCGTTGTTAAGGCGCCGGAGGTCAAGGCGCCGTGGCAGGCGCCCGAAGCGCCACCTTCCGACTGCATTTCCTGGACCAATGGAATCGTGCCCCAAATATTCTTTTCGCCTTTGGCTGATTTAGCATCGGAAATTTCACCCATCACGGACGATGGGGTGATTGGATAAATTGCGATCACTTCATTGGTCGCGTGAGCAACATGTGCGACGGCGGTATTTCCGTCGATGGAGACCATCCGTCGTTTGGTTTTTGGCGGGGCAGCGCTCTGCTCCGTGGCTGCCTTTCTAAAGTTCTCGTGCGATTCCGGACTTCCTAGCATAAGTGTCACCTTGACCTTTCCTGGAGTGGGTGAGACGAGAGCACCCTTCTATTGAGAATATGACTGTTGATCCTGTTCATGATTTAATCTTGGCATTAGTAATCTTCCGCTGCGCTTGATACTTCCCTTTCTTGTCAGCGTAGGAAACCTGGCAAATTTCGTCAGCCTCGAGAAATATGAGTTGAGCAATCCCTTCGTTGGCATATACTCGCACCGGCAGCGGTGCGGTGTTGGCAATCGAGACAGTCGCGAATCCTTCCCATTCCGGTTCAAATGGCGTGACGTTTACCACAAGACCACAACGAGCATAAGTTGATTTTCCGAAGCAGATTGTCAGAATCTCGCGCGGAATTCGGAAGTACTCCAGACTGCGACCGAGAATGAAAGAGTTCGGCGGAATCAGCAGCGACTTGGCTTTGACGGAAACGAAGTTTGCCGAACGATGGTTTTTCGGATCGATCGCTTCGCCGTTGACCGGTGTGAAGACCTGAAACTCGTCGGACAATCGGAAATCATAACCATAGGCGGACAACCCGTAAGAAATCACTTTACGGGATACCTGCCTATGCGCAAACGGAGAAATCATATTTCTCTCCTTTGCCGCCCGAGCTATCCAACGATCAGACTTGATCGACACTTCCAACCTAATACAATATATATCGGCAGCCCCATAGCCGATTATAATCATCCTGAATCAATTAAGCTAATCCTGCCAATCCGTCAAATCTTTTATCGTGTGGCTGGAGAAGACTTTAAGCAGGCTCCCCTGCGCCCGTTCCAAGAATTTGCGCAGACTGAGCATTGCCGGTGACTGGCCATCAAGCGGCTCCATTAGACATTTGGAAATATAGTAAGGTCCCTGAATTGACTCCACGACCTCTTTGATCGTGATCTTGTCCGATGTCCGTCCCAGAGTAAAACCGCCCTTAACACCTCGGTGCGAACGGACCAAACCTGAACGGCAGAGAGACTGGAAAATTTTCGCCAGGAATTTTTCTGGGACATGCTGGTTTTCGGAAATCTCCGAAAGCGGAGTCACTTTTCCCTTCGGCTGCGTGGCGAGATACATGATACCAAAGATTCCGTATTCTTCGGCTTTCGTAAATTGCATGGTGCTACCTCTTAGTTGTTAAAATCATGCGGCAAGTGGCCACGGCGGCATACATGCAGGAATTGTGAACGATTTCACAATAAGGACATCATGATGACCGTCGGGCACGCATTAGCAGCTATACTATCCTCATTGTCCTCGTTTCGCCAAAGACGATTCGAAACTGAACATAAATAATCATGTCTTTCAAGTCAACGATTATTTCGTGACTTTTTTCACATGAAATGCAACGACTTACGATCATGACCGTGGAATCGTTTGATGGCAAGATGTTGCATTTGGCTTGGCTTCATCGGACAAAATTATTACATTGATTGCGGTTCCAGCGACGGAGGTCAAGTTGGCGGAAAAGAACACAGACAAGGGTTTAACGATCGTCTACACCGGCAACGGCAAGGGAAAAACGACCGCTGCGCTCGGAATGTGCGTCCGCGCCGCCGGATATCGAAAAAAGATCAAGATCCTGCAATTTATCAAGGGTAGTTGGAAATACGGCGAACTGGAGGGGATCAAACTACTGAAGGATTTCGTCGACATGGAGCAGGTCGGTGAAGGGTTTGTTGGGATCGTTGATGACAACAAGGAATTCGCGGTTCATCAGAAGGCCGCACGCGAAGGGCTGGAGCACGCCCGGCAGGTCATTCACTCGGGAGAATACGATATCGTTATACTCGACGAACTGAATATTGCCGTGGACCTGGGGCTAGTTGATGCGGATGATATGCTTGAACTGGTAAAAAGCAAACCAGAAGCGCTGCATCTAGTGATTACCGGTAGAAACGCCAGGCCGGAGCTGATTGAGATTGCCGATCTGGTGACCGAAATGAAAGAGATAAAGCACCCTTACCAAAAAGGGGTGTTGGCGCAACGTGCAATTGACTGGTGAGAGTGTATAACCAGAAAGCTATCGAGGATAAAAACACTGATTCGGGAGATACTTCGACACTATGAAAACTGATTTTGATATCATCATCGTCGGTGGTGGCCCCGGCGGATTGACAGCTGGGATGTATGGTTCGCGGGCCAACTTGAAAACCCTGGCAATCGAGAAATATCTCCCCGGTGGACAAATTGCCTCTACGGAGGAAGTTGAAGACTATCCCGGTTTCGATCATATCCTCGGTTCGGAACTTGCCGCAAAATTCGAAGCACATGCGCGCAAATTTGGACTGGAGATAATCTCAGACACAGTGGAAGAAATCTATCAAGAGGGCAGGATGCATATCGTCAAGACCTCCGACGGACAATACAGGGCCAAGACGGTAATCATCGCCACCGGCGGTTCAGCCAGCAAGCTTAACGTGCCCGGTGAGAAGGAATTCTCAGGCAAAGGCGTTTCCTATTGCGCGATTTGTGACGGTGCATTTTTCAAGAATCAAGTGATTGTGGTAGTTGGTGGCGGTGATGCTGCGGTGGAAGAAGGCATATTCCTCACCAAATATGGCTCGAAAGTAATTCTGGTTCACCGGCGCGACAAGTTGAGGGCGGCGAAGATTATTCAGGAGCGCGCCTTCAAAATTCCAAAGATGGAATTCGTCTGGGATAGCGTGGTTGATTCAATCGAGGGGGACAAAAAGGTCTCGCACCTCATGGTACGCAACATCATTACCGGCGCGATCACCAAAATCGATTGCGGTGCAGTTTTTATCTTTGTGGGATTCGTTCCCAACTCAAGACTGACACGCGTACCTCTGAAGCTCGACAACAGCGGATATATCATCACGGATGAAAACATGGCAACGTCGATTCCTGGCATTTTTGCATGCGGCGATGTGCGTCATCAACTCGTCCGGCAAATCACGAATGCCGTTGGTGATGCCACAACAGCAGCGATGGCAGCCAGCAAATACATCGAAGAGCTTGAGGATGCTTAGACGTACGCAATTCGTCCCCATTCTTGCATCAATACTCGTCGTCATCTGGATGGCATGGCTGCTTTCCTGCAGTGATGATTCCTCAACTTTGTACCCCACCCAAAGCGCAGCGTCGGGTGGGTTCTTCATTCAGTGGCTGCAATATCAATTTCGAGCAAAACATTGTCGGAAGCCGCATAATAGCTATGGCTCGACCATTTCCAATCTGCCCGCTGTCGCACAAGTCCCCTCTTGACTGGGTTGTTGTGGCAATAGTTGACTTTCTCCCAGACCGATTCCTCCGTCCGGCAGTTGTGATCGAAGCAGCGACGTTGCCAAAAGGCGGTCTTTTTCCTTCCGTCGCGTTGTACCAGTAGTTTGGCAGACAGGTCTGACTCTGAGTTCTTCAGTAACTTGTGGATATCTCTTGCGGTGATTCGCTTCAACTCGCCAACAAGAGGTCCAAGCTCGACATCTTCCGGTGGAACTATGACCAGATGAACATGCTCCGGCATCACCACATAACCCAGCAGTCTGAGTTGCCGATTGTGACAGAATTCATGAATTCTGCCCACGACAATATCTCGGAAAACACGGTTGCTAAGAATCGGGAGTTTCTGATGCGTGCAAAATGTTACGAAGCGCGCCCGCCCATCATGATCGTAGTGTTTCAACTTCATGTCAATGCGAATCTAAGGACACAGTCTGCAGCCAGCAATAAAAAACCCACCCGACGCAAGGCTCTGGGTGGGGTACAAAGTGAAGTGATGCTTGACAAGGGCGCACGCCGTGCGCCGCTACGAACTGTAGGGGTGGACGGCGTCCACCCGTGACAAATCCGGCAAATCCACCAGTCGTGAAATGAGCAAGAACCTATGTTATGGGCTGGCTCCGTTAGGCTCACGCCGTGCGCCGCTACGCAAATCACCAACTAAATGCAAAATATCATTGACAATTCTGCCGCCGAATGTATCTTACAGTGGTCAAATCATCGCTCGATTGTCGTTGCATCAGAATGGAGGAGCGCTCTCATGCGAATATTGCTTTTGTCTTTGGTGGCTTCTTGCCTTTGTCTGGTTGGCGCCGCGCAAGCGGATGTTTTGCAGGATACTTGCGACACCGGAATGCCGGACAGCATCATCGTTGGCACGGTGCAAGTGCCGGGACCACTTTGGCCTGATTCAATTGGAGTGCCTGTGTACATCTGGGCGGACGAAAACATCGCCGCTGTTTCATGGGGTCTGCGTCCGACCGACAATCGGCTGAAAGTGTCGTCGTTCTCCACCGAAGGCACGGTGTTCGACAGAGGCGAGTTCGTGGGTCTGAAGGTGGACACGTTGAATAACTCCCTCTCCCTTATCTGGGTGGACATGACCGGTTCGGACCCGATGCCATCGCCACAGGGGCTAATCGGACTGGTCTATGTCAAAATTGCTCCTAACATTTCCGTTGGGGAACACTTGGGTCTTGATTCTGTCTCTGTAAGCACTGCTTACAAGTGCCGGTTGACGGCCAGCAGAGGTGCTGGGACAACCTGCGACATGAGATCGGTAGTCTTCTTGAAGGGAAGTGGAGGGAACCTCACTTTTGGTCAGTCGATTTCAGATGCGGACTTGTTTTTTGCTTTTGACGAGGGAAGCGGCGGAATTGTGTACGATCGCTCGGGGCACAACAAAGATGGAGTTGCATCTGGTCAGCCGAATTGGATTTCGGGTGTCTCGGGGAACGCTATGCACTTCGACGGCACGGATGATTATGTAGTATTTCCCGACCTGTACAATTATCCTTTTCAGGGGCCCTTAACCGCTAGCTTATGGATCAAACGAGAGCTTAGTCCATTGGCAACTCAACAGAACATTATCCGTTATGGTGCTGCTGGCGAATGGGAGATGATGGTTAGGAGCGACACAATCTGGTGCGGGCTAAATTTCTATGTAGACGGCGCCCCCGGCTGGTGGAGGACGAATCTTCAACTTCCTGATGGGCAGGGTTGGAATTACTTAGCTATGGTTTGGAATCGTGTCAGCAGCACTCTAATTGTCTATCTGAACGGCGACTCTGTGACCCAGGTTACTGTTCCAGATCAGAACCTCCTCAGTTATAATTCCGGAATTCCCAGGGCTCTGGGTGCAGTTGCTACCGGTAGTGCAACCAACCTTTTCCATTACCATGGTGACATCGATGAATTCAAGGTTTGGTTGCGTCTACTTACTTCGGCAGAGATCAAGCAGGAATACCTCCGCGTCGGCTACCACCGATGCGGAGATATTGATGATTCACGCGAAATCAATATCTCGGATGTTGTTTACTTGATCAGTTACATCTTCAGCCACGGATCGGCGCCGGTATCTCTACAGGCAACTGATGTTGACTGCGATGGCCAGACAACAATTGCCGATGTGGTCTATCTGATTCAATGGATATTTGGGGGCGGCACAAACCCATGCGCTGCGTGTCCGTATTGATGAATTGACACCGCCATCAACACGTGATTCTCCATTACTGGCGGCTATAAAAAAGCGGGGCGCCGTTGGCGTCCCGCTTAAAATATGTGAAGTCAGGAAAGGAGTAGTATGGTTGCCGTAATGGCTCAGCTATTGTTGTCAATCGCGTATTTCTTAATCTTCTCGAACAGTGTCGTGTAATCGATCTTAAGAATTTCCGCCGTCTTGCGCTTATTGCCGTGGGTCTGACCCAGCACTCGCACGATCATCCCTCTTTCAGCCTGAGCTTGAGCATACTGCCCAACGTCTCGCAGGCCGGCGCCTTCGCGCAAACGGATATCTTCCGAACTTGGCAGACGAATCGCCAGATGCTCGGGTTTGATCTTCTTGCCTTCTGTCAATATGATTGATCGCTCGATAGTGTTCTCCAACTCGCGGACATTGCCCGGCCAATGGTAACGTTCAAGAATGACGATGGCTTCGCGCGAAAGCGACTTCTCCCCCTTTTTCATACGGCGGGAGTATTTCTCGACGAAGTAATTGGCCAACGGCACGATGTCATCATGGCGTTCGCGTAACGGCGGAATGTGAATCGGGAACACCGACAATCGGTAGAACAAGTCCTCACGGAATTTCTGTTTACCGATCGCTTCCTGAAGATTCTGGTTGGTTGCCGCGATCACACGGACGTCAACTTCAATCGGTTTGTTACCTCCAAGACGCTCGAACGAGTGTTCCTGCAACACACGTAGAAGCTTGGCCTGTAACGAGAATTCCAAATCACCGATTTCATCAAGAAAGACCGTACCTCCATCCGCGATTTCGAACTTGCCCATCTTGCGAGCATGCGACGAAGTAAACGCTCCCCTTTCGGATCCGAATAGCTCGTTTTCCAGCAACTCGCCGGGAATGGCCGCGCAGTTAATAGTGATGTACGGTTTATTCTTGCGACCGGACAGCGAATGAATTGCGCGGGCAAACAGTTCCTTACCAGTTCCCGACTCACCCGTCAGCAGAATCGCAGTATCTGACGGCGCTACTTTCTGCACGAGCCGCGAGACCTCGACCATCTTTTCGGAGGTGCCGATAATCTGCGCAAAACCTAGTGACTGCGCCAATTCTTCACGCAACAGCATGTTCTCGGCGACCAATCGCTGATTC
>CAIYYT010000171.1 GCA_903930455.1 uncultured bacterium | reverse complement strand
TCCCTCAAGAAGCTGGTGACGAGCGAAGATGCTCACGCGTTTATGGTCGAGCTTGCTGAAACCGTCGTGAAGAAACTGCCGGCGACTTACTGTCGCTTCTGGCGCTACGATTCTGATAAAGAGTCGCTCGAATTTGTGTCTGAAGCACAGGCGCGCGACGTCAGTAGTCATGTCACTGAAGTACGCAGCTTGCCACTGTCACGGACGCGTTGGCATAAGCTGGCGATTCAAGCAGGGCGCATGATGTTGATCAACCAGCGCGAAGAACGGATGCAGATGGACGACCAGGAGTTGCTACAGTCGCTCGTTGTCGGTCTACAGTCCGCATTGCTGGTACCGATGATGGTTGGCCGTGAGCCAATCGGCATTATGGCGGTAGCAGAATTGCGCAATGTGGAACGACGCAGTTTCTCACTTTCTGATAGCGTGTTTGCGCGCGGCATTGCTAATATCGCGGCACAGGCGTTGATGTCCTCGGCGACAGCCGACCGTGTCGGACAACTGGGTCGTCATGTCGAACGGCTGGAGCGCGGCAAGCTATTAGGTGAAGTGTTTTCCGATCTGCCCAAACGCTTCGCAACGCCGCTGACTTCGATCATGGCACGTACGCAGCAGTTGATTGACAAGACCGATAACCCGGACGAGCAGACCGCTAAGAATCTGGCGATCATCAAGATGCAGACCGAAAGAATGATGCAAGAAGTGCGAACACTTCAAGACACCCGATCAGTAAGTCTGCTGGGGGAATAGCGCGGTTCTTTAGATTTGTAGGTCGAAACCCCGGATGGCAGATGCTCGGATCATCAACACACATCCGTCGGGGTTTCGACATGCTTCACTACCGAAAGATGATTGCCACCGCTTAAAGTGTATCTAGACTTTCAGTACCTCGTGTTCGGATTGGCGTGACGACCTCCGAATGTCCATATTCAATCGCAAGGGCATCTCAAGTGCGAATTATCCCCCGATGTTGTCACCAAATCCCTTAGGCGCGCACTATCCAACTGTCTATCGGAAATCTTGACGGAGTCTATTACCTCGATGCGGGACGCCTCTTCTCGATAGGTAATTACGTATACGTCATCTGGCGTGATACTCGCGTCTACGCAATTCTCTGCAAGGAATTCGCGAATCTGCCACTCGAGGTTCTCAATTTCCTTTCGCAGTTCATGGCTCTCTGCCACCCGTGAACATAGATCCCCTTTCACTCTTCCTATTCGCATAAAGAAATCATTGTCCTGGTACTTTGAATATTTGTGCCTGATATTGCAGTCTCTTTCGAATCTGTCTCTCAATCTCCACAAAGTCCGATTGCGGAAGTCTCCCTTCTCGTGAGGCCACCCCACTAATGTGAAGTCTCCAGCTGGGCACAGCAGCTGAAATGAACGGACATACGGCTTTTCTCCCCAGCTCTCGAATTGGTCAAAGGTACTACTCACTCCACCGATTCTGATCGTCATCGGGAAGCTCTCTTTGATCAGACTCAGAAGACTGTCGAAGTTCATTTCTCTCTTTTGCTTCAGGTCAAACCAGATATTTGCATTGAAAAGCTCATCAGAACCGCTTAGTCGCTCCAGCCCCACAATGGTCGCGTGGATTCTACTTACTGGAAATGGATCGAACAGTGAACCCACCTTCGTCTCCTTCACTTTCTGAATACAACCCTTGATCAGTCTTTCCAATTCAATGGACTTGGGCCCCAGAAGAGCAACAACTGAGACCTGTCTAGTCTGGTCCGCGTGTGTTTTCGGTTTCTTGAAATGCTTCATAAGGTCTTCACGGTCATTACTGGAATCAACCTAAGAGCAGGAGTATCCACATCTGATCACAGGCCTGATTCGCTTTTCAGTTTTTCGAGGAGTTTCTCATTCAATCTTGGACCATTGAATTGGTCAAAGCGCACAAGCCAGTTCTCTTCGTGCTGTTGCCAAAGAGCCTCAAAGTGCCTCTCCAGTTGAGTGGCAAGCCCACCCGTCTCTCCCTCAACTTTCATGGCGGCTAAGTTGAACCCCTGAGTGTAGGACAGGTACGGGCCCCATATGATGGTTTCATCTGCCCTGAATATTGTTATATGTGGGCACACTTGCATGACCCGTATCTCTAGACTCCCGGCGTTCTCTCTATTCTTTTCGTACGTCTTCCAAAGGCCACGCAATTTCTCATACACCTTCCTGCTGCGTTCTGCTGATTCGCCCAATCTGTGCTTCAGTTGCTCCAACTCCACATGGTCTTCTTCAGCACGTTGTTTCACGTATTCCGCTCCCGGTCCCAAAAACACCAATCTGTGCTTAGTCCCGTGAAGCACAACACCCTTCAAGAGCTTCTCACTATCAATGAAATGTTGCAGACATCCAGTCATGGCAATTGCCATTAGATCATGTGTCCTTGCCTTCTCTCTAAGCTCGTTATACTTGTCTCCCATGTTTATCTTTGGGACCACCAAGAACTTTAGCTTCTCAGTTTCGTCCCGAGTGTCCGCCAATCTGCTCAAAAAACTGACCATACTTGCCGCAACTAGACCGATTCCCAACGCTTCGAGCAGGCTCGTTAACATCCTAGGTTGCACAGCTCCAGACAGGAGGACAAGACACACGCCGGATAGGAACAGAATAATATCCATCAAATGCGGAGCTTTATTCGACTTCATAAACACTAACTATATCTCCTTTCGCAGCCAGCAATATATTGCTAGAACTTGAGCAACTTCAACAGAATTTCACCCAACAGGAGTTTCACTATACAACGCCTTTGGCTTCGATCACAGCTTCTCGCACACCGAGTGAAGCACTAGATATCAAAGACACAAATGTCGGGTTCTGCGTTTCACCGGGCACCCGACCTACCTGACTCTTCAAGACAACCGATTAGAAAGTACCCTTGCGAACATAGCGGCCTTTAGAAATGCGCCAGAGTAGCGGGGATGTATAGCTTCGGATCGCTTACTTGTTCTGAGGCCATAACCAATGTCGTCTCGTCGATGTGGAATCCGGCCGTCATCAACATCCGGATGACTTCAAGTTGCTCCCCTTGAACAAACATGATCTGGTACTTGTGTCCTTGAGCCACGCCCCATTCGACTGCATGGGCCATGAGCGATGCTAGGTATTTCGGCTCGGAAGCCACCACCGGCGCGATCATCCCGCGGCTATTCACTACGGCGTAGCCGACCAGCTTCTTACCGTCATGGAAAATCAGCGTGTTGTAGTTTTCGTCCGCCAGCCAGAAGAAATGTTCTTCCGGTCGTGCTAATTGGCGTGCGCGCCTGTCAAGGGCAGTCAGGCGGTTGATATACTTCTCTTCAGTGATCTTGGTTACAGTGAGCTTAATCGGAGCGCGCAGCTTCTTGAACGGTTTGCCCTCCACGCCCTTCCGTTCCATTGTCAATAGCGGTCGCTGCGGCGGCATTCCCATTTTAGTGTAAACAGCAATGGCTTGCGGGTTGTATGCGAAAGTCACTAATGCCCAACGCTTGCAGCCGTTCTTCTTGCCATAGCGCATGGCCTTGTCCAAAAGCTGTTGCCCAAGGCCTTTGGATTGAAGGGTCGGATCGACAAACAATTGGGACAGGAACCATTCGTCCTCGCGAATCAAAGACATCGCGAAGCCAACCAGCTTCCCCTTGCGGTCATGCGCAACGAATGAACCCTCGGGATCAGTCTTGAGGAAGTGCACAAATAACGGAGGTGGTTGCTTAGGCTTCTTGAATCGATTTACGGGCATGCCGCGTTTGCGACGCAAGTGATTGGCCGTATTCATCACGAGCATAATGGCATCAATCAAATCCGCTTGTCGCGTGCGCCGAATGGTGATGTCTTTCAGATTCATTGCCTTGAATTACGGGTTTGTTTAATTTGAAATCAAGAAATAAGATGCACTTTTCGTTCTGGCAGGTCACGCTCCCCTCAACGCCCAACCTCATCCGCTAAGACCTGCCACAACGGGCGCAACTGTTTTTTGAGTTGACTCCCGGCGCGCCAGACGTTAGTTTAGGCATATCGGATTTGTGGAGTTCGAATGCTGAGCGACAATGTACTGATAGTGAATCAGAACTACGAACCGTTAATTACTACTAGTGTTAAGCGAGCGATTGTTTTGGTATTTCTCGGAAAAGCGTCGATGGTCGAAGCCCGACGGGGGCAGATGGTTCGCTCTGTTAGCCGCGTTTTTGAGGAACCATCCATTGTCCGACTTGAGGTTTACGCGCGTGTTCCGCAGAAACAGGTGATGCTTAACCGCAAGAATGTAATCAAGC
>CAIYYT010000170.1 GCA_903930455.1 uncultured bacterium | reverse complement strand
TATTCCACCGGACTTGCGGCCTTAGCCTCGGTAAGATTCACGGTCAGAGTGGTTGTTTCCTCTTCATCGATCTTGACCTGCTGCGACCAATCCTCGTAACCATCGCGTGTGACCTGGACTGTGTGGGTGCCGGGCATAACTCTCTTGAATGTCTGGCTAACAGACCCGATCGCTTTGCCGTCGACAAGGACCATCGCATCACTGACGCTGCATTTCACCTTCAACGCGCCAAACAGCGGTCCGGAGTTCACGACGTTCTCATTGGTTGATCGTAGCGCCGTTGAAGCGTATGTCGCCCCCTGGGGAAGCAGTGGCGACATCGTGCCGTGAAGCATCTTGCTTTCTCCATTGACGATTGACGTTGGCATCATCTGCGCCTCGTAAAGCGTGCCTTCCATTTTGACATCATAGCGGCCATTGGGCAATCCGGGGAAGGTGAACATGCCAGCGTCATCCGTAACGGTAGAAGCCCCGGTTTGTGGAATACTCACGCTGATACCGGCCAATACCTCTTTGGTTTCGGCGTTCGTGACAACGCCGTAGAGCGCCGGTTTGGGCGCAGTGCCGCCACTAAAGGCTATGATCAGCATCACTGCTATCACGATCAGGCCCACCGCTCCGCCGATGATAAGTTGTTTCCTGTCGATACTCCCCTTCTTGATCGCGTATTGCTGATTTCCGTAGGTAATCATCTCACCGGGCACGAGACGAGCCTTGTCGGGGAACAGAAGCTTGTGTCCCCTCACGAAGACCGATTGGTGTTTGTGCGTCTGAGCAGAATGACTAACCGCACCGGCTTCAACCATCTCCGGTGTGGAGGGACTCTCCACCACATTCACTGGCTCGATATCTATAGGCGCATTGGTCGTCTGCTGGATATCGAGATGCGATTGGTTTTGCGGTGCTTCCGCAGCGTCTTCTTCTGCGAGAGTCTTCTGCAAACTGTTGAGCAATCGATTACGGTCGTCGTCTGAGACAACATGTTCGCCTGCGTGTTTTGCTTGCGTATCGATCCCGTCGACCGTTTTCGGTTGGTTCATCGGTTGCATTGGTTCGGTTGGTATTTGGAAAGCAGCAGCGGGCTCAACTGCTGGCATGGCGATTTCGCTGACATTTTCTGAGGCTTCCTGCTGTTCCCGCATCAAGTAGTCCGTTGGAGACTCAATGCCAAGTTCAGACGACAACTGCGCCGATTCGATCTCATCTTCCGGCAGCGCTTTGGCTGCCTGATCACCCTCAAAGCGCTTGAGCAGCTGGTCAAACCCGCCGCCAAGCGGCTGCTCGCTGGCCGATCTCTTGGCTTCAGCTTCGTTAATTGGCAAATCGGTGACAACAAAATCAGTCTCCGATTGCCCCTCTCCCGCATCCGATTGTGTAACAATCGGTTGAGTCTTGTTGTGAACGCGGGTTGGTTCATTTGCCACCTTCACTGCCACTAGCGAAGAGAGTTCGGCTCCGCAGTTCTTGCAGAACATCGCGCCATCAAAATGGTTTGCGGTACCGCATTTGCCGCACTCGATCATATTCATCTCCGTTGTTAATGAATTCGTACTATTTAGCTTATCGTCAGCGACGGCGTATGGTTTTAGCCAAATCGACTGCTTCAACGTCTCTTCCTTGGCGGAAAATTTGTACTTGACAGTGGGGATAACAGTGGATATCCTTGTTGTCTTGAGAGACGTGGAAGTTATTGTTTTCAATATGCTTTTGGAGGAATAGGAAAGATGCTCAGAGCAATAGTCGCTTGCGGATTGATGGCGCTGCTGTTCATAGGGTTGGGTGGTTGCGGCAATGACGGGTCGAACCCTGAGGGTGTTTACAACCGTATCGTACTTGAACCGACCCAGTTTCCTACATTGAAGTCAGGTCTGATCTATGACGGGTGGGTGGTCAAAATAGACAAGGACTCCAACTGGGTGGAATATAAGGAATTCGGAAAGTTCTTCTGGGATGAGCAGACTTATCGTTTCTTGAGTCCGACTGACCTTACTAAGGACATTGGCGATACTTTTACGATCGAAGGTAATGTATATGATTATGATATCATTGCCATTACTCTCGAACCCTATCCCAACGATCCTGACCCCAAGCCGTCGCCAACGATAATAGCGCTAAGCGGAATCGACCCCAGCAAGTCGACGCTCTTGACATTTAATCGTACTTTTCCGAGCACCCAGAATCGGTTTGCCGTCGGCACTTTTTCCGATGGCCATTTCAAAGAGAAAGGGCAGTCGCGATCGAGCGAGCGATACGGGATATGGTTTATTGAACTCACCAATGGAGGCGGTAAAAAAGACACGATTGAGACCTATGCCCAGGGATTGTTCCTGCCGACACTTCCAGACACAGGGTACCTGTATGAAGGTTGGGTTGCGCTGACCGGGGGCGACACGGTGTCTACCGGCAAGTTCTTCTCGCCCGCCTATATCGATTACGACAACAGCCACTGTATGGATGGCACCATTCCGAATTTTCCCGGGGAAGATTTCATAAAACCAAACAGTCAGCCGGCCAATGTTCCGGCATCGCATTGGCCGCTCGATGTTGTGCGCAGCGGCACTGTTTTCGTAACACTCGAACCTAATCCGGATAACGATGTCAGCAGACCTTCACCGTTCATTCTCGTAAGCGCTAGTTTGCCCGTTGATACCAGCAGGGCGCGTACAGGTTCCTTCGACATGGGTCTTGTTACCACCAGGACTCTCCCGAAGATCAAGGTGACATTCGAGAAATCTCTCTAAGATAAGTGCTTTCGTGGGCGGCAACCGGTTTCCAGACAAACTGGTTGCCGCCTTTTTTTGCAGTATCCGATTGTCCGCATTAGGCCGCAATCGTCGAGTGTCTTGCTCTGAATAGCTGGCGGCGCACTGCTCTTGTACTGGTCGGTCGTTGCTGCTTTTTCTTGTGAGCGGGCCGGCCGGCATTTTGCCCTTCATTTGTGCGGTTGTTAGCCGCCACGGAGCTATATAGAGTTACATTGATTTTTGAAACTTTGCGTAGTAATTTGCGTTCAGAGAAGCATACTTGGTGAGGAGAAATTATGACCGCAATAATGCCGGACAATACCGTGTCAAATGAAACAAAAGCCGATTCTGTCGGGTCTATGCTAGTGAACATCTTCTTGAGCCCGATGAGGGTTTTTGGGAGTATCAAGGCGAAACCAACATGGATTATTCCTTTTGTGATCACACTTCTCGCGATGGCGGGGACTGCCTATGTGGTAGCTCCGTTGGCGATGGAAATGCAGAAGCAGCAGATAATGACATCAGACAAGTATACGCCCGAACAGCGCGATCAAGCCGTGCAACAGATGGAGACCTTCAAAGGGGTGGGAGCGATCTTCGGCGTCGTCGGCGGGATAGTCGGGGGTGCCATCATGGTCTTTCTGATGGCAGCGATCATTATGTTCATGGGAAGCGTTGTTTTTGGGGGATCGGCGAAGTTCATGGAACTGGTCTCGCTCGTCTGTTTCGCGGGGATGATTTCCGTACTGGGTCAACTCGTGAAAACGCCACTTATGATGATGAAGCAGACCATGGACATTCGCACGTCACTTGCGGTTCTGCTGCCCGGAAGCGATATAAAGTCTTTTGCCTACACCATCCTGAACTCGTTGACCGATGTGTTCTTTGTCTGGGAGATAATTCTGGTGATCGGCGGCGTGGCCGTGCTTTACAACTTCAGCAAAGGCAAATCAGCCGCGACCGTGCTGATTCCGGTGGGCGTGATCATGGTCATCTTCAGTGCGGTGAGGGCAATGTTCTAAACGTGCGCAATCATTCTTATATTCTAGTTGAGGAGTAGTTAATGGAAAGAATTGGACGGATAGGTTCGATTCTGCTTTTCGCCGGGCTGTGTTTTTGGGGGCTGCCGACGAATGTAGTAGCAGGGCAGAACGAATTCTCACTCAAGCAGTGCATTGATCTGGCGCTGCAGAAAAACGTGGGCGTCATTACGGCTCAAAACAGCTTCCGGTCTGCGAAATATGATTTGTGGAATGCGTGGGGAAATGCGCTTCCAACTGCTTCAGTCTCGGCAGGCTATGGTTTTGGAAAGGATCTCAGACCCACTTACGTGCAACAGCTTAACACCTATTATCAGGACCCGGGGAGCAAATCATACAGTACCGGGATCAATTTATCCATGACGCTTTTTGACGGCGGTGCTACTTGGCTGCGAATTCACCAAAGCAATCAGAGAAAGACATCGGCGTCCAACGCGATGAATCAGACCGCGTTGGAAACAGTCTATAACGTGACACAGGCATACTATCTTCTTGTCGAATCTGCCATGTTACGAAAGGTGCAGGAGGATGCGCTGATTCGTTCCAATAAGCAACTTGAGGTCACAAACAGCAAATACGAGCTTGGTTCCGCCTCGTTGTCTGAAAAGCTAAAAGCACAGGTCACCGTCGCCAACGATTCGGTGGCTCTTCTAACACGCGAAAACAACATCAGCTCGGCGGAATTCGGACTCAGCCTGCTGCTAAACAGAGATGTCACACAACCAATCGTGCCTTCGGACACTCTC
>CAIYYT010000169.1 GCA_903930455.1 uncultured bacterium | reverse complement strand
TTCCGGAGTCACTACCTTGAGCGATGTTCCCGATTTGCGTGACATCGATATCATGTTGCAGGTACTGCGAGAGTTGGGCGCCAAGGTCGAATGGGACAGGCAAACTAAGACAGTTAAGATCGAAGCGGCAACACTTGATAAAGACGAAGCACCATACGATCTGGTTCGCAAGATGCGCGCGTCATTTCTGGTGTTGGGCGCGTTGATCGGACGGCTTCATCGTGCGCGTGTTTCATTGCCCGGAGGCTGCTCATTGGGACAAAGGCCGGTCAATCTGCATCTCAAGGGCTTTGCGCAATTGGGTGTCGACATGACGGAAGAGGCAGGGTATGTCATTGCCCACGGAGCGGTCAAAGGCGGCACGATCTACTTCGATCGTCCTTCCCACACCGGCACCGAGAATATCATGATCGGCGCGGCCCTATCCTCCGGTGTGACGCGCGTCGTCAATGCGGCCTGCGATCCGGAAGTTGTCGATCTGGCGAATTTTCTCAATCAGATGGGGGCCGATATCGCCGGAGCCGGCACGACCGATATGACGATTCGCGGCGTTGACAGACTTAAGCCAATCAGCTATCGCCCGATGGCTGACCGCCTGGAGGTTGGTACGCTGTTGTGCATGGCTGCCGGTACCGGCGGCGAACTTGAAGTTGAAGACGGCGTAGCTAATGACTTGGAAGTGGCACTGCTTAAGCTGCGGGAAATGGGCTGCGAGGTCACCGCCGGATCCAAATCCATTACTATAGCTTCCGACGGCAAGCTGCGCGCCACCGATTTTGTTACCTACCCGTTTCCCGGCTTTCCAACCGATCTTCAGCCCTGTTTCGTCGCGCTGGCGACGCGGGCAGAGGGGATTTCTCACTTGCGCGAGACTGTTTTTGATGATCGCTTCAGCCACTGCATGGAGCTGATTCGCCTCGGCGCCAGAATAACTATTACCGGCGATGTGGCCACTATTGAAGGTGTACCGTCGCTGACTGGTACGATGGTTATGGCATCTGATATCCGCGCGGGCGCCGGTTTGGTAGCTGCCTGTTTGGCGGCTTCAGGGAGAAGCGAAGTCAGACGAATATATCATGTAGAGCGCGGTTACGACAATTTGGAGAAAAAGCTTCAGGCTGTCGGTGCTGCGATCGAAAAAGTACCGGAATAAAACCTATTCGAATGAGTATATACAGTATGAAACGACTCAGTTTGCTTCTCGGTTTGGCGTTTTTGGTCTTGACCACGGCGCTTCATGCCCAGGAAGAATCCTTCGGCAAGAACAAGGTGCAGTACAAGGATTTTGACTGGCACTACATCCAGACTCCCAACTTTGACCTTTACTACTATGAAGGCGAATACGACCTCGCTAAATTCGCAGTGGCCGAACTGGAGTCGGCCTATGTCTATGTCTCAAAGCAACTCGACTACAAGCTGCGAAGTCGCGTCCCGGTTCTGGTATACAATTCGCCCAACGAGTTCCAGCAGACAAACGTCATCCCTGACTTGCTTCCCGAGGCGGTTGGCGGTTTCACTGAGTCGTTCAAGAACCGTGTGGTTGTGCCGTTCGACGGTTCCTTTGAAGACTTCCGGCATGTGCTCCATCACGAGCTAACACACGCCGTAATCTACGACATGATCTATGGCAACTTTTTCGGTTCGTTGGCAACGCGGCAGTATCTTTTCCGCCTACCACTTTGGTATTCGGAGGGATACGCGGAGTATTCATCGCGGCATGGTTGGGATTACTTCGCCGATATGGTCCTGCGCGATGCGACGATTCACAGCTACCTTGCTCCCTTAGAGTGGGTTGGCGGTTTTCTTGCCTACAAGGAGGGGCAGGCTGCGCTCAAGTTCCTCGCCGAAGCGTACGGACCGGAGCGCATCCCTGACATAATCAATCGGGGCAAGCGCTCCCTTTCAATGTCACGGGCGATGAAGTCGTCAATTGGGCTTACCGAAGATGAGTTCTATGAGAAATTCACTAAGTATCTGAAAAAAGTCTACTGGCCCGAAATCGCAACTCGCTCAGAACCGGCCGACATTGGCAAACGGTTGACGAACCATGAGAAAGACCATTCCAATTTCAACGAAAAGCCGACCTTCTCGCCGCAAGGTGACAAGATAGCCATCTTCTCTGATCGCAAGGACTACACCGAGATTTACTTAGTCAGCGCTATAGATGGCAAGGTCCTTGATCGGCTCGTCAAGGGAGAGCGGTCGGGTGATCTGGAGTCGCTGCATTCTTATGTTTCGGGAATGAGCTGGTCGCCTGACGGCAAGAACCTAGTTTTCGTGGCCAAATCAGGCGGCAATGACGCACTGATAATCTACGACGTAAAGCACAAAAGGATCACTGACCACATTCGACAGGGATTTGGCGCGGTTACGTCGCCAAGCTGGGGTGCGAGTGGTGAAATTGCCTTTACGGCAGTCAAGAACGGCAAGGCAGATATCTTTCTGGTGGACCCCAAAACTAAAGACCTGCGGCAGTTGACGGACGATCTGTACGACGATAAGGACGTTTGTTTCTCGCCTGACGGTTTGAAGATTGCCTTCTCTTCCGATCGGCCGGCTGCAAGTGACAAAGCGAACAACTTCAAGTACGGTACCTACAACATCTTTATACTCAACGTGACAACCGGGGCGATTGACACAGTGACTCATGAAGACGGTGTCTGCCGTTATCCGACCTGGGCGCCCGACGGTCACAAGCTCTGCTATGTTTCCAATCTCAATGGGATCGACAATCTCTACATCAAGGAGTTCGACAAAGGTGGTGAATCGTTTGCAGTCACCAATGTTCTGACTGGGATCACTTCGCCGTCATGGTCGCCCCAGGGCGATCAGATTGCCTTTTCTGCGTTCTTCAAGGGCGGATATGACGTCTATCTGATGAAGGAAATCAAGCCGGTTACAACAAACGGCGCACCGCTGGCACTGACGAAATTCGCGGCAGGGGAAATGACGGCTGAACTGGCGAAGGTCGAAGCGCCCGTGGAATCGTCCGACTCCACGCTGAATGAAAAGGGGAAGGATGAATTCCCGCGCAGTGGAGATGATTATCCGGACTACGTATTTACCCCGCCGCCGGCAGACGCTTCACACGGCCCGCTGGAAGCCCCGGACACGACTCATGTCGCCGCCAAGGTGCATGAGGAAGACGGACGGGATACGATCTATACCAAGTTGCCGTCCGGCGAATATCAGATCAAGAAATACCGAGCCAAGTTTTCGCCTGACTATGTTTCCGGTGGTCTCTCGTATGATCCCTTCTATGGTTTGCGTGGACAGTCGTTTGTCGTGGTGAGTGATTTCCTCGGTAATCACCAGTTCTATATTTCCACCGATCTCGTCAATTCAATCAGTCAGTCAAACCTGCAGATCATCTATCTGAACAATACTCATCGCGTAGACTTCGGCGTCGGCATTTTTCATAATAAGAATTACTTCATCGATCCGAGCGACCGACTGTTCTCCGACCGAACTTACGGCGCACTGGCGATGGCGAACTATCCTTTCAGCATGTACAAGCGATTGCAGATCGACTTCTCGCAAGTCTATATTGATCGCGTTTACTATGATCCACCCTATGACGACTCCAACAACGATGTCTCGACGGCTTCGCTATCATTGATTAACGACACCGTCCTCTGGGGCTTGACCGGCCCGTTGAACGGCAATCGCTGGAAACTGGCAATCGAGCGCACTATTCCCATTGCCAACCGTTCGCGCGACTACTGGGCAGTCGAGGGTGATTACCGCAAATACTGGCATCTGAGTGGGCTCTATTCGGTCGCTTTCCGCGCGGCAGGAGGGGCATCGTTTGGCAGCGACAAGAAGACTTACTACCTGGGTGGCACCACCAACTACATCGGCTCGACCGAGACAAGTAATGATGTCTATTCGGTGCAGGGGTTCTATTTCTCGAAAATCATCACACCGTTACGCGGATATGATTACTTCGAGTTCCAGGGCTCCAAGTTTGGTGTCGTTAACCTTGAGTTCCGCTATCCCTTCATCGAGTATTTCGCAATGGCGTTTCCCCTGCCTTTGACGATCCAGCAACTCACTGGCGCAGTTTTCTATGATGTTGGCGCCACTTGGAATCGCAATTCCGAATTCAAAGGCGCTAGCGGAGGGGATCAGACCAAGCTACTTGGTATCAAGAGTGGTTTTGGTTTGGGTGCGAGGGTGAATCTCGGCATTTTCCTGTTGCGCTATGATCTCGGCTGGGGCTGGGATTTCATGCATACGACTGTGCCACACCACTATTTTAGCTTTGGCGCAGAATTCTAGGCCATCACGTGCCCCTTTCATAATGGAGGGGCACAGGCGTGAGAGTGTTTACGATTGACTGACCTTAATCCTCTACTCCACCGCGTGGAACGGCTGAAACCGGACAATGTCCTCGACATCGGTTGTGGTTGCGGTTCTTTCACGATCGAGTTGGCGCCCCATTGCAAGCGAATCACAGCCATTGACATATCTGAGCCGCTGCTGGAGCGCTGCCGCAAGGAACACGACCGTCCGAACATCGCCTATCGATGTATGGACGGACGACAACTTGACTTTCCCGACGGCCATTTTGATTGGGCGTTGTGTCGCGAATTCCTGCATCATGTCTATGACTGGCAAGTAGTAGTTGATGAAATGTTGCGGGTAACCACCTCCGGCATTCTGATCGAGGAGCCGCTCGACGATCCACGCAGCGACGCCAAACGCAATACTATGCAGGAGCAGCGGCTGTTTCTGGAACTCCAGGCCGAGGTCGGCTATCCGCACTATGCTCACGTCACACCGGATCAGCTGACCGGGTATCTGCGGAAGCAGGGAATTCGCTTTGAGAGCGAAATCATCAGATCTGATGAAGCGGTCACATTCGAGGAATACTCTGAGGCGTGGGCATTCTTTGCCGAAAAGAGCGCACGTGAGCACTATTGGCTTGAGCGCTTAGCCGATTTCCGGCGCGAACTTGGTGACGGACAGCTCTGCAAAAACGATATCCTCTTCATCGCTGCCTGCAAATAGGGTTTTTCGGTATATCCTTTCGGAGAAGCACGACTCGTCTTTGCCTTGAAGAGGGTCACTTCATACTGAGAAATCCTCTGAACATAGTCGCTCACCGCCCGTACTATGATGTATGGCGCCGCTGGCCGGCTGGGAATACACCAATTGTCCTTTGACAACGCACGGCTGTTCCATTAGACTGCCTGTTGTCTTGATAAGCATTGAATGATTTCGTGACCTCAAAATTGACCTTCACTGACCCGACAAACAATAATCAACCACTAAGTGCTAACATCTACTGGAGGATGCACCTATGCGTCGTTCTATTTTGCTGCTGACGCTTACCGCGTTCTGCGTTTCCCTGCTGCTCTTTTCAGGCAGTTCCGCAGCAGGCTACTGGGAGAAGGCTAAGGAAAAGAAGGAGAAGGCTTCTGCCTCGGCCACAGCCGGCAAGAAAGACACCGAGAAACCGTTTGGTGAAGTGATCAAGGGTTTCGATAAG
>CAIYYT010000168.1 GCA_903930455.1 uncultured bacterium | reverse complement strand
GGCAGTAATTCATGAACCAGTTGTGAAGCGTTGTCAAATTCAAACGCTAACTGATCGGGATTGTGCGCATCCGAGCCGAGCGAAGAGACTCTTACGCCCGCGCGACGTGCGGCATTGATGATCGCCATCGACGGATAGTACTCGCCAACTCCGTGGCGCATACCTGCGGTGTTCAGTTCCAAAAACAGGCGATGCTTCTTCATCTTGTCAAAGAGGTTGTCAAGATATGGCTCATGTGCCGTTCTGATCGCTTCGCCGTATGCTGCTTGTCCATAGCGCTTGTAGCAGTCAAAATGCCCGAGTACGTCGAACAACTCCGATTCGGCGATCTCTTCCGCGCGTTTGAAGTAATCTCCGATCCAGTAGTCAATTGGATGGCTTGCGAAAAACGCCGGAGTAAATTCTCGTTCGAGAATCGGCGTATCGCACACGTCATGGATCGAGCCGATCACGAAATCGAGATCAAAGCTCTCCAATTCCTTTGCCAGACGGTCATAGAGAGTCTTATCCCACCCCACTTCCAAACCACAGCCAACCTTGAGTCCGGCTGGAAAAAACTCCTCCCCAACCGCGCGCACTTCCTCGACATAGCGCTTGACCGCATCGGGGCCAGCTGGCACCTTCAGCCCGTCGATCGTGAATAGCCCCATCCGGTCTTTGCGCTCCGGCAGGATTTCGTAATGGGTCGTGAATGTGATTTCGAATAGCCCTATGTCAAATGCACGCTTGCAGTACTCGCGAATCGAGCCCTTGGCATCGACAGAAAAATCGGGGTGAACGTGACTATCGCCAATCGGATATTGCATTATCTTAGTCTCACAAATGGGTTGACTGCTTTCTCAAAACCAATGCTGGTCGATTCGCCGTGACCCGGCAGCACCAACGTGTCATCCGGCAAAGTGAAAAGCTTGTTACGAATTGACTGCTCCAATTGTGCCATGTTCCCCCCCGGCAGGTCGGTTCTACCGATTCCCGAATTGAACAGGGTGTCTCCGCAAAACAGCAGACCATCATATTTGAAGCAGACCCCTCCGCGAGTATGTCCCGGCGTAAACAGCACTTCCAGAGCAAGCTTACCCAACAAAATTCGATCGCCATCTTCAAGAAGCTGCTCTGCCTCGCTTGAGACGATGCTGTTGCCGGTCAGGGCGCTAAGATTGATCATCGGATTGGTGAGAGCATTGGCATCCGCAGAATGAATCAGCACCGGACAGCCGTACTCCTTGCGGATATTGTCCAAGGCACCGATATGATCAAAATGTCCGTGGGTCAGCAGGATCATTTTGACGATTGCCCGTCTTTCAGCTACCTTGTCTTTGATCAGTTCACTGTCACCGCCCGGGTCGATAATGGCGGCTTCCCGCGTGACGCGACAACCAAGGAGATAGCAATTGATCTGCAGTTCGCTGACAATCAGCGTATCAAGAAAATATGGTTTAACTTCGTTCATCGCGGCGCTCATGATATGATGCCCTTACACTGGAGTCAACCCGAATCTTGGCGCGCCGGTTCCACCGCACGGTCAACGACGCACACACTCTCAAGGAGATAAGACGGCAATGGCAACAAAAGCATTTGGAATCAATGTCAGCACTTCCGGTGATGGGGACATTATCGATCTCACGCCCAAGGTCGCCGAGTCGGTCGGTCAGTCGGAGATCAAGAATGGCACCGTGTTGGTTTTCGTTCCCGGAGCGACGGCCGCCATCACGTCCATCGAATATGAACCAGGTCTCCTTGCCGATCTACCTGAGTTCTTCGAACGCATCCTTCCCTCCGGCAAGTCATATCATCACGATCGCACGTGGGGGGATGGCAACGGCTACGCTCATCTGCGATCGGCGTTGATCGGCGCGTCATTCACTTGCCCGCTGATCTCCGGAAGGCTCGTTCTTGGGACTTGGCAGCAAATTGTCCTGCTCGAATTCGACAATCGCCCCCGCCAGAGAGAAATCGTTGTGCAGATTCAAGGTGACTGACTCTGAGTGGTCCCTAGTAGTTCCGGGAACTCCTGACCGAAATTGCAGGTTATATGGAGTCAGATGAGTGATTGGCTACCAATTGTCCTGCTTGCGGTTGTCATTGCCGTATACGTCTACCGGATGCGTAGCGGGCATGGCTGAAAGTAACAACTACGGCTGAGTTCAGCCAAGCGTCCTAAGTTGTTATAAATCATGATGTTGGGGTCGGCAACGCGGACGCGACAAAGCGTTTGACATTCGGCATTTACCACGTATATTACTTCGCTATATTCTATGGAGATGTCCAGTGGACGTCTCGGGTTTTTTTCGCGGAGTACTACAATGGCATACGAGACAATCAGCAGCAAGCAGGCCGGAGCGCTCGGCTATTCCCACGTAACAGACGATCAGATATACCATCTGGAGACGATTTATGGCGCCAGCCACTACCACCGCTTGCGATCCGTTATCCGCAGAACCGAAGGGGCCTGGCTGTATATGGACGACGGCACAAAGATCCTTGACTGTCTCGCCGCCTACAGCGCCGCGAATCCCGGACATCATCATCCCAAGATCGTGGCGGCGCTGGTTCATGCGTTACAGCATGGCTATGGCTCGGTAATCTCAAACGTTATTTATACCGATACGCGGGCTCTTTTCCTGGAAAAGCTCTGCAAGATGGTGCCGCAGCTCGGTTTGAAGTTCGGCAGCAAGGGCAACAAGGCACTCCTGAAGAACGGTGGTGTCGAATCGGTCGAGACAGCGATCAAACTGATGCGCTACTACGGATACAAGAAGAAGGGCATCCCTGACGGCAAACAGGAGATAATTGTCTTTACGTCCAACTTCCACGGTCGCACGATCACGGTGATCTCCTTCTCCGACTCAAAGCATTACAAAGAAGGTTTCGGCCCGCTGACGCCCGGATTCATCACTGCCAAATACGGTGACATAGAGGACGTAAAGCGTCTAATCACAAAGAACACGTGTGGCATTCTGGTTGAGCCGATGCAGGGTGAAGGCGGGATGTTCATTCCTCCCGATGACTTTATGACCGGGCTGCGTGAATTGTGCGATCAGCACGACATGCTGTTGGTTGCCGACGAGATTCAGGTCGGACTCGGTCGTACCGGCAAAGACTTCTGCTTCCAGCACGAGAATTCTGTTCCCGATGCTATCATTATCGGAAAGGCCATTTCCGGCGGTCTTGTGCCTCTATCGGGCTTGATAACCAATACCGAATTGATGGACATGGCGTTCCATCCGGGCTCGGACGGCTCGACCTACGGCGGATACTCTTTGGCTTGCGCCGCTGGTCTGGCGGCCATCGATGTATTCAAAGAAGAGCACCTTACCGAAAAATCGGCCAAAACCGGCAAGTATCTCAAAGATCGTATCACCGAAATTGCCTCGCGCTCTTCCCATGTGAAGGAAGTTCGCGGCCGAGGCCTCTTCATCGGTATTGAAGTCAAGAACGGTGACGCGATGGTGTACTGCGAGAAATTGCTTGGTTTGGGGATGTTGGCAAATGACAGCCATCACCATACTATACGCATAAGTCCACCACTGATCATCAACCAGAATGAAGCGGACTATATTTTAGAGCGTCTGGAAAAAGTTCTGGTTGATTAGGTGAACTAACGAACTGTAGGTCAAGCGACTTGGTGTCCGACAGCAGGATCACAGGTCGCTTGACCCACGGTGCATCTCAATAAGTACACATCCACTTGATTTCTTCATTGCAGATCAGCATCTTTGAACATTATTTCTGACGTGAACATTCTTCTTGTCTCTCCCAACCTGTCATCGTTTGTTGCGCGCGATCTCAAGATTCTGCGCGAGCGGCATAATGTAGTTGTTCGCTTCGTTAATCATGTCAATCCGTTCCGTTTCCTCGGCGACATCCGTACGCTCTGGAAGTCCGATTTGCTCTTTGTCTGGTTTGCCAGCATCTACACATTCCCGCTGGTAATTGCTGCGAGACTGCTTGGCAAACGGATTGTCACGGTTGTCGGCGGCTACGAGGCAGCTAACAAGCCGGAACTCGGATATGGTTCGGCTCGATCACGGTTTCTACGGACACTCGTCCGCCGGATTCTGGCCATGTCTGATCAGGTTCTCGCCGTCTCCCGGTCATCCGAACTCCACATCCAAAGGAACCTGGCTGTGGCTTCAAGCAAGATTCGCATGCTGTATCACGGCTTTGAAGACATTACTTTCAACACAGACGATCCGAAGACTCCGAAAGTTGTCAACGTGGGTCAGTTATCGGATGAGACATGGAAGATAAAGGGAATTTACGATTTCATCCTCGTGGCAGAACAGATGCCGGACATTGAGTTTATCCATATAGGCGGTCTGCGGATCAACGTTACCGCTAAACTCGGTCGGCCACTACCGCCCAATCTCAGATTCATTGGACAAGTCCCCTTTGAGCAACTCGGACAGTACTTGTCGACCGCCAAGGTCTACTTGCAGCTTTCCAGGCACGAAAGCTTTGGCTGTTCGGTTGCCGAGGCGATGCTTTTCCGCTGCATTCCTGTGGTATCAAATGCCGCAGCCTTGCCGGAAATCGTTGGCGACTGCGGCATCATCATCGAGTCGAGAGAGGCCCCTGATGTTGTCGACGCGGTCAGGCGTGCCTTGGCTATGCCAGAAAGTGAAGGAGATCGGGCACGACAGCGTGTACGCGCTCACTTCTCCTACGAACGCAGACGCGATGCCCTGCTACAGGTCATCAACATGCTCGCCCCCAAGTAGAGACCCATTTGCCGGCACAGTTCGGGTGGACAGGTTCTCTACGCGAGGATATTGACTGTCTGTCCTGACAGCGATTGAGTTGTCTTGAGCACACCAAGATTGGCTTCCACGCCCTTCTGCGCCAGCATCATGTTCACAGTTTCTCGTGACTGGTCGACAGCTTGCGATGCTCGGCTGCGAGTGCCCGGTTCGTTGGCGGTCTCCTTAGGCGCATCGGGATCCAGTGCTCTCGTCGGTGTCTGAGTCGTCGACGTTTTGTCCGGTGGCTTTCCTGCGGTTTGGTCCGCGGGCGTGATAGCTAATCGCGGTCCCGTGGCACGCGAGGCCTGCCGGTCGGGCTTGCCTGCAAGCACTTCCGTCGTCTGTGGCTGCGCGATCTTGGCAGCCACCTGAGCAAATGCCTCAAGATTGGACTTGATTCCCGTAATTGACTGATTGAACATACTGCTCCTCCTCATCATTGTATCGTCATGGTTTCAATTTGGTTTGCGAGAATCAGCAAATTGTGCAATAATGAAACAGCCGACAGAACATCACTCAAAACCGAAGAGGAAAGCAATGGCCACCAACACCAAACCCTGGATCGCCACGATCTACTTCTATCTCATTAGCGCCGTGTGCATTATCACGCTGATCTTTGCGCTGGTCGGCGGACTGATGGCACTCTATACATTAATTGACCCCGAATCAGGCCTCGACAAGTACGAGTGGAAAACCTACGCGGATTCTGATGAATTCAGGCGCACGGAGGCGAATCAGGATGTCGCGCGTACGAAGTCGGCCGTTATAGCTCCGGTAGACAGCACCGGCAAGACTGTAGTCTACACCGAAGAAGAATGGCAGCGACGCTGGAACTCCCATCGAGCCACCACTATCCACGCTGAGAAGATGGGGGCAAGACGAAATCTGGTCAACCAGTTGATAATTGTCATTGTTTGTTTACCGATCTTTCTGATTCATTGGCGTTTTGCCCGTAAAACCACGGGAATCGGGCGACCGGATGGCGATAATTCGGTTGACAAGACCTGATCCGTTTGGTAATGTGCGGGACTATGTTTGCCTTGATTCTATTCGATAGGAGAGCTTACTTTGAAAGAATACTTAGCTGATCAGATTCGCAATATCGCTTTAGTCGGCCACGGAGGAAGCGGCAAGACCTCACTTGCCGAGTCGCTTTTGTTTTCCGCCAAAGCAGTGTCGCGACTTGGAAAAGTCGACGACGGTTCAACCGCATCCGACTATACGGAAGAGGAGATCAGACGCAGAATCTCGATCTCCGGTGTCTTCCTCCATTGTGAATACAAGAGTTATAAGATCAATATTCTTGACTTGCCCGGCTATTCCGACTTTGCCGGCGAAGTGGTCAGCGGTATGCGCGTAGTTGACACCGCCCTGTTGGTTGTCGACGGTTTTGGCGGGCCGGAATCGGGTTCCGAGTATGCATTTGACCTGGCTGAGAAGTATCACAGTCCGCTGGCGGTAGTGATCAACAAGATTGAAAAAGAACATGTAAAATATGACGATGTCCTCGCGAAGGTGCAAGACCTGCTTAGTCCGCGCGCGTTGCCGGTACAAATTCCGATCGGTGAAGCACTTACCTTTAAGGGATTTATCGACGTGCTCAAGATGAAGGGTTACGAATTCGCCGCCGACGGCTCGATCAATGAGATTCCCATCCCCGGCGACATGGAAGCCAAGTGCAAAGTGGCCAAGGACAAGCTGACGGAAGCTGCCGCGGAAGCCGACGATGCGTTACTGGAGAAGTTCTTCGAGGCCGGGGAGTTGTCACCCGATGAAATCAAGATGGGTTTGAAAAAGGCCATAAGCAAGCGCCTGCTCTTCCCTGTGTTCGTGACGTCCGCAACGACCAACAAGGGCGCCTTGCCGCTACTTGATTTCGCCATTCAGTTCTTCTCGTCACCTGCTGACACAACGGAATTCAGCGCCATGAAAGGTGACAAGGTAGTTTCGCTCAAGACCGGAGACAGCCAACCAGTCTGTGCCTTTGTATTCAAGACTATTGCTGAGCGGCATGTCGGCGAGTTAAACTTATTCCGAATCTATTCCGGCGTCATCCATGTCGGTGACGAAGTCTTCAATTCGACGCGCAATTCGAGTGAGAAAATCGGCCAGATATTCGCGCTTAGGGGCAAGGAACGCGTTGACATGTCAAGCGTCCACGCCGGCGATATTGGCGCGCTGGTCAAACTCAAAGACACCCACACCGGCGATACCCTCTGCGACAGAAAAGAGGCGGTGCAAATACCTCCGGCGGAATTTCCGGCGCCCACCATTGACTTCGCCATTCACACCACATCCAAGGGTGATGAGGAAAAGATGGCTACCGGCTTGGCGACGCTTCGCGCTGAAGATTCGACCTTTGTAGTGGAGGTCAACCCGGAATTGAAGCAGACCATCCTGCACGGCCAAGGCGAACTGCATCTGGATGTCATCATTAAGAAGCTAAAGAACGCCTATGGCATAGACGTTGAACTGGAGCAACCCAAAATCCCGTATCGCGAGACAATCAGCAAGAAGACCGAAATCCAGCATCGTTACAAGAAACAGAGCGGTGGTCGCGGACAGTATGGCGATGTTTCGATTCGCATTGAACCGCTACCACGCGGCAAGGGTTTTGAGTTTGTCGATGCCATCACCGGCGGCGCGATTCCGGCAAAGTTTGTGCCGTCCGTTGAGAAGGGCGTAATTGAGTCGATGATCGAGGGTGCTCTCTCCGGCAATCAAGTTGTCGATCTGCGCGTTACACTTTTCTATGGTTCATACCACACGGTCGACTCCTCCGACATGGCTTTCAAAATTGCCGGTTCAATCGCCTTCAAGAACGGCTTCCTGGAATGTGGTCCGGTTCTGTTAGAGCCGATTTACGATCTCGAAATCACAGTGCCTGACGCCAACACCGGCGACGTTATGGGAGATATGTCTTCACGGCGCGGCAAAATAATGGGTATGGAGCCAGCCGGCAAATACCAACGGGTCAAGGCGCAAGCGCCCTTGGCAGAGTTATTCAAGTATTCAACTTCACTGCGCTCCATGACAGGTGGGCGTGGACGACACAGTCAGAAGTTCAGCCACTACGATCCGGTTCCAAAGGAATATGCGGAGAAGGTGATGGCCGCCTATCAGGCCACCCGCAAGGGCGGCGAAGAATAGGTCCTGTTCATGAAGTACTTAAACGGGCATCCGCCATCGCGGACGCCCGTTTTTTATTACGCTTCTGCCCCCCCCAAAGTTTTTGTTGTCTGCAAACAAGAAATCTCATACTCAGTCCATGGGGAGTGAAGTGTTAACCCAAGATGATGTTTCTTGATTTGTCCAAATAGGAGGTGATACCAGCACATTTCTGACCTCGTAGAGGTCGTTAGGTTTTTCGACTCTGAAATTTCCAACAAATACAAATTAGGTATTCTTGAAGTCTATAGTAAGGAGAGCAAGATGTACAAGCTAATGATCATCGTGGTTTCTGTTCTATTGGCTAGTACAGTCGCCTTCGGTGCGAATTCCCCGATTAGCAAAGGAAGCTTGAAAATTGATGGAAGTGTTGGATTCTCGAGCACGGGGGGAGATTATTACCACAGCCGAGTGACGGTATTCAGCCTCGAGCCTTCTGTTGGAGCATTCGTTGCTGACGGACTCCTGATTGGCGGCAGTGTTGCGCTGACTTCAGCCTCAGGTGGCGGCGAGAGTATTACCGCATGGGGGATGGGGCCTAGCTTGGCTTACTACTTCAAAGGTGGAAATGCGACAAGGGACATCAAAGGTTCGGTTTATCCATTTGTAGGGGCTTCCTTCATGGTTACTGGAGCGTCTGGTGGAGGATCCAGTGCAAGCGGTACTGGTTTCGCATTCGCCGGCGGGATCAAATATATGATTACTCAAACTGTCGCACTTAATACAGCAGCTTCGTACAGCATTAGCACTATGGAGAGCCTAAGTACAAATGTTTTCGGGATCTCCGCGGGATTCTCGTTCTTTATCTGGGAATAGGCGATTCCCTCCATCCCTGAAGTTGGGCGTCCGCCATCGCGGACGCCCGTTTCTTTTTGCGCTTCAGCCCCAAAGTTTTTGTTGACTGATATCAGGCAATTGCTTAAAACAGAACACAATGATGTGTGTTGTCAGGTAATTTGTTTTCTGATAACAGGATAGGATTTGGGAGGTGATGTTAAAACTGACAAACTCGATAGGAACATTGTGTGTTGATACACGTAGTAAACGAGGTGCTTGTATGAAGAAATTTGCAGCAGCGATAGTGATCTTGAGTTTGATATTCTCGGTCTCGGCGATGGCCAAGAAGGGCGTCGGTGGAACGAGCGTTGGACAGTGGTCCGGAGGAGCGCATCTGGGCTATTCACTCGGGTTGAGCGGTTTCGACAGTTGGTCTGGTAGTGATTGGACCGGCGGTACTTGGGATTGGAGTTACAAACCCACATTTGCCTTTGACATCTGCGGGCAGTACCAGTGGAAAGAAAAGCTAGCTATCGGCGCCGAAATCTACTGGCAGGGTACAAAGGTGGACGGCCCTAACGGTTGGGGAGGAAGCGCTGGCAGCTTCACCAACATTCTGGCTTTGGGGACATACGAACTGAGCCCCGGCAAACCGGCTTCGATGATCTTGTTGGGAGGAGCAGGTATTTACCAGAGCGATTTTGGCATCAATGGCGGCGTTGGTTATCGTAAATTCATGAGCCCTGAGTTGGCGCTATCGGGTGGCGCGAGGGCGCATTGGGTATTCAGCGGAACAACATTCGCGTGGTTGCAGTTATTCTTTGGCGCACAATACTTCTTTGGGTAATAAATCACGAAAAACAAATGAGTGGAGTTAAGTAAACGTAAATGGAGTTAAACTTTTGGAATTGGGCCAAAAGAAAGAAAGGATGTACTAATGAACAAAACACTCACAATCATCATGGCGATTTTGCTGTCGCTATTGCTTGTTGGCTCGGCCTTTGCAGGCGAGAAAGGCACAATGAAAAAGGGGAGCTGGTTTATGGAAGGCGGCTGGACAGCCGGTTTCTCAAGCCAGGGTGGGGACCTTCACAAGAATACTAACGGCGATTCCTACACGGCCATGAATTTCAGCCCGTGCGCCGGCTACTTCTTCATGGACGGACTTGGTATTGGAGCATTGATTGACTTCTCCAGCACCAAGCAGGGTGACAATAAGACCAGCTACTTCGCGTTCGGACCGAAGGCGTACTACTATATCGGCGCCAACAAGAACGACATCGAGAAAAGTAAGTTGGTCCCCTTCGTTACGGCCAGTTTCACTATAGGGGGGGAGACTTACAAGAGCAAATCCGGCGGCACAGAGTATGAAACCAAGGAGAAGGGCTACGACATCGACTTTGGTTTGGGTGGGGTATATATGCTGGAAAAGAGTCTCGGCGTTTCGGCCGAGGTGTCGTACACAATTCAGAGCCGGAAGCAGAAGGAGAGCAAGCCAACAGATACCGATTGGACCGATTCCGTTAGTGGTAGCGTGCTCGGCCTCGGCATCGGCGTTAAGGGCTTCTTCTCATTCGGCAAGTAATCAGATAATCTACTGATATTGCAATTTCGGGCGGGTCGATGACCCGCCCTTTCTTTTGCATCCGATGCACATCGTGCGACATTCTTTGAGTTTGAGAAAGCCCGGTTGGTTCTTTCTTGGACAAAACACTTGACATCCACCATTCGCACCTGCTAGGTTGCGGGCAACCATTCATCCTATTTGTGCAAGATTCATTCTGAAGGAGAATGAAATGAAACAGGCGGGATTACGAGTAGCGTTCATGCTGCCCATGCTCGGCATCACGGCTAGCAGTGCGATTGCGGCGGAATCGCCGATCGACAAGGGATTCCCAGCCGGTTTGGGTTGATGATAGCACTTATCTCCTGTTAGGAAGAGGCAAGAGCAAGACCGCGATTCAGAGATTCCAACGAGCAAAGTATTGGCTAATCGATAATTCAATTGCGTGCAATTCACGTCCTTTTAGGGAGGAATCATGAGAAGGATATGGGCATTGCTGATGGCATCACTGTTGCTTGCGGGAGTACAAGGTTACTGCCAACAATCGAAGCCAGCACCCGCGTCGTCAACAGGGCAGACTACTGCGCCATCAGAACACAAGGGCCGTAAGGGCTTCATCATCGGGCTGGGATTGGGACCGGGGCAGACAGGTTATAGTTCTTGGGCCGACCGGAGCTATCCAGGACTCAAGACCTCGAAATTTCCAGAGATCAAGTTCTCGGTTAATTCGGATTTCAAAATTGGCTTTGCTCCCTCCAGTAAGGTTCTGATTTGCTGGGTAAGCGAGGTTGCGTGGTATCGTGAAAAGTCATACCCTGTCGGTCCATATCCTCCTGTGCGAAGTAACGCAGATGACGTGGTGTTGGCGAACGGTATCGGAGGCGCATGTGTGTCCTACTTCTTCCGGCCGTGGGCACCATCAGTCTATATCTTCGGCGGGCCGGGCTACGCTCTGTTGAGCGCACCTTTCGATGACTACAGTACCTCTGCAGGCTTTGGTTTTTTTGTTGGAGGCGGAGTTGAGTTTGCTCGCCATTGGTGCGTCGAGGGGAGTCTGGCTGGCGGGGCGCCACGTGTGGCAGGAATGACGACTCGCACTGTATCGCTAAGAATCATGATCAACTGGTTGGGCTATTAGGCGCAGGGTCCGAATTTCAAGGTTGAGCAGGTTGAGAATTTCGCGGTTTCGATGGAATGAATTCGGAACGTCGAAAGAACAGTCCTTTAGGCCTAAGTCATGCTGCAATCAACCCACAGCAAGCTGTGGGGTACCTGATTGTGACCTTCGAAACTAGAGCTGGCCGAGCGTCTTCAGATTTTCGATCAATATGTGGCGTTTGACCTTGCGGGTGGAGGTTTTGGGGAGTTCTTCGGTCATCACGATTACATCTTTGATGCGCTTGAACTCTGCGAGCTGCTCGCAAATGCTATTGACTTCCGCCTTCATTACTGTGCGGATATCTTCGTCTGACAGCTTCTCCCCTTCATATACGGCATTGATCGCGTCGAAGTCCGGTACGACCACAGCCACAGGCTCCTCGCCGGTTTTGCGCTTGCGCGGCAGCACGGCGCACTCGGAAACAAACGGTGAGCTCTCTAGCAGCGCTTCGATTTCTTCGGGGTAGATGTTTTTCCCTGCCGGAGTTATGATGACATTCTTTTTTCTACCGGTGATATGGAGGTGCCCGGCGCTGTCAACATATCCCAAATCGCCGGTACGGAAGAAGCCGTCCTGCATTACCGACCGCGTGGCATCTTCGTTGCCATAGTAACCCAGCATGACCATTTTTCCTCGAGCGGCGATTTCCCCGATTCCGGCCTCATTCTTGTCCAGAATTTTCACCTCCACGCCTTCCAGAGGTTTGCCTACGGAATGGTAGTTGTTGTCCCGTTCGCTATTCACTGCCAGCACCGGCGCAGTCTCGCTGAGGCCGTATCCCTGCAGCAGGACAATGCCCAAATTGTCGAAAAAGCGCGATACTTCGGGGTTGATTGCCGCGCCACCGGAGACGAACAAACGAAGGCTGTCAAGTCCGACGCGTTCCCGCAGCGCTCTGAACAGAACCTTGCCAACCGATAGATCCAGAATCCACTTCGACAGTCCCGCAATTCGCTGCCCCAGATCAACATACAGCTTCGTAGATAGCGCTTTTTTGGAGACCTGTCGATGGATTCCGGCGCACATCTTCTCGAACAACAACGGCACTCCTATCATTACCGTGATCTTGAGCGCGCGGATGTCGGCTAGAACATCGACTGATTTCAAAGACTGGCCGTACGCGATTGAAGCGCCACAGGAGAGAGGATAGATAAACCCACACGTCGCCTCGAGGGTATGGTGCAGCGGCAGTACCGATAAAAACCGATCCTCTTCCGTCATCGGCAGACGCGGTCGGACGGCTTCAAGATCGGCAATGATATTCGCATGCGACAGCATAACGCCCTTGGCCTCTGACGAAGTGCCGGATGTGTAGATGAGCACGGCCAGCGATTCGGGGTTAATCTCCGGAAGTATGATACTTTCGTCTCCGCCAACTGCCTCCAGTTTAGCAGTTGTCAACATTGGTGAGTCTTCTCCGTCGGTGTTGCCGATACAAATCACGTCGGGAAATTGCGAGGAAATCAACTCCAACTCCAGAATATCTTGATAGTGGGACGGATCGCAGAAGAGCATGCCGATCCCTGCCCGATTGATGATCGATCGCAACTCCAAATACTTCGACTGCTGGTCAAGCGGAACCACCACTCCACCCGCAGCCAGAATCGCCATGTAGGTGATTCCCCAATCAGGCGAATCAGGCGCATAGATGCCGACCTTTGTCTGCGGTTTGAAACCGCTCTTGATCAGTCCCCGTGCGAGGGCAATGATCTTTACCGCCAGTTCCGCATAGGTTAACGGTGCGAAGCCATCGGGAGTCCGCTGCCAATAAGCCGGACGGTCTCCATTACGGGCTGCGCTCGCGAGCACCAACTGATGGATTAGAAGCTCTGCCACAGGGACAATTATACGTGCGCGACGGTCAGAGACAACACTTTTACTCCAAAAAAACGGGGGCCCCACTCACGCGGAGACCCCTTACAGACAGGGATTAGAGACAGATTACTACAAAGTGGCTGTCTTTACTTTGATTTTCTTGGCGAAGCTAACATGACCCCGCGGATCGGTGTCGGTCACCGTAATCAGGTATGTGCCTTCCGCGCCGGGCGCCTGATAGAACAGATTGACTTCACCGTATTCATCTGTAATGTAGTTCTCGCCCGTCACCGTGCCACCGTTCGGGAACACCGTTAGCAGATGTCCACCTAGCGGATTGTTGGCTCGGTCCTTAACTGAAATCGAGAACGGCGCCTGCGTACCGGGTTCAAGTTCGGCCTCAATGTCAACGGTTGAATTCTTGACATAGGTCGCCGTCGTCAAGAATAGCGTGGTGAAACCGGAAGAAGCTCCCCCCGTACCACCTGCTTTGACGCTGACATGGGAAATGGCGCCGATACCGTCATCCGGCGACACCGGTGAATAGTCCTTTTTGAGCGACGCCGAGTTGTACTTGGTTTCAAAAACCGACGAATAGCAGCCGTCAACCGTACTGCCACCACCAATCGAACCAAAATCAGCCTCAATCTGGATCGACGTGTTGTTCACCACGAAGTTACCGTTGATGTCATACACCGTAATAACGACAGTTCCTTTTTCGTCGCTAGCAGCGTACATCGTGCTCGGATATTGAATGATATTGACGAATGCCGGTGGACCGGAACTGAGGAACATGGCGGAATCTTTTACCGTGCCCCCCGCAGTTTCAGCGTAAACCCAAACACGACCATTACGGTGATCGCAGGAGATCCATTGAACTCCCGCCACACCCTTGTCGTTCGGTGGCAAACCGGTCAGGCTATAGGCCTGGAGACAGCCTTCGCTGGGAGAGAAATAGACTGCCGTTGAGTCGGGAACTGGATTCCTGTAAATGTCACACACTACGGCCACGATGTCGTTTCGTACGTTTACGTAATCCCAGCTACGCAGGTTGCAGGAGGTTGCGCCCAATTGGATTCTGTATGGCGGACCTGCATTAATTACGAGTTGAGTAACCGCCGATATCACGGTGCCGGACGATGCTCGAACGCGGATGGTTCCTGAGATCGTACCGGAGGAGACGGTCACCGTAGCCTGACCAGAGCTGTTGGTATTGACCTCAACCGGCCCATAACCCTGACCCTGGATATTCTCGCCACCGTTAGGACCGCTGGCGATCGTAAATGCAATTGGAATCCCTTCAGGAACCGTGTTGCCAAACTCATCATAAGCTGTTGCGATCACGTTGGACCACTCAATACCACCGACACCTCTAACTCGTAAGTCCTCCGCGTGGTGCGTCATCGTGATCGACGCCACTTTGGTGTTCGGATTCAGCTTGGCAGAGACTTCGGCGAAACAAACATTGCCGCTGTCGATCATAGTCGCTCGAATATATACTGTTGTCGCCTGATTGCCGGACTTATAGTAGACCGATGCCGTGCCGCCAGACGTCGTCGTTGAGGTCGGAATGGAGCCAATCGGGTCCCACTCACCATTCGCGTTGACGTCATAAATCAGACTGTCTACTCCCTTAGAGAAGTATCCATCCTGGTCACGATCCTCAAAACGCTCTCCCGCGCAGAGGAAGATCGTCATGCCATTGCTAATCGGAGTACCGTCCTTCTTGGTGGCGGTGATCAGCACGTTGGCTGAATCCGCGTTATTCGCAGTCATTAACAGTGGCGTAACGGAAACGGTGATCCGCCCCGAGCTGCTGGTATTGTCATTGATCAATAGACTGGCAGTCGACGTCGTTCCGCTGACCGTCGCTTGCAGCGTCGCCGTGCCGGACGATGTGGCGGTAAACACCGAGGCCACGGTTCCGTCCGCGGCAGTCGTGTCGGACGCCGGGGTGAAATAGCCGAGCGCCGACGGCGTCACACTGAACGTTACCCGCTGACCCGACAACGCCGTACCTGTCGCATCAACAACTTTGGCCTCTACGATAGCCGTCGAGCCGAGGTCAATTTGTCCGCTGGGAGACGATGCAACGTACTGAAATTGGGCGCTGCCGCTGCCGGAAAGTGTACTGTCACCGCAACCGGCAATCAGTCCAACTCCCAGCAACATCATTGCTATCAAGCCGATCAAGGCGAATTTATTGCTGAAAAGTGCTGATTTATTCACGGCAGACTCCTTCTCCTGAGATTTTCCGCTATTCCGCATCATCCGCCTCTCTATTTCTTGTCCTGGTTGTCGGTCCCACGAGGCGAATTGGCAAGACTGCCTTCGACAATCGTCGGCGTAACGAAGATGATCAGGTCACGGTTCTCAACCTTTTTCTGAGTGTAGCTGAAGAGATAACCCAGGAACGGAATATCTTTCAACCCCGGGATTCCGCTACGATTGCTGATTATGTTTTGAGTTGTGAGTCCGCCGATGATAGCCGTTTGGCCGTTTTCGACCACGACATTTGTCTCGGCGTTGCTGGTGTTGATGATGACACCGTTCGCGTCATACTCGTACGAACTACGCTCCGGTTTCAACATCATCAGGATGCGATTTTCCGAGGTAATGTGTGGTGTCACCTTGAGCAACGTGCCGACTTCTTCGAAAGTGATCACTACATTACCGGATTGATCAAACTGTTTGATCGGGATGCGCTGACCCATTTGAATCCGCGCTTCCTTGTTATCAACGGTCGTAACCTCCGGATGCGCCACGATCTTGCCCTTACCATCGGATATCAGCGCCGAGACTTTAGCTGTTAGATCCCAATTTTTCTGCAGAGTAGTAAACGTAAATGTGCCCGCCGGATCGGTGACGGTATTGAGAGCCTGTTCGCTTTTGGTCGTGTAGTTCTCTTTGCTGCTGACCGTGCGCGATGTGTTCAGAGTCCAGTCGACGCCAAGTTCCTGCAGCGCCGTGGTCGACACCTCGATCATTTGCGCCGCGATCCTGATTTGTCGCGTCGGTTTGTCGAGGTCGCCAATCAGTTTTTCGATTTTCTCAATGTTGCCTGGCACGTCGCGTACAATCAGATTGTTCGTCCGTTTGTCGGTCTGTACCTTGCCACGCTCGGAAAGCAACGGGGTCACAGTCTTGGCCAACTCGTCCGCCGAGGCGTTGTCGATCTTCATGACCGCTGTGTTCAGTTCGACCATTTTCTCCTTGTCGAATTTATGCTTCTCCAGAGTGGTGACCTCATCAAGATATGATTTGGTCGGTGTCACTCGGATATAGCCCGCCTCGTCCACAGCCGTCAAGGAGTATGTCTTGCAAACGATATCGAGCGCTTGCCGCCAGTCTACCTTCTTCAAGCTGAATGTTACGTTTCCCTGAACTTCCGGCGAAGTCACAATGTTAACCTGCCCATAGTCGGCTAGAAAGCCCAGCACCGTGCGAATGTCCGCATTTTGGAAGCTGAGGTTTTTGATCGGCGCGTTCGGGTCATCTTGCGCGCGCACGGTAGGCGCTGAAAGAAAGACCAGCAGCAACGCAGCCACAATCAGTGTGCTAGATCGTAGTGTCTTGAGTGTCATTACTACCTCTCCTGTATCGATAGCGCTATTTCTCGTTCTCAAGGTCGATCGCGACCTGGCGGTTCCAGCCGTACTGACGAATCTGGAACAGCACCCGCGTCTCTTCGATAGACAAAACAAAGCCGTTTTTCACCCGGTCGCCGGTTCTCAAAATGTATGAGTAATTATTGTAATCCTCAAACAGGGCGCGGCTGACCTTTTTATCTTGAAGTATGCCGACCAAACGCAGCGTTTCGACATCGGGAAGTTCCCCTCCCTTGGCGTTGGAAATCGCATCTTCGATCAATGGCATAAAGGGATCGGGACGACCGGATGTCTGATAGACCACGATCTCGCGCTCCGGCAGGAACTCATTGTAAGCTCCGATAGTGCCTGAATGTTGATCAGCTTCCTGCGGCTGGTCCGTTTCGGAAGCGGTCTGCTGCTCTTCATCCTGATCATTCTGCACGAACCTGATGCCGCGTTTGTACTTCGTTCGTATTTTCTCAATTTCGGTCGGTGGTGTTTGCGACATGGCAGCGTCGGCAGTTGCTACGCTGTCCGCAGTCGCCTCAGCCGGAGTAATTCCCGTCTCTTTGCCAGCGAGATATCTCATCCGTACCGACTCGCTCCTCGTCATCGTCGTACCGGCGGCCGTCGAATCCTTGCCACTCTCGGGTTTGGACACGGTTGTTGTGACCTTGTATGCCGTGGCGATTTTGCCGGTTAAGGCATTGCCCGCTTCCGGCGATTCCGTGTACTTCGGTGTCTTGACGACCTTTGTCTCCGGCAGCGCCGTCTTCTGCGACTTTGGCGGCTTGGCCATATCGACCGGTTCGGTAGCTGGTGCACTCTGTGTCGGCTTAAGCTGAGGCATAGTCACAGAATCGGCGCGCTTGGCGGCCGTCGTTTCCGTACTTGAAGTTGGAGTCGACGTAGGCTTTCCGCTCGGCTTGGCGGCTTTGTCGGAATTCGCTGCCGTTTTGTCCACCACTGTCGGCTCTACCGCTGTCGGCTTTGTCTCCAACTTCGCAGACTGTATTACCTTCGGCGTCGGAGATGGAGTCGCCTTAGTCTGTGCGACCGACGATTTGTCGCTTGTCGCGGAACCCTTGGCCAGATCCGATGGCTGCGCCTTCTCTTCCGTCTTAGCCGTGGCCGGCGATTTGTTGACCTTGGTCAGCAGTTTCGACTCGTCGATTGGCTTAGCCGTCAGCTGGAGATCATTCTTTTCGGCTTCGCTGCCTGTCGTTCTAGGCGGAGTCGCCGAATTATCGGGATGAGCCGGCATCGCCTTCAGCGTCTGGGTTATGGCCACTGTCTGCGCCTTGGCTGGCGTTTCTACCTTCTTGGTTGCTTCAGGCTTGGAGACCGCTTCTATCTTGGTAGGCGTCTCCCCCTTCTTGGTTGCCTCAGACTTGGAAGCCACCGCCTGCGTTTTGGCTGGCGTTTCTACCTTCTTGGTTGCTTCAGGCTTGGAAGCTACCTCCGTCTTGGCTGGCGCTTCCACCTTTTTGGTTGCTTCAGGCTGGGAAGCCACCTCTATCTTGGTAGGCGTTTCCGCCTTCTTGGTTGCTTCAGGTTTGGAAGCTACCTCCGT
>CAIYYT010000167.1 GCA_903930455.1 uncultured bacterium | reverse complement strand
AGCGTCAGCGGTTGGCCGGTCGATATCGTCCGCAATGTCGCCGTCGTGTGCACTGCGCTTGAACCTTGCGACGTGGCTATCACTTGGGAGGTGTCGGCATCGCCGAACATGCTCGCACTGATGATCACCCGTATCTTGAAAGGATAGCTTGCATTCGGCGCCAACGTTGTCGTGCCTGTGATCGGTGTTGTGCCGGCGCTGTCCCACAAACTCGTCCCCCAATCGACCTGCGCCGTTGTCAAGTTGAAGGCGTCATTGTACAAACCGTCGTTCGTACAACTGATGCTGTACCAAACCGTATCGCCCACGGCTCCCGAACCTAGCGACAACGCCGGACTCAGAATCACCGCGTAATCCATCACCCGGAACGTGTAAACCTGCGTTGTGTCCGCCTTGCCGTTATAGGCATGCGCCCGCAGATAATAATTGATTACTGTTCCCGGTGACTGCGCCGGAATGTACCCATGATACTCCCGTGGCTGCCCCGTCGTCGTTAGCGTGTCACGATACCACACACTCGATAATTCATAATATAGCAGCAAGGAATCGGGGATCAGCGTCGTATCGGCATCGATAGTACACTTGACCTCGTAAGGATTGACCGTCTCTTTCGTATCGGGCAGAGGTGTGTGCTGAATCAGCACGCCGCATGGATAGGTCTGCAGTTGCTGGATGGCATGGAATACGTTAAGTCGGCCGCCGGTAACCGTGATACCCGCCAGTGCGGCAATTCGATCGGCGCCGTCAAGCAAATACCGCTTCATTTGCAGCGCCATTGGTCCCGGATTCGTCTTGCAGGCGGCGATAAATGTCGGGCAAGCGGCGGCATACATCAAACCAATTGCCCCAGCAACATGCGGCGACGCCATCGAAGTGCCCGTATTATCGCCGTAAGTGTCACCCGGCAAAGTCGAATAGATATTCGTACCCGGTGCGCCCAAATCAATCGTCGTCAATCCATATGCCGCGCCGCTGTTTTTCGTGTCAGTGTTTGTCGTATTTGTGACCGTGATCAAGTAGTTACTCGGGCAGGCAGTTGGGATGTCACCCTCCGTATCGACATTGAGATTGATATTTGCCGTGGAGGCGGCGCTGAGAATGCCCTGCGCGCCCATCGCATTGTACATCGCGCACCAGAGCGGATAGCTCGATGGTTGGCCACGATCCACGCCAAAGGACGAGTTTGTTGCCACGACAAATGCGCCGTGCAAACCGTTGCTCTCATTATAGCGAGCGCGCTGTTCCAGAACATAGCCGTATGACTCGACCGTTGTCGCTTCAGTGGTTGAGGATCCTTGCACCGCCATCAGCTTGACGCCCCAGCTTACACCCGAGATGCCGATACCATTGTTGCCGCGAGCCGCGGCAATACCGGCGACGTGGGTGCCATGCGGAGCGCTTGTGATCGTACCATTGTGACTGTAGGAGTTCCAACCGTCATAGTCGTCAACGTAGCCATCGCCGTCGTCGTCAATGCCATTACCCGGAATCTCCTCTGTGTTTTTCCAAAAACTCAAGTCCTGATGCATGATATCAAACCCGCCGTCAATGATCGCGACGACGATCTGATCTCCCAGTGCAGTTGTACCACCGTGAGCGATGTCCCACGCTTCCGGCGCGTCAATGTCGGCATCAGCCGTTCCATCGGACTGACCCGTGTTGTTGAGCGCCCACTGCTGACTAAAAAAGGGGTCATTGGGAGTCGTGGCGCGTTCCGTGACAAAATGGTTAAACTGTGCCAATGACACGACTGGACGCAGTCGAACGTCGTCCAGGATCGTCTGATTATCGGCTGCTTTCAGCGTGCCGCCGGAATACTCGAAGAGCCAGATGTTCATTCGGCGAGAAAGCAATCTGACCGGTTTGAGATCGATGTAGGAATAGCTGTCGGTGAGGCTACTCGGCTGCTCGCCGGCATTGAGCTGTATCAGCAACTGCCCAGGTTCGTAAGAGTCTGCCGCCTCCAACGCCGTAGCGCGACTCTGCGCCAGCACTGGTCCAGACACGAAGAATAGTGCTCCCAAGAGTAGAGAAAGGAATGCTCGCAAGGATGTCATTATTGTTCTCCAAGTCCGCTGGGACAGGCCAGGTACCTTTCCTTATTCATTCCGTCTATAGGACCTCACTGGCGGCAGGAACCAGGCATGGACGCAACCATTGCCCAAGAAGTAGAAGTCAGCCAATCCTTCTCCCACAATATAGCGATTCAGCCGCTATTGTCAATGAGAATACGCAGTTACGGCGTCTGTTCGCTGCCTTCTTTGCGTAGACACTGCATCTTCTCGATCATTTTCCGCACCTGCTCTGCGAGGTCGTCAACCTTGCGATTAAGTTCGTCGAGATCTTTCTTCTTCACCACTTTCATTTTGTCGATCGCAGTCTCGATATCGGACGCTACCCGGTCCTTCAATTCTTTTCCCGACTGCTCGGCTTTGTCCAATAGCTCAAGAATCGCTTCCGCCCGCTTGGACTTGACAACCTCCCCTTGCTTAATCAGCGTATCGACGATCTCCTCGGCTTTGGCGCGAGTAATTTCGAAGACGCCGATTGAAGCCAGAATGGTTTTCTTTAGGATCTCCATGTTGAACTCTCCTCCGAGGGCGATGAACCCCCGCAATGTCTCTTGCACAGATCTTCTATTTCCATATCGACCGATGTCATCCAAAAACACTTGCCCCAGTACAGGCACTGTCATATCGCTTCCCGTACGGCTATCGACGATGCGAAACGCCACGTCATCGCGTACATACACGCGCAATGCTTCCGAAGTCACGAAACTACTGACTTCCGCGTCATACAGCAGTCGATTGGGATAGCGTTTGATGACTTTCATGGCGCCTTAGGATAGAAATTCCGCCTCTACAGAAATACCCCATCAAATATAGTGCACCGCACAAATTATGCAAGAAAAAAAACCAGGGATGACCGCCACCATAACAGTCATCCCCACAACAACCTAGGTATATAACTATACCTTAGTAAAGCTAAGGAGCACGATGTTCACAATTTCCAGAAGGCGTTCGCAGACAAAGGGTTTCTTGATAAACATGTCACCACCCGACTTGAATCCCCTTCCCTGATCATCCGCCGTGTCTTTGCCAGTCAGAAATATCACCGGGATACTCTCGGTCGCCGGTTCTTTCTTAAGCTCGTTGCAAATTTCATAGCCGTCCATTTGCGGCATCATGATATCGAGAAAAATCATGTCCGGCTTGAATGTCCTGGCACGCTCCAGCCCCATGACAGCCGAATTTTCAGCGACAACGGTATGTCCGGCGTTGCTGAGAAACGCTTCTAAGATATCGGTGATCTCCTTTTCATCGTCGACCACCAGTATTTTTGCTTTTTTTTGCGCCATGCTAAACCTGTCCCATCACCAAATACTCTATTTAGGTATCGACAGCAGGCCGTTCGTTCTTTAGCGCAGTCTTCTTTTTCGGCAGGCCTTCTGAGCGTTCTGTAGGGTGTGGTAATTCGATCTAGCAGCAGTAGGAATCGTTCCGGCGGTCGTCCAGCAGGTCATTGTGAGCGGTTACGGTCTTGTCTCGTGCGACGGTGGGGTCGAGATCAAGCAGCACCAGCTTCTCGCTAGTCCTATCAGAGCCGGCAAGCACTTCTCCTCGGGTGCCGACGATCTGACTCCTCCCCGTAAACACGAGCGTCTCATCCCCTTGCCGTTCCATTCCAGTACGGTTACAGGTGATCGCGAAAACGCGGTTCTCCAGACAGCGGGTGATCATGGCGTCCTGACAGTAGGGGAGGACCAAGTTCGAGGGATGGCAGATGATATCTGCGCCGCGTAGCATCAATGTGCGCGCCGACTCGGGGAATAGCCAATCGAAACAGATCATGATGCCGATTCTGGCACCGCGGAACTCAAATACGCGAAATCCGGTGTCGCCCGGATCAAACCAGTACTTCTCCAAATTGAAAAGATGAGTCTTGCGATAGAGGTACGCTGTGCCATCGGGGCAAACCAGCGCTGCCGAGTTGTAGACTTTGTCACCGGCACGCTCGGCAAATCCGAACACAATAGCGCCATCTTGCTGACGAGCTACGTTACAGAAGAACTTGAAAGTCTCGCCACTTGCGAACTCCTCTGCCAACTCGCCCGTTTTGGCACGCGAGGGCATAGAGTACCCCGTCAATGCCAACTCCGGCAAGACCAACAGATCGAAGCGATTACCGCCGATCAGAGACAGAATTTTCCTCTGATTGGCTTCCTTATCGCCGAAGACGACGTCGTACTGTAAAAATCCGGTTCGCATTTTAAGCATGCACTTTCTCACGGGAAGCTATATCATTCTGTTTGATGCTGCAATCGGAAATGGAGAGATCGACCTGTCAATGATCCGCCGACGCGCCATTCTTGCTCTGACAATTCTCTTCGGCGGGATCATCCTGATCCTCGCGTATAGCGGTATCGAATCAAGCCGAAAGAACATGCTCAGGCTGCTGCGACAGGAAGGCGAGTCGCTGATGCAGACACTGGTGACTTCTGCGCGCAACAATCTGGCATCATCTACCATCGTCGAGGAAGCCGCTACCGAGCGGTTGGTCGACATCTCCACACTCCTTGGCTCCCTGCTGAACGGGAGCGCCGCCGACATTGACACTCTTGGCTACTGGCAGAAACGGTACCGACTGGAACGTGTTGATTTGATCGACGGCTCTTGCCGAATTTCGGCTTCTTCGGTACGCGAATCCGTGGGCGATACGGTATCCGGTGATCCGGACATGCTGGCCGTTCTCGATTCAGTAGTGCTGGAAAGCCGATCGATGGCGGTCGCACGGCCGATGCCATCGGCGCTTCCACAGGATGATTACACTTATCTGGCTCTGCGCACCAAGCGTGGCGTGATGCTGCTGTCAGCAAAGGTGAAGAAACTAACCGACTATCAGGAATGGCTCGGCATTGGCTTCGTGGTTCGCCAACTCGGCGATCAGCCGGGTATCGATTACGTTGTGCTACAGTCTTCGAGTGGCATCGTGTTGGCATCGCGCAGTATCCAGCAAATGGTGGCGGTAGAGGCGGATTCCTTCCTCACCGATGCTCTGGAGAGCGAGCAGACAACCAGTCGCATCTACAACTTCGAAGGCAGGCGTCTGCTTGAAGTCGTGCGGGCATTCAAGTCTGATGTCTTGCCCTCCGGCGTCCTTCGTCTTGGCATGTCACTTGATGTCTATGATCAACTCTACGCGAGTTCTCTCAAGCAGCTTGCCATCCTCTCTCTCGTTCTTTTCGTCCTCGGCATTGTCGGCAGCTACGCGGCTACTTCTTTCAAAAGGCTTCAGGTTGCCGAAGTGAACCTGGAGCAACTGCAGTCTGTCACCGATGAGATCGTGCAATCCCTCGAAGCCGGTGTTGTCGCCATCGATCGCGAAGGCAAGATTACGATCTTCAATCCACAAGCCGAGCGGCTCTTCGCCAAATCCGCTGCGGCAATCATGAACCAACCCTACCGCAGCATATTTGCCGATGATTTACTGTCACTCGGCAAAATCGAATCGCACTCTCAACAAGCGCACCGAGGGGAAGTAAGATACTCGTCAACTCCCATGCAATTGCGACATCTCCTGGTCTCATCCGTGCCAATCTGTGGCAAAGACAACACGTATTCCGGAGCGGTTGCATTGGTCTATGATCTAACCGAAATCAAGCAACTTGAGGAAAACGCCCGGGCGGCGGAACGGCTGACTGAATTGGGGAGTCTCGCGGCAGGCGTAGCTCATGAAATACGCAATCCTCTTAACGCCATCTCCATCGCCACCCAACGACTGCGCTCGGAATTCGAACCGAACACCAACGCCGCCGAGTATCAATCGTTTCTTAAGACGATTGCCGAAGAGATTGATCGACTGAATACCATCATCAAGGATTTCCTATCCTTGGCGCGTAGCGGCAACATCGAGAAAGTTTTAGTTGATTTGCAGGGCTATTTTGATGATATATTCGCCTTGGCGAAGTTGGAGTCAGAAAAACAGCACATCGCAATTGCAGTTGACATCGAACCGGGGCTGACCGCGGTACGTCTCGACAGGCAGGAAATGAAGAAAGTGTTTCTCAATTTGATAAAGAATGCCATGCAGGCAATCGATACGCACGGGACAATCGGAATTACTGCAAGGAAGCAGTCTTCCGGCCAAGTTGCCATCGACATCAGCAATTCCGGTCAGCCGATCCCTCCTGATGTCCGCGATAGAATCTGGCAGCCGTATTTCACTACCAGAAAAGATGGCACCGGACTGGGACTGGCAATTTGCCGTCGGATCATCGCCGATCACGGCGGAACGATTGAGCTACTGGAAGGCAAACCGACCACATTCAGGATCGTGGTCTAGAAGAGGTCAAGATGATTACCAAGTTATGGCAACTTAAGGGCGTGTTCGTAATCATTGGTCTGTTCATCGCTTTCGCGGCGTGCGTAAAAGAGAAAGACCCAAATCTGGAGCGAGATCAGATCAAAACTACACTGGGTGCGATTACCACGGCAATCAACGACAAGAACCTTCAGACACTGAACAGTTTTTACATCCAGCCGGCGCCGGCCGCGAAAGGCCCCAATGCTTTGCTGGCGGCGGTCGCCACCAAGACCGATTCGACCTTCAATATGCACGGCAGGAAGTTTTCGATCGACGGCAAAAACGCCACCGTGCGTTTCGCCTTCTCTGCAGATCCCGATGACACAGTCTATTCCTATCTTTACTTGGTAAACAAGAGTGGTTGGAAGATTTCCAATTTCGACATCAAGTAGCGGCACCTATGGCGCGCTAACGCGCTGAATCCTGGGCTCTTTCTCGGCTAACATCTTCAGCAAGAACCTGCGGAAGGGAGCGAAATGGCACTCCTGTTGGCATTCGGTGAGGTCTTGGATATTGACACAGCGCCCTTCGCAGCTCGGTCCCAGTCTCAGCACTTTTCCCGGAAGCGGCTCGGTGATGAACTGCTTGAAGCTCTCAACATCTACCATAATGCTGGTTCCACAACCCGCAACTTCGTGCCGAAAATAGTAGTAGTGCCTCCCCAAGCCGCCGTCTGGAAGAAAGGCGGTACCGATCGGCTCAACCGCGGGATCATCCACAATCTGTTTGGCGGTCATACTCATCTGGCAGCAACTGCACTTCTTCACAATTTCATCAGCCACATCAATATCCTCGGAATCGGGTTCGGTTTGCCTTAGTCTTCGTGAACATGCGTTTCTTTTCCCACCTGATGTTAGTATATCAAGCTAAGTGACACTCTCGGTATCAGCGTGCTGTTTTTGCAGCCTTCGTCGCAGTCGGCGATTCTCATTAGCCAGTCGCTCGACTGCTATCGACTGTTCGAACAGTAAGCGATTGGCCTCCAGCAACAGATCATCAATGGTGCCGATGTTCATTTCGAGATAGTCGGCTTCAGCCATGGTCGTGCTCGTCAGTTCTTTCTCGATGTCGACGAGTTGTTCGGCGGGAATTCCCAACGTCAACCGCAGCGATTCCATGGCTAGTAGGGCGTCCGCATTCAGTATTCCCTTTTCCGGCACAATCCTGAACTTGGAAATCATATGCCCGAGCATCAGAATCTGTGATGCGACAAGATCCGGCTCGGCCTTGTCCAGAATCGCCCCGTCATGATGCTGGTCTACCGGCTGACAGATCGTCTCGGGCAGATGCCACTTCCTCAGCAGGTATCCTCCTATTTCCGCATGTGTAGTTCCCCAAAGTTGAACTTCCATCTCCACAACTTCACTTTCTCTGCCGGCCTCATTCCAGATGCGCGCAAACTCCTGCGGCTCCATCTTTCCCAATACCAACAGCCCGAGGTCGTGCAGCAGTCCCGCCAGGAATAGCTCCTCGGTCGATTTTCGTCCGAGCGACTCTCCGATCATTCGGGAGGCAATGGCCGTCTCCAGCGAGTGCCGCCAGAACCGCATTCGATCGAGTGATGACGACCAGTCCTGCGTCAAGTCATAAACGGTGGCTGACAATGCCAGTGCGGTCACCTGCCGATCACCGAGCACTCGGATTGCTTGGATCATCGAACCAATTCTCTGCCCGATGCCGTAAATCGGCGAATTGGCCATTCGCAGGACCTTGGCCGTCAGCGGCGGATCCTTAATCAGCACTAGCGCCAGTTGGTCTGCGGATGAGCGCTCATCGCGCAGCACGCGCAGCACTTCGGCGAGCGTTTGCGGCAATGACGCCAGTTCGCCGGCTTCATGCATTGCCCGTTCAAGAAAAGCAGCGTTCATACTTTGGCCCTCTTCGGTTTTATGCTACGCCTATATCATATATTATCGACCGTCGGCGGCGACAATATGAGAGGAAAAGAGGAACTCGCGAATACGGGAAGAGATTATTGCTTCGCAGTCATCGATCTTATTGCGGGCAAAGGGTCTGCCTGATGTCACCCCCGGCAAGGCAGCCAACCAATCGGACAATGTCAGCCAAATCGACAATCCCGTCGCAGTTTAGATCGCTGTGATCGAGGCTCGCCGGACTCTGGCCTTGTCCAAGCACATAGGTAATCAGGAATATCGCATCTCGCCGATCGATAATGCGATCGTTATTGGCATCGCCGCATAGATACACGCCCACATCGCGCAGATCCATCAATTGCATCATGTCATGTTGCTGGATCTTGCCGTCCTCGGATGATCTTCGCAATTCGCCCCAGAGAAAGCCAACCAGACCGTTATTGTTGAGCGCCACCGGCGTCGTAAACGGCAGGACATTCCTATCGCCATCATTGATTTTGAACTCCTCGCCGACCTGCATTCCGTTTGGGAGGTAGCGTTTGGCCTTCAGATCAGTCAATCTCCTACCATCTCCCTCATCGTCCTGCCATACCACCACCAAGTTGCCGATAGAATCCGAGGCGACATTCGGGGTCGCATCGAAGTGGCACAGGTTGGAGTCGACCACCAGAGGAAGGCCTTTGTCGATTCCGTCCGCATTGAAGCGGCGCAGCATGATTTTGATGTCGCAGTCATAACGATATTGCCTCCAGACCAGGGCGAAATCACCATTTGCCTGCATGGCAACATCCGGATACATGCCACTGACGTTCGCTTTGTTGTTTCCGCTGTCATCGCAACTGGCGCATCGAATACCAGTAAGTGGTCTTCCATCGAGGCCGTACAATCGGAAGAACACGTGCGGTGCCCATGCCACGGGAGGACACGAGTCGCATCCGGCCTGCCAGACAACAATCAGCCGACCTTGCGGGCTCATTGCCGCCTTCACATTCCTCTGATCTCTCAGTTCCAGATCGGGACGTGTATGTATGTCAGAAACGGTAACTACGGGCGTTCTCGGAGAGTTGCCACTGTCAAACAGTTGACACCAAACAGACGAGCCATCCGGCTCCTGATTGTTGGCCCAACACACCGCATAGTTGCCGGCGTCATCCACCCCGGCGCAACCCCAACGGCTATTGGCCTGTGATTGTACTTCGTTTCCCACTGTATGTTCAACGCCTGCGAACCGACCTACAGAATCGGATGTCCAGACCATCAGTCCCAGATCGTCAAATCTGTCCAGCGCCTTGGCGAGCACCAAGTGGTTTACCAGCACCCACTTACCCATCGAATTGCTTCCCATATGAATCCAATTCACAATCGATGACAAGGTGTCAGACGAGATTCTTTCTGCGGCAGAAATGGGCTGGCCCTGTTCAGATAGACGTTGGCAAAACAGATAACTGAAAGTGGCTTCACCCTTCGGAAAGCCGGCGGCCCAAAACACGGTAACCGTATCGCGGTCGCTGATGGTGACATCGCGGAACTTGGTGCCAGAACCTGTCAGTGATCCGTATGGCTCCAAGTCGTTCACAAAGCGAAAAGTCGCAGTTGCTTCTGAGGGCGACAGCAAGATTAGCACGGCGAAGACGGACAACCAGAAACACCAACTCGCACGAAATGGCCAGGAACGACTGTTCGGCAAACTCATGGTCATTGACCTGCACTGGGAGTTAGTACACTGGTTCCATGGGAATAGGACACCGACCGCCGGCGACGCAAGCATAAAATCGCTCCATTTCTTTAGTTTTTTCAACAAACCACTTGACGACAGAATGGCCCTGTAGTATGCTCACTTAGGCAATTTAACACATTTTTTCTTAGATACTATAGATACTCTGCCTTCGCACCAGACCTGCGAACAAGGAATGTTCCATGAGCGTCCGTGCACCGCCAGTTTTACAGTACTGATAGTCAGCAGGCAGGGGGCTAGATCCTGATTCTGAAGCACTATCTAGATGGACATTGTTGTGAGAGGAGACATTCATGCATTCATTACATATCGTTTGGACTAGTCCATGGCGCGGTGCAGCGATCCTGCTATTGCTCGCCATCCTGGTCCTGTCTGCACCGACACTGAACGCTACCGGGGGCAAAACACCGACTACGGCTCTGGCCGGCTGTGAACCGGCAACGCCTTATATGGTTTACAAAATTGACGCGGTGGACGCTACACCGTTTTCCGTGGGTGGTAATCAGGGATTCCAAGGCACTGTCCCCTTCAGATTCCACTCACATGGCCAGTACATCACCAAACTCGAGGTGGCGATCAGCTACAATTCTGAACACCTTGAGACTCCGACGATAATTAAGGACCAGGCGCCATATCGCGACTTCCCAGACAGCTGGGATGTCACTGCAATCACCTCCACGCCAGGGTGGGTGTTCTTAACAGCCCAGTGGAGTCAGGACCCGCTACAGCAGGTACCGCTGGTTTTTGACTCGATCACCGCCGTTATGGGAATGGTGTTCAAAACGAAATGCCCGGTTGCGCACTCGCAAACCCTCTATGCCAGCTTCTCGGACCCCATCGTCTGCCAGGATTATGTGCCCCTGATTGGCACCACCTATGCCAATCAGGCGAACTACAATGGTTTTACTTACGCTCCATGCACGAATATCCCCGGCCAGTTCACGACTCCGTGGGTCTACTCCTATTTCAGCACCGATAGTCCGGGCGAGCCGCATGTTCACACCGGCTATGTGGCGGAGCAGAATATTACGACGGTCGTCAAGCTCGATCAAAGCTTCGCTTCAAACTACTATTCCGTCAGATTGTCGTGGCCGACAGAGTATCTCTGGTACACGGGGGTATCTTACGAAGGGGCAGCCGGCGGTCAGAACTCGGCCAACTATTCGGTGGACGAAAGCCACAAGCTCGACGGCTACATCGACGTTGTGTGCACCAGTCCCATAATCACACACGCGTATGACACCCTGTTCATAGTCCATTTCAATATTAAGAGCTATCTAACCCCTCCCCTGAGCATTACGCCCCAACTGACGAATTGCGTTTCAAGATCAGTCATAGGCGGGACCACCTGCTGCGAGCCGTTCCCTGAGTCCATATACCAGATAGAGTGTCATGTTATCAATGTTGCCTCGCCTACTGCCACATTCATGGCGGACAGCAAGACGATCCCGGCGAATCCGCCTTCCAGTAGAACGGACATGATAGCGATACTTCTCCGAGACAATTACCCGATTGGTTCGCCACCACCACAGCCAACGGCCGCAAACGTAATCATCTATACATTGAAAAACCCCTCTAGTTGTTACACGTTCTGCCCAATACAAAGTGACCATACTACTTACGCGGACGGACGCATGTCATACTGGGACACGAGCAAGCACTACAAGCGCTTGAACGCGCTGAATCAGGTGGAGGAGGACGGGATTACTCGAAAAGAAAGTCCGTCTGCTTCCTATCCCACGCGCCCGGTCTCGTCAGATTTCCAGGTAATTGACTACGTCTGCCTCGATCCCGTCGACGGGGTGAGTGACTGCTCTGCTCCCATTCATTTCATTGCTGATCGCTCTGTCGAACCCGACAACAACGAGCATTACACCGACTGCTGGCTCTGGCCGGACAGTGTCAATTCCCAGATCTATGCCGACACGCTGGATCCCAACAGCCCGATCACGTTCGCCCATGGCACCTTCAGAATTCACACTGATCCTCCTCAGCCGCCGTCGTCAAGCTGCCCCTATCTCTTCGCCTGGGATGGCGATCGATTTGTCGAGGAGAACACCATCCTAAAGATGGCCAGCAATGGTATGCTTGCCAAACCCGCGCCGGACTACTACAGACTGAGCACATCACTTCAGCCCAAGGATGGCCAGCTTCTATTGCAGGTGCGCGAACAGGAGCAGGAAGTGACCACAATTGACGCCTTCCAGCTCTCGGTGATCGACCATGCAGAAGGAACCCGGCTCAACGTGACGGATCAGGGGTCAACAACCGTCTACCGCGATGAGCTTCCGCCTGCCTCAGCAATCGATGAATTCGGCGTCGATCACGTGGCCGAGGTTTCGGCTGAAGACGGGCAATTCTTCACCAGCAGTGCCTCCGGCACGCTGACCTTGACCTTCCTGCTCGGCAAGGATTTCGACCCCAACGGCACAGCCCTCACTTCTACCAACATCGGCCAACCGATATGCCGGGGGGGAGTAGTGGACAAGCGAGTCGCAGGCGCAGAACCGACCGAGTTGTTCGTCGACATCCTGACCCCAACGGGCGAGTGGGTGGCCCTTTCTACTCCCGCGATTCGTGCCAACGAATCGAACTCACTGCCTTCGTTTGCTCTGGCGGATTTCGCACAAGATGGCAAGATCATAATGCGCGAGCGGTGGACCGGCGGTTTTTATTCCGACAAGCTCTCGCTCTACTTACCAGGCAATGATCCCTGGTCGCGCGTCGATCTGCCTCTGGTCTCCAGCACGCACAGCACTGACGGAGACATCCTGCCTCAAGTCTCTCTGGCAGATGATCTGACCGTCACTCTGACACCGGGGCAGTCTGTATCGCTGGCGTTCGACGCTACGGCGATGCCGACATTACAGCCCGGCTATGTGAGAGAGTTTGTCTTCTCTGCAAAGGGCTTCTATACGGCCTTGTCGGTTTCGACACCTTTGCCGAGGACCTATGAGTTGATGCAGAATTATCCTAACCCGTTCAACCCGACAACCATGATCTACTACACGTTGCCGGCAACTGCGGATGTCAATCTCACCGTCTACAACACGCTGGGGCAGAGAGTCAAAACTCTCGTAGCGACTTCGCAGACGGCCGGTGAGCATTCAGTTGAGTGGAATGGAACCGATGAGACTGGCAGCTCAGTCTCCAGCGGTGTCTATTTCTACAAATTGACTTCGCCAGACTATAGTGCCACACGCAAGATGATGCTGATCAAATAGTCATCTTCTCCACTAGTCGGTATGCAAAAGGCCGGATGGTTCAACTCCATCCGGCTTTTTTTCTGCCTATGCTACGAACCTCGCTATTCCCTTGGCCGCAACGTCACCAGTGTCGCCCCCCAGGACGATCCGGACTGACTATCCAATTTGAATGACACGACTTGCTCATTGCGTTCCAGCAGCGCGTGAACCGTGCGCCGCAGGTTCCCGATCCCTTTGCCATGAATAATCCTAATCTCGGTAATCCCGCGATCAAGACATGCTTCGATATACTCCGGCACCAACACCTTCACGTCCTTAGGGGAGAAATGGTGCAAGTCCAGTATCCCGTCAATGGGATACTCCACCGGTTTATCGTATTCATCCTGCATGGAGTGCAACTAATGAGGAAGACCGAATTGTGCCAACAGAAATTCGCGCCGTATTCCGTAATTTTCCGAGCGTGTTTCTACTTCTTCTTGGCTCGAGCTGCCCGCTTCTTTGAGGCGCTTTTCTTGATGGCTTTGCGTTGATTGCTGCGCCGTTGGGTTTCAAGTTGTATCAGGCGCTCCAGCGTTTCCGGTGGCTCCACTCGATCCAGCAACGCGATTTCGAAAAGCTGATCGGTGCGGTCGATGAAGATGAACTCCATTTGGTCCCGCAACTCTTTGGTGATTTCCTTGAGGTCCTTTTTGTTCTGCGACGGCAACACGAATTTGTAGATGCCCGCGCGATAGGCCGCCGCGATTTTCTCCTTGATGCCCGACACCGGCAGCACTTTGCCCCGCAGCGATACCTCACCCGTCATGGCAAAATCGTTGCGAATCGGGCGATCCGCCATCACCGATGCAATCACCAATGAAATCGTCACGCCTGCCGACGGTCCGTCTTTCGGAATTGCCCCCTGCGGGAAGTGAATATGCACATCGTAATTGGAGAAATCCTCGTGCGGAATTGCGAGCAGATCGGCGCGGGAACGCACGAAACTATGCGCCGCCTGCACCGATTCACGCATCACCTCGCCCAGCGATCCGGTGCAAGTCACGCTCCCCGAACCGTGCATCTTTAGACCCTCGATCATCATGATGTCACCACCCGCCCCCGTCCAGGCCACGCCGCATGCCACACCAATCTCCGGTTTGGTTTCCGCCATTTCGGGAATGTAGATCGGCGTGCCAAGATACTGCTCAAGATTATCCTCGGTAATCGACCAGGACACTTTGCCCTTGCTCATCGCCTTGGCTTTTGAAAACTTGCGGCAGACCGACTCAATCCGCGTCTTAACTTGTCCGAGGCCGGCTTCCATGGTGTAACTCTGGATCAGGTTCTTGAGCGCGCCGGTCGAAAAGGTCAGTTCTCCCTTCTGGATGCCGTTATTCTTCAGCACCGCCGGAATCAAGTACTTTTCCGCGATTGTCAGCTTTTCGCGGTCGACGTAACCGGAGAATTCGATCACGTCCATCCGCTCCAGCAACGGCTCCGGTATCATCTCGGTTGAGCGGACGCTGAAAATAAAGATCACTTGCGACAGATCAAGAGGCAGAGCCACATATTCATCGATGTACTTGCGGTTCTGGCGTGAATCGATCACGTCAATAAATCCCAGCGCAACCGACACCCGCGATTCGTCGATCGCCAGCTTGTCAAGGTCTTCAATCAGGAACACGGGATTGATACAGTCGGTCTCGATCAGCGAACGCATCATTCTTCCCGGCATCGCGCCTTCGAGCGTGTGCGGTTCGCCGCGCAATTCCGCAATCGAGCTGAAACCTGCGACGCTAAAACGCACCAACTGTCGGTTGAGCGCCTCCGCGACTGCCGCGCCGAGACTGGCTTTGCCGGTACCCGATGGCCCCGAAAGACACAGGACCGGCGCCGAGACATGTTCGGTCAATTGGCGACTGGCAAGATATTCCGTGATTCGATCTTTGATTTCGCGGGCGCCGTAGAAATTGCTGTCGATTACTTTTTCCACTCTCGCAAGATTCTGTTCTCCAACGGCCACTTTGCCCCAAGGTATTTGCAGCAACCAGTCAAGATACCTCTTGATTGAACCATACTCGGCGGAAGCCGTTGACAACGAGCGCAGTCGTTCCGTCTCCAGAAAGAGCTGTTCCTTCACCTCGATGGGGAGATGACTCATCATATTGATGCGGCGGCGATATGATTTCGCCATGTTGTCATCTTCGAAATCCTCGCCCAATTCGCGCCGGATTTCTTTCAATTTGGCGCGCAGGAAAAACTCGCGCTGCGAGCGATTGATGGCATCCTCAACCTTGATCTTAAGTTCCTGCTCCAGTTCCATCCGCTGACATTCTTCGCTAAGGAGATCAAGCAAGTGAAACGCCCGCTCCTTGACCGTCAAACCGATCAGCAACTCGCGCTTGTCTTCGAAAGAGAAATGCAGATGATGAGCCACCGTATCGATGAACCGGCCGGCATCGTCACGGTTGGCCTTAAGAATCTCCAGCACTTCCGGAGAATAATGTGGATCAGCTTCCAGAATGCGCATCGCGTATGCGAGCATTTTTTCGATGGTCTTGGCCAGCGAACCGTTGTCTTCACTTTTTGCGACCGGCGCGAACTCACCGACGCAGTATGGCTCGGTCGCAACCAACCGTTCCAGCATCATCCGCTGTCCCGCCTCGAAAGTGACGCTGTAGGTATTGTCCTTGGATGGTTGCACGACGATCGCTCGCGCCAATACCCCGACCGACGCGAAATCGTCTTCACTCACCGGTCCTTCGCGGTTTTCCCGCAGCGGCAGCAGTGCAATTTCCTGCTGGTTGTCTTTCAGATCCTGCAGGAGACTGAGGTTATATGGCTGACTGATCTGCAATGTCTCCACACAGCCGGGAAATACAATCGTCGTCCGTAGCGGGATTATTGGCAGTTGTCTTGTTTGATTGGTCTTGTCCTGTGCCATATTTGCGATCTCAGTCCTTCCCTCAGGTCTACTTGTCGCTCCTGACAGCTTCCACTGCGCATCCTTTGGACAGCGTACACCTCAGCCCTTCGCTTTGGCATACTGCTGTCCTAACGGCAGTCGCTCTCACGAGTTCCCCGTGGCAAATACTCTACAAATATCTTATCGGACAAATCCCATATTCCCCCAATCCCTCATGTCTCATCGAAGCAAGTCGTAACCCTGTCGTCTATACGTGCAGGGACTGGGGATGGTGTATTCGCTTCTCCCACAACCGATTGCCACCGATCACCTCAAGACTCCTCAACACACGCTCTGTCCCTCAACTTGCTTTGTCAGCTCCGCCAACTCCAAATCGCAGAATGACTTCATCGAGTCGAAATCGATCTTGATCTGCTCAAGTGAGAGGTTGATTCGATAGAACCCCGAACCGTTGTTTTCAATTCGCTGCTCCAGTCCGGTCGAAAAGCGCTTTAGCTCCTGTTTAACCCGATAGATATTTTTGGCCTGATTGAACCCCGGCTCAATCTCGTCTTTGGACAACCAGCCCTCCGGCTTCAGAAACCGCGCCACCGTCAACTTGTAAAGGTAGTTGTAGCTCTTGGGTGTGATGTCTATTTCCGTATTCTTGAAATTGAAATAGACTCGATCACCCCGCATTAGTCCCCGCAAACGTAATTGTGACATCTCAACCTCCTGGGACGATTGTTTTCCATCCTCATGTTTTGTCGCAAATTTCTCTATCAGTATGCCCGTTAATTCTTCACCTGCTATCGCCGTGATCCTGTCGCGATTGCCATCACAGAAATCTCCGGCTGACACAATTCCCGCATTGAACAGCCGCCACACGATATCCCGCTGCTCGGCCGCCAAACCGACATCCGCCAAATCGGTATCAACAAGATCAAAGCCCCGATTGATCGCCTCCGCCAACTGTCGCAATTGCTCGGTCAACTCACGCGGACGATTCAACAGCGCCGTCACGCCGGCTGCTGTGTCCAACAGCCAGGCAGTCGTTTCCGCCACTTGCAAAATCGAGCCGAGATTGACGTGATAATCCAGTTCGATCCCCGCCGTTTCTTTCTCGCCAATCCACTCCAAGAGCAGAAACGCAGCTTTGATGCGCACATTCTGCTCGCAACTGATCACATAGTCGTCCACGACCATCTTGCGCAGTTCTTCCGAAACGGCAGCATTCGCCGCGACATAATCGCACAGTCGCCGCCGATAGCAGGCGCACGACTCTTCATCTCTGCTGATGTAGACCGGTAGCATATTCGCGTCGGGGAGTGACAGTGTGAAGTAGAGCCAACTCTCTCGATCGCAAATCTGATAACGCCGACAGAATGATACCATCATCATTCCCGATGCTACTCCGACACCGCGTCGACTGATTAGCGCCCCGATCGGCGATGCCTCGACGTTGCCGTCTTTGACAAAGACCAGTTTCAGTTCGGTAAGTTTGTCAATCACCGTGGCAATCACGTCGCTGTTAAAGCTGCCCCCTTGAAGACAATGGAAGCTTTTCAACAGTAACATGCCGACATCATCACTTCGACGCGCACATCGTGAAGCGATCAAATCAAGCACGACATCATAAAGTGACCTCCCAGCTAGACGCGATTCCAACCGGCCCGGTTTCCCCTCCACATAGGTTTGCCACATCGTCTCTGCTTCCGCTCTCGATCCCGCAATCAGCACTGACCTTCCAAACGATGTCTCCCCAGAGTGTTCCAACGATTTCGCCTGAACGCCATATCTCCCCGCTCGTCCCGACATTCCTTCATATTCACTCCAACTCAACGGCGTCACCATCGGTCGGCCCGACCGACTTCCGATCTGATACTTGTAGCAGTCGATAAACACGGTTTGCGCCGGCAGATTCACTCCCATAGCCAACGTGGTCGTCGACACCAATACCCTGATCTCGCCAGTGCGAAAACCTTCCTCCAAAATCCGTCGTTGCGTGTAAGACAAATCGGCGTGGTGAAATGCCACTGCCGACAACAGCGTTTGCTCCAATCGCCCGCCCAACGCTGATCCGGTTTCACCCTTGATCCGCGCTGCTGCCATCTCTGCCGGATTCCAGAAATTTCGCTGGGCCAAAGCCGTCGCCAGTTGCTCGCAGTTGCGTTTGGTTTTCAGAAACACCAACACCTGCTCGCCGCTGTTGACCAGATGTTCAACATTCGTCAGCAACAGCTCCTCGGCATCATCGCTGGCGCATTCGCTCAGCGGTTCGCTACCATCATTTCGACCGTTGAACTCGCGATAGCGAAGCTGTCCATTCCATAACACGCCTTCCCTGAGTTCGACCGGTCGGTAATGATCTTCCAACAACCGGCAACCCAACCATTGCGCCAACAAAACGGCATCATCTAACACCGCCGACAGCGCGATAATCTGCGGCTGGTACCCGGAATTGAGTACCTTCAACAACGCCAGCTCCAGACACCAGCCACGTTCCGATTCACTAATCATCTGCACTTCGTCAACCAAAAGCAGATCCACCGATGCCAGCAAATCGATGTTCTTTATCAATAACTGATTGAATCTTTCATAAACTAAAATCCCGATATCAAACCGTCCCTGTTCCAGATCAGCGTCATACTCTTTGCGATCAGCCGTCGAGATTGCGACCCTAATTCCCAACCCTGAGTATCTGGCGCGAAAATCGGCGTGTCGTTCTTCCGCGATTGATTTTAGGGGCACGACAAACAGCGCCTTCTTGCGTTTGAACACTGCTGCAACCGCCGCTAACTCGCCACAGAAAGTTTTGCCCGACGATGTCGGCGCAGCAATCAGGAGACTCTTGCCTGACAACACCTGAAAATCAACTACCGCCCGCTTTTGCACCGGCAACAGTTCTTCACCAAGCTTCTCCCGCCATGAATCGACTACGATTCCGGGAACTCCATATTCGGTCAGATGTGCTACTTGCATACTTGTCT
>CAIYYT010000166.1 GCA_903930455.1 uncultured bacterium | reverse complement strand
TTAACGACTTCGTCCATACTCAAATAAACTAACATGGGCGGGCAACCATTCCTCTTGATTAAGTGTCTTAATACTGGAAGTGATGAACAGAGACCGGTTCTGGATAGAGCTTGAGAAGGTACATGCCGAGGCGGAGCGATTTTGTCGCCGTCTGTCGGCGACTCGCGAAGATGGTGATGACCTGTATCAGGAAGCCGTCTTGCGGGCGCACTCAGGTTGCGACGGACTATCCGACCCGTCGGCGTTTCGCCCCTGGTTCTATCGACTCATCGTCAACCACTTCAAGAACCGACGTCGGGGCGCATGGTGGCGCCACCTTGTATCGCTGACGTCGGAACTTGAGGAGCAGATGCCCGGATGGGATCCCTCCGGTCAGCATTGGGCGAACCGTCAGTTGGCCAGAGCATTTGCCGCAGTCAGTCCCGAAGAAAGAGCGCTGATCACGCTCAGAGAGATCGAGGGTTGGGCAGTCGCCGAATTGGCGGAGTTATACAAGAGGCCGGAAGGCACAATCAAAGCCCGATTGTCGAGGGCGCGCGCTAAGATGCGAAAAGCACTGGCGCCGTCTGAAAATCGGGAGCAGATGATGAAAAAAACAGATTTGAAACCTCAAGAGGTCGCGGTATGCGTTGTGACGAAGCCCGAAAAAGAATGACCGAAGGCAAGTTGGATGACCCGGCAATCGCCGATCATCTCCAGACCTGCACCGCATGTGCCAAGCTGGCGGCAGCGGATCGGCAGCTAAGCCGATTGCTGCGGGAGGTTGTCGACGCCGAGACAGCTCCGACGACGCCGATTAGCATTGTCAGACAGCGCATCGAAACCATAGCGGCTGGAGGTCAACGAAAGGACAGCAGGATCATGTCAACCCTTTTCACTCAGTTTCGCATTCATCCCCGCCTCGGGTGGGGTTTGGCACTGGCGGTGATACTCTTTTTGTTCGTGTCGCTGGTGCCATTTTCATATCAGCGGATTGCCGGTTACGAAAGCACGGTTGCGTTCAATTCGCCGGTTCAGATTGAGCCGGAGCATCTCAAAAGCGCGCTGGTAGCAGTTGGGCAGACCGGTATTAAGGTTGGTTTGGAACTGACCGATGCTGGGTCGGTTTTCCATCTGAAGGGGCTCCCATCGCAGCTAGCCGCTCGTCAGGCGGTGGCGGTAGTCAATTCGTTGGCCGGCACTAGGGGTGAATCGCACATCACACCGGTCTACGAAACTATCTCCGCCAGTCTCTACGCTCAAGCGCGTGAGCGATTTATCGATATCAAAGTCGACGGCGCTGGCAAAACGGACGCTCAGTTGGAAAGCGAAATCACATCAAAGTTGACCGAGGCAGGATTGACTGCGGATCAGGTAAGCGTTACTACCGGCAGCGATGGTTCGAGACAGATCAGTGTCAGCGCCAGCCGCGATGCTCAGGGTGGTTCTGATTCAACACGAGTCCGGTTGGAAATCAAGGGAGACTCCAGTGTCGGCTTCAATATGATGGCATTCCAAATCGATTCAACCATGACCGATGCCGAGGCCAAGGCCG
>CAIYYT010000165.1 GCA_903930455.1 uncultured bacterium | reverse complement strand
TTCGGCCATAGTCCCTTTGTACCTGAGAGGGCCGCTCTGTTGCTGTGATAGCGTGAACTTTTCGCTTTTCCCATGGATATGTCACCGGCCGGGTTAGCTGTCTGGCATGAAAAAGCATATTGTAAGCCAAAAGTCCTATCCTGTTTCGCGTCAATTATCTTTTCCGGTCGACGACAACTATCTTTGCCGGTTTTTCCCTCTTCGGGATGGTTGGATAAACTCTATCCATCACTGTCTGGTTGCTTAGCTTTTCCTTTCACCTTGATTTGAAGAGGCCTAGCCTCTTTCTGCTTTTAACACATCCTCTTACTTATGCCGATAGGCTGGGGGGAGATTGAGGGGGGCTGCCCCCCTCTTTTTCTCCAGATTTGAGAGTACAGAGTCCAAAGTCGGAAGTGGGATCGCTTCGATCCAGCTTCCGACGCGGAAGCAGAGGTGCGGGGGACGGCAGTCCCCGACAAGCCTGTAATACACATGTTTGAAGTGGCAATACATTTGGCAGAGACCGATGAGAAGGATCGCGCGCCGCTCGTGTTTTTCACGCCATCTCCAATTTGCTCTGATTGTTTGCTCGCGCCAAGGCGGCCTTCCTTCTGTAGCTCTCCACATTTAACTCAAGGATCGTCGCATGATGGATCAGCCGATCCGCAGCCGCCACTGCCATAGTCTTGTCTATAAAGATTTTATCCCATTCTGCAAACACCTGATTACAGGTGATGAGGAGGCTTTTATTTTCGTATCGCTCACAGATCAGCTCGAACAAAACATTCGTTTCACTCTGGTCTTTTTGGACATAGCCGAAGTCATCCAGAATAAGGCAATCATATCTATCGAGTTTCTCAAGAGCCGACGGCAATGCAAGAGCTCGTTTTGCTGCCTGCAATTTCTGAACGATTTCAGTAGTTTTGCTGAATAATACGCGGTATCCGGATTCCACCAACTTCTCGCCAATGGCTGCTGCAAGATGTGTTTTACCAACTCCCGAGGGACCAAAAATAAGCAGGTTGCCTCCGTCTTTGAGCCATACGTCTCCAGAAGCAAATGCCGTAATCTGGCTCTTGTTGAGAGAGGGTACTGCGCTAAAGTCGAACGTCGCCAGGGATTTCCCCCGAGGAAGCTGGGCACTTGCCATATTACGCTTTAACCTCCGGTTATCGCGATCCGACACCTCATGTTCACAAAGAGCTGTTAGATATCGAACGGGAGTCCAGCCTTGTTGTATGGCCTCCCTGTTCAGCCCTTCCCAAAGGCTGGACATGGTTGGAAGGCGCAGTTGATTGAGAAGCATGGGAAGAACAGCAGTTTCTCTCATTGGACGCCTCCGCTTAACAGCGTGTCATAATCCGCAAGCTCCTGATGGATTGGCGCCAGTTGCGGATGCCCTCCCGTTTGTTTCCTGAAGAGCTTTTGAACGTGCACCGCGCGGGGAAGAATGTCTTTGTGCAACGCCTCTTCCAAGAACTGATTGACGGCCGATTCCTGATCGCCTTGTGCCGCCTCTTTCAAGATTTTGACATATTCGCGACAGGCTGTCCTGGAATCGAGTTCTTGATTCAAGCGTTCCCATGTCGCCCGAAAAGCTAATGTTGGAAACAATTCCTCTTGATAGATGTAATTGCGAAACGCCTGTGGTTTGCGACAGAGCGCTCCAATCACATGGCGATAGTCGATCCGATGCTCCCGGCCTTGTTTGCGTCGCTTCCTTTCGAGTTTTATAACAGAATCGTTCCCTATGAAACATTCAAGGCGGTCATCGTAAACATGCACCTTGAGCGTCATATTGATCAGACGGGAAGGAACTGAGTAAATGGTATTGCGAACGCTGATCGTACTGCCGCTCGTCACACGAACCCGCTCCTCGCTAAAGTCGGTTGTTTTATGTTCTGGCAACGCTCTCAAGCAGGCCAGCTCCTCGATGTATTTCTTATGAATCCTCCGGTTGTGCTGTGCGACTATCTCCCTGACAAACAGCCTGTAGTCATCTACAGACGAGAACTCTCTCGACCCTCGGAGCATCAGCGCTTGATCTATTCGGTTTTTGAGATCGCCATGAGACGACTCAATGGCGCCATTTTCTCGTGCGATCCCTTTATTGTTGCGGGTTGGCTCCATTTGATAATGCGCGCATAGCGCGGTGTAATCCTCGGTAAAATCCTCTTCTTCTTTGTCAGGACGGTTTTTGTAGGCGGCTGACAAGCTGTCGGTGCGATGGGTCTCCGGAACCCCGCTGCTTAGCCATAAGGCGTTTTGCAGCCCTTCAGCCAGCGCCGAGAAGCTCTCTCCTCCCATGACGACGGAAACGGCTTCCCACGTACTGTATACGAGCCGGTAGTGGTAAAGTAGATGTTCGAATGGAGCTCCTTGTAAAGTCACTCTCAATGAGTTTGCATTGGTAAAGTCAGACATGCCCTGCCATCCCGGAGGATGGTTCTGCCTGAAGATGATCTCTTTTTCCGGTCCCGAAGTTGCTCTCCATTCGCAGACCCTTCTTTGAAGAGTCCTGAGCATCGTGTCTGGATAATCCTCGGTATGGTCTTTTTGAAGCAGTTCAAGAATGGTTCGCGCCTGTAGATGAGGCGACCTTTCGAGCAGGGGGACTATCTCGGACCCCCAGACAGATTCGAATGGGTCTTGCCTGGTGCGCCAGTTGTGCTCGGGCTTTGCTTCTGCAAAACCACGCTTTTCAATATTACGAGCGCTACGCTCGGAGAATCCTGTCTGGGCAGCTGCGACTTTCTGAGTTTTTCCGCTTTGCTTTGATTGCATGTAGATCCTTATCTGTTGAACGGTAATTTTTTTCCCCGACATTTGAGCCTTGAGCATATTTATGCCAAAGACCCTATGCCTCTAGGAATTTTTTACCGGCAAAGATAATTGTCGCTGACCGGCAATCCTAATTGTCGCTGACCGGCAATCCTAATTGTCGCTCAACACTGATCGAACCTGGCGTCGATTTGAAAATGAGCTGGCAAGAACCATTCTTCAATCATCCTCTGTTCCAAACGCTGGGCCATCACACGATAAACTACTCCTTTTCGGGTACCTTATCGGATGTGGTCAATCGAATTTATTCAGCGAAAATCATGGGCACTCTTCACGCGCTAGATCAACAGAAACTAATTCAGCAAGCAAAAGAAATCCTGGCCTCG
>CAIYYT010000164.1 GCA_903930455.1 uncultured bacterium | reverse complement strand
CCGTCTTGGCTGGCGCTTCCACCTTTTTGGTTGCTTCAGGCTGGGAAGCCACCTCTATCTTGGTAGGCGTTTCCGCCTTCTTGGTTGCTTCAGGTTTGGAAGCTACCTCCGTCTTGGCTGGCGCTTCCGCCTTCTTGGTTGCTTCAGGTTTGGAAGCTACCTCCGTCTTGGCTGGCGCTTCCACCTTTTTAATTGCTTCAGGCTTGGAAGCCACCGTCTGCGCCTTGGCTGGCGTTTCCATCTTCTTGGTTGCCTCAGGCTTGGAGGCCACCGTCTGCGCCTTGGCTGGCGCTTCCACCTTTTTAGTTGCTTCAGGCTTGGAAGCCACCGTCTGCGCCTTGGCTGGCGTTTCCATCTTCTTGGTTGCCTCAGGCTTGGAGGCCACCGTCTGCACCTTAGCTGGCGATTCCGTCTTCTTGGTCTCCTGAGGTTTGGAGGCCACCTCTATCTTGGTTGAGGGTTCCGTCTTGGTCGTGGCAAGTGTTGGCGCCGAGGCCCCAGTCACTGCTGACCATTTTGGGAAATCCTTGTCCGAGGGGGTATTAATCTGCAGCGTAAATGTATTGCCGCCTCCCTTAACTTTGTAGGTCAAAGCTCCGGCAACATCAAACACAATGCGGACGACTTTCTCGGGATCAGTCGAAAACTGACTCGTGCGAATCTGTTTGATCGAGGTGGATGGCAGATTCTTGAAAGTGATCTGCGGAAGACCCGGCACGGCGTTTTTCACATCAACGACAATGCGGTAGGGCTTGTTCGCCGCCGCCTCAACAATCTGATGTGTAAATTCGGTGACACCGTCGCAGACAAGTGTCACTTCGGTGAACTGCGAGCTCTTCTGCAAGTAGATGTTAGTCACCTTGACAGTTGCCGTGGCGCTACCCCACAAACATGCGCAGCACAGGGACACGACGAACAGGAGGAGTCGGGTTTTCATGGTCTGACCTCCGCTCCGTCAAATTGCACGCCCTTGAGTTTCTCGTCGGGCTTGACATAGTAGGTTGACAGCGTGAAACTTGCTTCGAGTGACTTGGAGTCAAAGTCCCCTGCGGTGTGCCTGTCCGTCGGGTTCTTGCCCAATGCAACCTCCGGCGGTAGTCCCTTCAGTTGCATGCGCGAGACGTTGGTGATAAACGGGAAGTTGGCAACCGCCGCCAAAAAGCGTCCCAGTTCATGGTAGGTGCCCAAGAACCTGATGTTGTACTCCGATGTGTTGTAGAATGCTTCTCCACCTGCCATCTGCGGCGACACTTCCGTAATCTGCGCCTGTGACAACATCGAAGCCGAATGTAACTGCAACAGGAAATCGGGAACCTGCTCCTCTTCAGGAAGCAGTTGCTCGATGTTCTGGTAGCGGTCGAGCAGTTTCTCATATTCCTGGCGCAATCCTGCGAGTGACTTGGCTTTCAATTCAATGGTCTTGAGGTTGGTCATGATCGACTCGTAGCTGGCGCGTTGCGAGTCCAAGCGCTGACTACGCGGACTGTATATCTTCGAATTCCAGAAGTAGACAACCATGATGAAGCCAAGCGCTACCAGCAGAAGTCTCTGTGTTTTCGGGTCTCTAAAATCCATTTCTGCCTCCGGCTCTCACTGTTCAGTGTTGAAGCTACTGCCCCTGATAGTCGTTGAAATCATCATTGCCGTAACCTTGACCGTCATCCGATCCGTGAATGCTCCCGATCTGCGGCCCCTCTTCGGTGTCGGTCGGGTTCTCCTGAATCAAATGGGCATCATAGTTAAGGTCACAGGAAATCTTGAAGGTATAGGCAGTGACCGTGCCGATGTCTTCGGCAACGGCACGATTCAATTTGACGTTCTTGAAGAAGTCTGACTTCATCATGCCAATCATGAATGAGCCGATGGAGTTGAGACTAAACGCATATCCTTCGATCTCGGCGCTGCCCTGCGTCGGACTTGCAGTAGCATCCGCTTGCTGCGGAGGCTGCTTGCCCTGCTGGGATGCGGCCGTGGCTGCCCCAGTCGCACCACCCGGCTGCTGCATCGGTTTTCCTTTGGTACCCGGCTGCGAGGCGCCTTGCGGCTCGCTGCCCGCCGGTATCTCCAGGAATCCGGTCATCCACAGATATTCCGGTATTCGTGAGTTCAGGTCTTCCAGCAAAGAGATGTAGAAAGTGCGACGCTGATCGAGCTTCTCGATAGCATCAACGCGCGCCATTATCTTGGACTTGACCTCGGTTAGCGCATCGATTACCGCAATGTCTTTTTTGTAGCGATTCTCTTCCATGCGCGCTCTGGTTATCAGTTTGTTCAACTTGCCAACCTGAGTACTCTGATAGAAGGTCAGACCACCCATCACCACGACCAGAGCCGCTGCTGCGATACCGGCATAAATCGCCTTCTTGTCAAAGCTTAGAACGTTGGCGCGCTTTTTGTATTCCTTGGGGAGTAGATTTATTTCTATCATGGCTACTGTACCTTTCTCGCTGCCAATCCGATCGGCACTGCCAGAAGCGGGGCGATTCGTTCCGGCTGCACAGAAGCAAAGAGATCGGGATCATATTCAATGTTCCGAAGCGGGTTTGCGATTTCGATCGGGATGTTCAGCTTCGACTGCAGGAATTCCGGCAGGTAGGGCATCAGCGCGCCTCCACCCGACAGCACCACCCAGTCAATTTTCTCAACCTTCGCCAACGACCGGAAGTAGGAAAACGCCACCTCCAGGCCCGAAATCAACTCTTCGGCGGAGGAAACGATTGTTGCTTTGAGCATGTCCTGATCGATGCTTGCTTCCATCTCGCCCTTAATCGCCTTCATCGTCAACTCCTGATTCAAGCGGAATTCCTTTTGAATGGTGTCGAAGATCATTCGTCCGCCGGCGGCGACGTCGCGGGTCGAGTGGAACAAGCCATCTTTGATAAAGACCACGTTTGTATTGTCGTAACCGATATTGACCAGCGCCGTGATTCGCTCCGGGTGAATATCGTAGTTCAGTTCGTACGCATTTAGGACAGCGAAAGCATCCGTGTCGACGATTACCGGTCGAAGGTTGGCATCAGTGACCAAATCAAGGTAGCTCTTGAGAAAGTCTTTGCGAGCTGCCACCAGCAGGACATCCATCTTGCCGTTGACTTCGTCGTTACTGATGATGTGATAATCCATAGAGACGTCATCGATATCGTACGGCGCCCTTTGTTCCGCCTCGAACAGAATCGCCTGTTCCGCTTCCGGTCCCGTCTTGCGGTCGATCGTGATCTTGTCGGTGATGACACCATGCCCCGACACCGAGACGACAACGTCCTTGGCGCGTGGATCACAGGCGTCCATAACCGATTGAATGTTGAAGATGATGGTGTCGCGATCTTTGATCTCATCGGAGACTATCGCTTCCGGAGGGAGATCACGTATCTCCATTGCCAGAAGCGCAAAAGAACCACTCCGGCGCTCCAGTTTGACGCACTTGACGGACGAGGCGCCAATATCGAGGCCGATGGTTGTCTTGCTTCCTTGTCCAAACAGCATATTTTACCTTTATGTTAAACCGTATCTATTTCGCGGAATTTGGGCGCAAGACTATTGGCTTTGCGCTATACTCATACATGTTAAGTCCCTTATGTCAGTTTTATTATCGTCGCTTGCTGCTCAAAATATTAGCTGGAGGGGAAAAAAACGGCGGGTCGTGTTCGACCCGCCAGCGACCGGCTTTCACTCTGAGCCGTTCGGCTTCTTGAGGGGGATAGCGATCACACCGCAGGAGTAGCGCACTGTTTCAGTCTTAGTTGTAGTAGTCTAGTCGCACGCGTCCACTGCCTGCCGTTACTCCGATCGTAAACGACCGTGAGCCCACATCAGTGCTCGCATGAGCAACGACATAGCCACCTGCTGATGCCGTGCCATCCGGCTGAAAGACAATGGTTTGCCCGGAAAATGTCGCATTAAAATAGCTGACGCTGGCTTCCAGGCTGTCTGAACGCAGCAGTGAGTCACCTGTCTCAAAGATGTTGCTGCCAACGCTAACACGGTCGAGAAAAGTCCGCGTCTTCTTTCCGTTAATATCGAAATAGACTCCAATCGGCTGCTGAAGTGTAATAGCGGCGCTGCGAGCATACCTGAGTGCACTGACAATGTCGCGCCCTTCGTTGTCGAATTTCATTTTATGTATCGTGCCCCCAAAGTTCGGCAACGATATCGCAGCCAAGAGCCCTATTACTACCACCACTATCATCATTTCCAACATCGAGACACCGCTGTCGTCAAGCAGCTTAATCTTCATATTCACACTCCGTCACCAATCATTTCGTCGTATGCTTCTGCAATCCCCCTGCCGAATTCGCACTGAAAAGCTAACCGCCTGATTTACAGATACTTGCTCGTCCCGCAACGCCCGTCATGCTATTGCGCAAGAACTAAAGTGTTATCGTCTGCCGTTACAGTGTGGGAAATGCCCTACACTTGACGCCCGGCGGCGTGCCTATTGAGACACCCAACGCAGAGGGAGACGGGCAGTAGTGCCGATAACCTTTATGGCGGTGCAGGAATGCTTGATATAGAGGCGTGGCTTGACAAGATAGCCATTGACAACGACGATGATTGTAATATATTGACTAAGTAGAAGTTACTGCAATTGGTACCTGTCAAGAGGTGAATAATGACACGATCGATCCGTTGGGCCGCTCTGACCATCCTGCTGGTGTCTGCTCTAGGAGTTGCCAAGAACCAGCCGACACTGCAGTATCCGGACCTGGTGAGACCAAAGCAACCAATCGCTTTTTCGTCAAACGCTGCCCACTACGTCGAGAAGCACCAAGAGAATGGAAAAGTCAAAGTCTGGGTTTTCTTTACAGACAAGGGAGTCTATACCAAAGGCCAGTTCGAGTCGGCGACTCTGGCCGCCAGAGAGACTCTCGCTCCACGAGCGTTGGCGCGTCGTGTCAAGCATGGCATTAGCGCAATCGAATTTGCTGACCTGCCGGTGAATGAGCGCTACGTCGATCTGGTCGCGAATGCCGGCGCCAAACTCCGCTGGGCGTCGAGATGGCTCAACGCCGCATCGTTTGAAGTTGACCAAGCAGCGCTCGATCTGATCGGCAAGTTTCCCTTCGTCGAGAGGATTCAGCCAGTCGCGGTCTACAAGAGGAGCAAAGACTCCCCTGTGGATGACAAATCGGTCATTCAACAGGAGAAATCAGGACTCGACTCCAAAGGACTCTCCTACGGCAGTTCCGCGGCACAACTCACCCAGATCAGCGTCCCTCAATGCCATGATTCGAATTATGCCGGTCAAGGCATAATCATCTCCATGTTTGATTCCGGCTTCCGTACCACGCACAATTCCTTCACGCAGATTCTCAGTCAGGGACGTTTGCTGGCGAAGTACGATTTCGTTTTTCATGATACCGTCGTTGACAATGAGGCGAATGACGATGCCAGCGCCTGGAGTCATGGAACTTCTACCTGGTCAACGTGCGGCGGCGAGAATCCGGGAGTCCACTATGGCCCGGCTTACAAAGCTTCATTTATACTCTGCAAGACAGAGGATATTCGCACGGAGACTGTGGTTGAAGAAGACAATTGGGTGGCGGCAGTAGAGTTCGCAGATTCCGTCGGTACCGACATCATTTCCTCTTCGCTCGGCTACTCGGACTGGTACACGACCTCAGACTACAACGGTCGGACTTGTGTCAGCACTCTCGGCGCACTACAGGCCGCCCGTTACGGCATTCTCGTCTGCAACTCAATCGGCAACAGTGGCCCGGGAGCCACGACCATGGGCGCGCCCGCTGATGCCGACAGCATTATCTCCGTCGGCGCTGTCACTTCTACCGGCGCGCTTTCTTCGTTTTCATCCAGGGGTCCGACCGCCGATGGCCGTATGAAACCCGAGGTCTGCGCTCGCGGTTCATCTGATTATCTTGCCTCATCAAGCAGCGATGCCGACTATAGTTACGGCAGCGGCACATCCTTCTCTTGCCCATTGACGGCTGGAGCAGCCGCGGTCATCTGGGGCGCACATCCCGACTGGACGAATATGCAGGTTCGGGAGGCCATGATGAGCACTGCCAGCCGCGCGTCGACACCCGATAATTCCTATGGCTGGGGCATTGTCAACACTTGGGCGGCGCTGCATGTCTCCTTTGCTCCACCATCGTATGTTCACGGTGACGCCGATGGCAGTGGCGACGTCGATGTATCAGATGTGGTCTATCTCATCAGCTTCATTTTCTCAGGTGGGGTTGAGCCGGCTCCCCTGGCAGCGGGCGATGCTGACTGCAGCGGCGCGATTGATATTTCCGACGTCGTGTGCCTGATCAACTACATCTTCAGCGGCGGTGCAGCACCCTGCTAGAGTCAGTTATCTCGGAAAGAAATGACACCGGCCGATCATCTGATCGGTCGGTTTTGCTTTGCCAGATGAGGATTTCGGAGCATTACCTCACAGCCATAGTGAGTTCAATGCCGGTTTTTCGTATTCAGAACGAGGTTTGGCTCTTTAGTTCCCACTCCGAGCGTAGCATCCCACAATACAAACGATTTTGCCAGCGACCTTGCCACAAAGCCAGTTCCCTCTCCGTGCCTTCGTGGGTGAAACCGACCTTGTTCAACAGTGCAATTGCGCGGGGATTAAGCGACCAGGTGGCGGCGCCGATGCGGTGCACGGTAGAATTGTCGAACAAATAATTGACCCATAATCGTAGCGCCTCGGTACCATAACCACGACTCAGGAAGTCATCCTCCCAGATGCGCATGCCTACTAGAAAGAGGTTGGGGAAACGCTCATGCGGATAGCGATTGACGAAGCCGATCACGTGGTTATCTCCGGTGACCATCATAGCGCGTTTGCGCGGCACGGGAGGTTCTTCTCTGCAACTGTCGAGGAATTGCTGTCTGATCTTCGCTTCCTCATCAGGCGTGAGTTTATCGCGTGGCGACTCCCAAGGAGCATCCAGAAAACGCCACTCACCGTGCGTTTGCGAATAGATGAATCGATCAACGTCATCGGCGCAGCGGTCACGCAAGATGACTTTCGAGCCGACGGCAATGCCACCTGCTTTTTGCCGTCCTGTATCCATAATTCAGGCAAAGCTACCGTGCACCCTCGGCAACTGCAACATCAAAAACAGAAGACCGGCAGATGATGCTATCTGCCGGCCAATAATTCAGAAAGCAGCGAGAGAACTACAAGAAGAACGGCGCTGCCAGAAGCGATACCGTGCTGAGTAGTTTGATCAGCACGTGAATCGAAGGTCCCGCAGTGTCCTTCAGCGGATCGCCAACAGTGTCGCCAACAACGGCCGCTTTGTGCGTTTCGGAACCCTTGCCGCCAAACTGGCCAGTTTCGATGAACTTCTTGGCGTTGTCCCAAGCGCCACCACCATTGTTCATCATTGTAGCGACGAGAATACCAGTAATGGTACCGACCATAAGCATTGCCGCCACGGTCTGCACTGCCGCCAGCGATCCAGTGGGACTGAACAGGCGGAAAAGCACTCCGACCGCGACTGGCGTCAATACCGCCAGCAGACCAGGAAGTACCATTTCTTTGAGCGCGCCCGCCGTAACGATTTCGACACAGCGGCCATAGAGCGGCTTCTGCGTCCCCTTCATAATGCCCGGGAATTCCTTGAATTGACGACGGACTTCATTGATAACGTAATATGCCGCGCGGCCGACCGCCCGAATCGCGAGGGAAGCGAACACAAATACCAGCGCCGCACCCAACAACGCGCCTACAAACGTAGCCACATCACTGAGATCGACTCTAATGACGCCGGTGATGCCGCGTTTCACCATGTACTTCTCAACTTCATCTATATAGGCGCGGAACAGCAGGAACGCCGACAAAGCCGCGCTGCCGATCGCATATCCCTTGGTGAGGGCTTTGGTTGTATTGCCTACCGAGTCAAGCCTGTCCGTGCGGACACGAACTTCTTTCGGCTGACCAGACATTTCGATAATGCCACCGGCATTATCAGTGATTGGCCCAAAGGTATCCATCGCCAATATGTACGCGCAGGGAGCTAGCATACCCATCGTTGCTACCGCCGTGCCGTAGAAACCGGCATTGTGCGCTGCAATTTGCAGACCCGGCATCGCCGCCAGTGCATGCACGCCGCATTGGTATGAAGCCATCAGCGCCGCACAGATCAGGAGCACCGGAATACCGACGCATTCCATACTGACCGAGTAACCCATAATGATATTGGTTGCCGCGCCGGTTTGCGATGCCAAGGCAATGCTTTTGACCGGACGATAACGATACTCGGTGTAGTACTGCGTGACGAACACAAACGCCAGCGCGGTGATCAGGCCTACGACACCGGCAAAGAAAAACCAGATATTGTTGCCCAGCAGGAAGTAAACCGAAATATAGAAACCGATCATCGCAAGAATGGTCGTAACAAAGTATCCGCGATTGAGTCCCTTCATAGGGTCTTCGTCTTCTTTGATCTTGACGACCATCACGCCAACCATCGTCGCGATAAGACCGAAAGCACGCGCGACCAGCGGGAAGATAATACCGTACAGACCGAACAGCGGCCAGAGAGCCATCCCGAGAATCATTGCGCCGATATTCTCCGCCGAGATCGACTCAAATAGATCAGCGCCACGACCGGCGCAGTCGCCGACGTTGTCACCGACAAGGTCGGAAATCACGGCAGGGTTACGAGGATCGTCTTCCGGAAGACCTGATTCCACTTTGCCGATCAGATCGGCGCCGACATCCGCAGCCTTGGTGAAGATACCGCCGCCAAGCTGAGCAAACAGCGCCACAAAACTGGCGCCAAAACCGAAACCAACGATCTGCAATGGCACTGTCGTTGCTTCCGCAGCACCAGCGCTAGCCAAACCGCCATAAATGGCAAACAGTCCGCCAACGCCAAGCAAGCTCATGGAAACCACGGTGATGCCGGACACAGCGCCACCGCGCAAGGCCATCTGCAAACCACCGTTCAGACTTGTCCTTACTGCCGAAGCTGTTCGGATGTTCGACCGTACCGAGATGTACATGCCGATGATCCCGGCGATTGAGGATGCCGCCGCACCGATCACAAACGCGATCGTAACTTTCATGGCATTAGAATCTTTGAGACCAAACTGATACAGAACGAAAATCAGAATGGCCGCGCCAATCGCCAGGTAGCCGATCGTCGTGTACTGCTTTCGGACAAAGGCGCTGGCGCCTTCTTTGATCGCGTCCGACACTTCGCGCATTTCGGCGGTCCCTGTGTCACTCTTGAGAACCTTCCTGGCAAGGTATAGAGCAAACAGAAGTGAGATCGCCGAGATAGCGTAGACAAAGCCGATAAAGAATGTTGGGCTTAGACTCACTTTGTCACCTTTCTATCACCCGTCTTCCGAGCGATGTATATTACCATCAATTCATTTTCTTTCTTTAACTTCGACGTCAAGACGAAAGCCTATGACAGCCCCCGAAAAAATCGCCCGAAGATAAAAGCCACCAAAAGCATACGCAAGTAAATTATTACGGT
>CAIYYT010000163.1 GCA_903930455.1 uncultured bacterium | reverse complement strand
TCCCGACCGGGGGTCGAATTTGCTGTCCGGCCTTGTGCTGCAACCGGCAAACAGCAATGCCGAGGCTAACAGAGAGCTGACCAGACAGATAAGGCGTTGTGTCGTCATTGACAAGCATGGTAACAAACCGGACTACCGTGACCAAGCGAAATCGGTTGTCCCCGACGATGACCAAGGATATATTGCCAGAGAAGGAGACTGACCCATGTTACTGGCAGTTGATATTGGCAACAGCAACATCGTCTTTGGTTTTTATGACGGCAAGACGCTGCTAACGACTCTTCGCATTGCCACAGACCATGCCCGGACATCCGATGAGTCGGCGATGATCCTGAGCCAGTTCGTGGAACTCAAGCGGCTGCCTTCGTTCGAAGCGATGGTAATTGCATCGGTCGTGCCCAAACTGGAAGCTGTCTTCCGTCGCATGGCTGAAGACTACTACCATCTCGAACCACTCTTTGTCAGCCCCCGGCTCAAGCTCAATATCACGTTCGACTATCCGCAGCCGTCGGAGATCGGCACCGACCGAATTTGCGATGCCGTCGCCGCTTTTGACCGGTTTGGCGGCCCAACAATAATCGTCGATTTCGGCACAGCCACTACTTTCGGCGTCGTCTCAGAACAGGGCGCATTTCTGGGTGGCGTGATCGCTCCGGGCATCGAGACGGCACAATCAGCGCTGGCATTTCGGGCAGCACAGCTTTTCAAGATATCTTTTGAAGCCCCACAATCCCCTATCGGGAAATCAAGCGAGGACGCCATGAAGGCCGGATTCTACCTTGGCGCTATCGGGCAGACCGACTACATCATCGAGAGCATTGCCCAGCACTGGGTAAAACAGCCCAAAGTCGTTGCCACAGGCGGATTAGCGCCGCTGATCGCCCCTAAATCCAAGTATATCTCCGAGGTACTGCCAGATATCACTCTGGATGGCCTGCGGCTAATATTCGAACTGAACAGTTAGTCTTCCCATCCGTATAGCCTGTGGAGTGCCAAGCCAGCAGCAAAAGCATTGACTTTTCGTGATAATTGGCTAAATTGTTTGGTGTCGCCTAAGGCGACACAGATTTCTACTTCCAGCCGAGCGATTTCTGAAGCTTCGGCACTGAATTAAGCTGTAGGGCATTACCCAAACTGAGATAAAAATATGAAAATGAGACACTTCTTGCTGATTGCCGCCTGCTGGGGGATTTTTGGTTGGGTGACGACAGGCATGTCCGCCCAACTGACAGACGAACTTGCGGTAACACTCTCAAATCAATCCGACGGGGATTTTACGTCAGTATTGGTGTTTATGCACACTCAGTTGGACGTCCAAGCTCTTGCCACCCAACAGAAACAGCAGCGATTGACACGACAGGTAGCTCATCGGATTTTTGTTGAGGAGTTGCGTACGTCTGCCAGCACCGATCAGAAAAGTATCAGGCTATTGCTGGACAAGGGCTTGGGGAGCGGTGTGGTCAAGTCCTATGAAGCTTACTGGATAGCGAATGCTCTGCAAGTCGAAGCAACCAAAAAATTCCTAAGTGAGTTACAAGGGCGCTCGGATATCGAAGTGATCGCGGAAGACTTGCCTATGCAGTCGCTTTACTATCCGCAAAGTCAGACGACATCCGATTTTTCTGAGAATCAGGGTGCGTTTGTTGGTCTTCATGCCATCGGGGCGGACAGTATGTGGGCGCTCGGGTATACCGGCACAGGAACACTGATTGCCTCGTTTGATTCAGGCATCAACGGAGATCATCCGGCGCTGAAGAATTCCTTTCACGGCAATCATGGTTACTCGGCGCAGCAATGCTGGTTTGACCCCATCTATGGTCAGACCTATCCCCATTGGGAAAGCTCACTGTCAAGCGGGGCGCATGGCACCGCGACAATGGGAGTGATGGTCGGAAAGGATGACGCTACCGGAGATACTGTCGGAGTAGCGTTTGGCGCCGATTGGATTAGCGCTATGGTCGTGGACGTCCCACACGCAAACTTCCTGGAAGCATTCCAATGGGCGGCAGACCCCGACGGCGACCCGAACACAATAGAAGACGTGCCCGATGTCCTCAATAATTCCTGGGGTTTCAAGCAGAGTATCCTTGACTGCCGCGATATTTTCTGGAAGCCGATTGACAATCTTGAAGCGCTCGGCACAGTAGTCGTCTTTGCTTGTGGCAATGAAGGCCCCTATTCGATGTCTTTGCGCAATCCTGCCAACCGGGCAAGCACGCTGTACAGCAATTTTGCAGTCGGTGCGGTTAGCCCGACGAATCCGGATTCTATCTGGTCGGGGTCAAGTCGCGGTCCATCTGACTGTGATGGCGTTTCGATCAAACCGGAAGTAGTCGCTCCCGGCTATCAGATCAGGACGACCTACCCTGACATCAATACTCCCTATGCGGTAGTGACCGGGACATCTTATGCAGCGCCTTACGTCTGCGGCGCGGTAGCCTTATTGAGGCAGTACAATCCGAATGCCACTGTCGAGGAAATCAAGGCGGCATTGATGCTTTCGGCTGTCGACAAGGGCACTCCCGGGGAAGACAACACATTCGGCTGGGGGTTGATAAACATACCGGCAGCAATGGCTCTGCTGCCGCCGAACAACGAGACAAACATATATATCCAGGGGGTGAGCCCGGATTCAGTCGCTTCCGGACAGCAGGCGGATGTTGTTGTGACGCTACGGAATTCTGGTGTCAGCGCGGTCAATGTCTCGGGCGAACTGGGTAACCCTGATGCCGGAGTTACGATCGTAACCGGCACGACCAGTTTCGGAGACCTCGCCACAAACACCAGTTCCAGCAACAGCGCATCACCCTTCAGATTGCTGTTTGCCTCGGCGCTGCCGGAAGGAACCGTTCTCACTGTCAACTTGCACTTGAACGGCAACAGTGGCGGCTACCAGAAGGACGTGCGGCTTCATTTTGTGGTCGGTGCTTCTCTCGTCAAATCCTCGTACACGCATATTGCTGACAGTTGCAGCTTCACAGTTAGCAACTACGGCACCTACGGCCTAGCATCTGGATCAACATCTCCTCGTGGCGGCGTAGGGTTTGTCTATCCTGCCAACGACACCAACAACCTCTTTCAATGCGGTTTGATGATCGGGGTTGACAGCAGCCATGTCTCCGACGGCATTGTAAATCTGACCGGCAATGTTGATATCGATTTTGTCGTCGCTCCCGACGGCAATCTGATTTTGTCTACCGGAGGCGGGTTGGGAGATGTGGAAACCGCCTGTCGGTTCACAGACGAGAATGCGCAACATCCTCTTGGCATCACCGTGCAGCAGCACTCCGCTAACTACAGTAATTCGCCCACCGATTCGCGGTACGTTATTTTGCAGTACATTATCACGAACAGCTCCCTGATCAGCATTGGTGGTATGTACGTCGGGCTGTATTGCGATTGGGATTTTCCATGGGGCAGTGGAAGTTCCGACCGCAGTGATTTCGCCCGCGATCTGGGTCTGGGCTATATGTGGCAGAACGGCAGCACCAAATATCGCGGGACGACAGTGCTGAATTCCGAAGGTGTTCAAGCTTTCTATGCGATTCGAAACCTCAACATCATTTACAACGTCGCCGGCAGTCTGGTCAGTGAAGCGGTGAAGTACAATTTTCTGACACATGGCACAGTCGACACGGCCGGTACGGGAGCTTACGACCAATCGTATTGCATCGCAACGGGACCATTCAATCTGGCGCCGGGACAATCGGATACGGCCGCTTTCGCCATGATTGGTGGCACGGATCTGCTGTCATTGCGAAATTCGGCAGTTTCGGCGCATGATCGCTATGTGGCCGCGCTCGGCTACATTTGCGGCGACGCCGATGGCAGCGCGCAGATTGACATCGCGGATGTGGTTTATTTCATCGCCTACATCTTCTCCCACGGACCGGCGCCATCGCCATTGGCGGCAGGTGATGCAGACTGCGATGGCAGCATCAGCATCGCGGACGTGGTGTATCTGATCAGCTACATATTTTCCCACGGACCGCAGCCGTGTGCGGGGTGTAAGTAGAAACGATAAGCATTCCCCCCTTGTTAGCGTGTTTTGCCCCCCACACGCATCGGCCGGGAGTTACCCCCAAGGTAACTCCCGGTATCTGTTTGTGGTAGAGAGTATGATATCGCGGCGGCCAAATGGTCTGACCGCGTAGTGCATGGTAAATCCCACGGACAAAAAGTGATCACAAAAAACAGCGGGGCAACTTTCCAGTTGCCCCACAGATCGGGTGCTAAGGTCTGCTGCCCGCTTATTTCTTCTCGTCGAGTTCTTTCAGTTCCTTGCGGGCTTTTTTGAGCCGTTTGTAGAGGTGATCAACCTTCTTCTTGTCTGGTACCGGCTTTGCCTGCACGTGCCCGTACTCTTTTTCGAGGCGCTCGATTTCTTCCTGCAACTCTTTTTTCTTATCCATCATGGTCTCCTTCTATTTGCAGCTTTCAATCAATAGGCAGTCCGTAATTGCCCATAGACACGTCATACGCAAAGCGGTTACTTGGGCTGCTTCTTTTTCGTCTCCTCGACAGGCTTGTGAACCGTCGTTGACTCAGGCACTTCAATCTGATTTAACGACCTCTGTGCGGCCGCAATCTTCATCCCGACATCCTCGGCAGGTCTCTCGGACACAAGTGAAATTGCTCGTTTGAGTCGCGAGACAACTCTCTCCTTTCCCACCGCCTCCAACAACCCGAACAGTGAAGGTCCGGCTGTCAGACCTGTCACCGCCAGTCGCGTCGGATGGATCAGGACTGCTGGTTTGACCTGCAACTCCTCGGCGTAAGTGCGAACAATCTCCTCGGCCTTGATTTCGGTCAACTCGCTCACCGCGGCGAACTTCTCGGCCAGTACCGTTAAACGCTGGACGGCTTCCGGAGTGAAGTGTTTCGCAGCGCCTTTGCCATCATATTCGAAGTTATCGGTAAAGAAGTAGCTACTCATTTCCACAAAATCGGTCAACAGCTTGCAGCGCTCCTTAAGTAGTCCAACAACCTTCATCAACCACTGCCAGCGCGTTTCGAGATAGTATTTGGTAGTCAATCCCTTTTCGACCAACATCGGCGCCACCAACACGGCGATTTCGTGATTAGTCTTCTCGCGAATATACTCGCCGTTGAGCCAGAGCAGCTTCTCGGGATTAAATACCGCATTCGACGTGTTGATGCCCTCCAGCGTGAACACATTTATCAATTCCTGTCGCAGCATTTTCTCGCGATCATCTTTCGGTGACCAACCAAGCAACGTCAGAAAATTAAACAGGGCCTCGGGGAGGTAACCCTCATGCTGGTAGTCGGTGATGCCTTTCGCACCTTTGCGTTTGGAAACCTTGTTGCGATTGAGGTCGAGAATCATCGGCAGATGCGCGAAAGTCGGTGAATCCCAACCCAGCGCCTTGTAGATCTCAACCTGCAGGAAGGTGTTAGTCATGTGATCATTGCCACGGATCACGTGTGAGATTCCCATATCATGATCATCAATCACAACTGCGAAATTGTAGATCGCGTTGCCATCGGATTTGAGGATGATGAAATCATCAAGCTCGTGATAGTCTTTTTCCAGCGCGCTGAGTACGACGTCGTCAAACGTCGCATTTCCTTCCAAGGGCAGTTTGAGCCGTATTACATGCGACTTGTTCGCTTCAAGATTGGCGGAAATCTGCTCAGCGCTTAGATTGCGGCAACTTCGATCATAGTGATAATTCACTTTCGCCAGCTGCGCCGCCTGTCTTTTCTGGGTCAAGTCCTCAGCAGTGCAGAAACAGCGATAGGCACAACCGCGCTCGATCAGCTCTAGTGCAAAGGGCTTGTAGCTCTTCAGTCTTGAAGATTGGAATACTATCTCACCATCCCAATCCATGCCGAGCCATTTCAGGCCGTCAAGGATGACATCCACATACTCTTTGCGCGATCGCTCGACATCGGTGTCCTCGATGCGCAGTAGAAACTTGCCCCCTACATGTCTGGCAAAGAGCCAGTTGAAAATTGCGGTGCGGGCGGTACCGACATGGAAATAGCCGGTCGGCGAGGGCGCAATGCGAACTCTGACTTCCGAGAAACTCATATTGTGCTTTGCTGCTCTCCTCCCGATGGCGGCTGCGTGAAACCAGCCGAAGCGGACACCGGGACGATTTCTACAACCGGCTTGAACTCAAACTCCAGTCCACCGGTTAGCTTCACTACCAAGTTGTACGCAACTACCGAAATTGCGACGATGATCGTGTAGATCACTCCGAGGAAGAAAGCGAAGAAGAATGGCAGAAAGATCGCCGCAATACCGGCGAACGCTGAAAACATGCGTGGGGAATCTTCTCCCATCATGCCGATCGGCAGGCTGGCAATCAGCAGCAGAAATATGGCATAGAATATGCCCATGATAAAGCCAAGTATCAGGTTGAGCACAAAGGATACTTTCACCGCCGCCCAAACCGAGATTTTCTTCAGTTCCAGCTTCATATTACCTCCTCAAAAAGCAGCACCATATCTGTTGTTATGATGACCGGCAAGCGCTTTTTGGGTGGGAAATGGAGTGAACGCGGGTGAAGGGCTTTGGCCTAATGCCCCGGCGCTTCAAACAACAGCATCAGCGACATCATGCTGACGCCGAGGATGATGCCGATAAATTGGCCGATAGAAGCCGACACCTTGACATCGTGCTGCAACTCCGGAATCAGATCAGAACCGGCAATATAGAGAAATCCACCAGCAGTAATCGGCACCAACGCTGCCGAAAACCCCTGGATATGTGATCCGATGGAAAGCGAAGCCAAAGTTCCGACGACCGCGACCATCCCTGCCAGGAAATTGAGCAGGAGAGCGCGTTTGACGGACAGCCCACCGTGCACAAGGATAAAAAAACCGCCGAATTCTTTGGGTATTTCGTGTAGCATGATCGCCAGACTGGTGGTGATCCCCAGCGGAATGCTGACCATGTAGCTTGCACCAATCAGCACGCCATCGATAAAATTGTGCACACCTTCACCAACTAGATTCATGGTGACGAACGGATGAACATGGTCATGTTCGGGGAGATGACAGTGACGCCAACGAAGAAACTTCTCCAGCACGAAGAATATCAAGATACCGATGATGATGTAGAGTGAAGAGAGAAGGGGTGACTGGTTGTCTTTGAAGGTCTCCGGCAACAGGTGGATCAGAGCATCACCAAATAGACCGCCGACTGCGAAACTGACCAGAAAGAGAGTGATCTTCCGCATTCTTTCGCCACCCATGCCCAGAGTGACGACGCCAATCAATGAGACAGCGCTGATGATCAGGACGCTGATTATTGCATAGAGCCAGACTGACAAATTGGGGCCTCCTTGCCTGCGCAGTTGTATAACATCCGTCCCGAAGGGCGTCAAGCAGAATCTTGACAAAGATACGGATGAAGTATACGCAAAGTGTGATCGACGGAGTGGTCGCAGAATGATTGAGATCGACGTATTCTTATAATGACTCGTCTTGCATCAAACAGGACTACCAAAGAACCCGACCTGACTGCGACATTCCGACGCAAACTGATCCGCTGGTTTGCGACGCATCGACGTGATCTCCCTTGGCGCCGCTATGTCAGCCCTTATTCGGTTTGGATCTCCGAGATCATGTTGCAGCAGACAGTTGTCAAAACCGTGATTCCGTTTTTTGAGCGCTGGCTGGGGCGCTTTCCGGATATTGCGGCAATTGCTTCCGCAGACGAACGCGAAGTGCTGACTCTGTGGGAAGGGCTCGGCTACTACGGTCGCGCACGCAACATCCTTCGCTCCGCGCGTCTGATAGTGCAGCAGCATGGTGGTCGATTGCCGGACAGCTACAATACTCTGCGAGAACTCCCGGGAATCGGCGAATGCACGGCTGCGGCGATTATGAGCTTGGCCTTCGGCAAGTCGTATCCGGTTGTCGATGCCAACGCGCGGCGAGTGGTGAGCAGGATCTTGGCATTGCGGGGACTGGACAGACCGCTGGAGGAACAGGTCAAGACGTTCCTCGGACAGGCAATGCCGCCGAGAAAGGCAGGACAGTTCAACGAAGCTATTATGGAGCTTGGCCAAACGGTGTGCCTAAGTCGCGGGCCATTGTGCGAATCCTGCCCGCTCAAAACCCTCTGTTTCGCTTTTCGGAAAAACCTACAGGACCAGATTCCAAGCAAAACTGCCAGCAGCACGATTCAGAAGCGGAGCATCCTGCTGCTATTGATTTCTGATGGCAGGATTATGGCAAGACGCAAAGAGAGTGGCATTTTCGCCGGTCTCTGGTTGCTGCCGACAATTCCCGACAACGGGCGTACCAAGACAGCGATCAGTACATTCATTGGCAGGGACTTCAAAGCCGAGATTTCGCCGCTGCCCGCGCTTGAGCTGCGAACGCATCATTACACTCGATACGCCCACCGGCTAAAACCGATTGTCTACGACGTCACTGGCAAAGGCGTGCGACCTGCCGACGGTTGGCGCTGGCTCAGACTCGCTGAAATCTACAGCTATCCTTTTCCCTCTGCCTATCGTAGAATCTTGGATGAATTGCGCGTTGCCCAGAGGTAACCCTATGCGGTCATCGTTTCTGATTTCTCTTGAAATCTGACCAATATCTGTGTACATTGGCGACATTCGAAACGAAAGCAATTGATTAACATATACGTATGAGGTACAGCAACTATGAAGCCCTACAAAACTGAATCGGGGAAGACTTTAATCACCCTCATTCCCGGCGACGGCATCGGTGTGGAGGTGACGGCGGCCACCAAGAAGATCATCGAAGCTACCGGCGCAGCCATCGAATGGGAAGAACGCGAAGCGGGGGCCAGCGTTTTCAAGAAAGGTATTCCATCGGGGGTAACTCCGGACACAATCGAGTCGATTCGCAAGACCCGTATCGCCCTCAAAGGTCCTCTGGAGACGCCGGTTGGTTATGGCGAGAAAAGCGCCAATGTGACTCTGCGGAAGCTGTTTGAGACCTATGGCAATCTTCGTCCGGTGCGCGAGATTCCCGGTGTGCCGACACCATATAGTGGGCGCGGCATCGATCTGATTGTCGTAAGAGAAAACGTCGAGGATGTTTACGCCGGTATCGAGCACATGCAAACCCCCGGCGTGGCTCAATGCCTGAAAATTATGTCGCGCAAAGGCTGCGAGAAAATCGTTCGTCTCGCATTCGAGGTCGCTCGCGCCGAGGGACGCAAGAAGGTCCATTGTGCCACGAAAGCCAATATCATGAAACTGACCGAGGGCTTACTCAAACGCACGTTTGAGGATGTCGCCCGCGAGTATGGCGACATTGAGGCAATCCATATTATCATCGACAATTGCGCGCACCAACTTGTCAAAAAGCCGGAGCAGTTCGAAGTTATTGTCACCACCAACATGAACGGCGACATCATCAGCGACCTGACCTCCGCGCTGGTCGGAGGACTTGGATTTGCGGCCTCAGCGAATATCGGCAATGAAGTGGCGATCTTCGAGGCCGTGCACGGGTCGGCGCCGAAGTACGCCGGCAAAAACGTTATCAATCCCACAGCCATGATTCTCTCCGGTGCGATGATGCTGCGATACCTGACTCTCTTCAAGGAAGCGGCAATGATCGAAAACGCCGTTGTCTTCACTCTCGAAGAGGGCAAAGCAATGCCGCGCGATGTCGTCGGCGACGCCAAAGCGGCGTCTACAACTGCCTATACTGATGCCATCATCGCCAACTTCGGAAAAGCTCCCAGCCGTTCACAGGCGCGCGAATACAAACCGATTCGGATGCCAGAGATCGATAAACGCCCCGATTTCGTGAGACCGACGACACGACGCGTTGTCGGCGTTGATGTCTTTATTGAATCCGCGCTTACTCCGGATGAGATCGGTAAAGGAGTCACGGCCTTGGTGGAAGGTACTCCAGTGCTGCTCAAGATAGTCTCCAGCCGTGGAACCAAAGTTTATCCGTCAATGGGTGCAATTACCGACACGGTAGACCAATTCCGCTGCCGACTGATGCAACGGGACACGGCCGGCGGTCTGAAGGATGAAGTGATTGTCAGTGCGCTGCAGAAAATCGGTGCGCACTACCGTTGGGCACACATTGAGAAGCTGCAGGAGTTCGACGGTAACCCCGGTTTCACCAAGGCCCAAGGGGAAGACTAAACATTCGTGCGTTGATTCCAGTTCGCACAAATACTATCGTTCAAGGGCGAGATTTTCTCGCCCTTTGTCTTCTTGTCGAATGTCATCCGCTGTTACTGACTGTTCTTCTCCCGTTTGATCTGCCATAATCGCCAATAGGTATAAATCACCGGAATGATTTCCAGCGTCAGGAACGTCGAACTGATTAGCCCTCCCACCATTGGCGCGGCAATTCGTTTCATCACATCAGCACCGGTACCGGTCGCCCAGAGTAACGGCACCAATCCGATCATCGTCGTACCGACCGTCATCAACTTCGGCCGCACCCGCATGACCGTGCCCTCCATGTGTGCCCAGATAATGTCATTAAGGTCACGTATCATACCCGCCTGCTTGCGGCGTTCATAGGCGTGGTCAAGATACAGCACCATGACAATTCCAGTCTGAGTCGCCAAACCCACGAGGGCTATGATGCCAACCAGAGTCGCGGTCGAGTAGTTGTAGCCGAGGAAATACATTAACCAGATCGAGCCGACCAAGGCGAACGGCACGGAGGCCAGCACGATCAAGGTCTCGGTGAGATTGCGGAAATTGAGATAGAGCAGGATAAGCACGAGTAACAACGTGATCGGCACCACGACTCGCATCCGACGAGCCATTGCTTCGAGCAGTTCGTACTGCCCCGTCCACTTGAGATAGTATCCCGACGGCAACATCACTTCCTTGCCGACCACCTGCTTGGCTTCGTTGACATAGCCACCGATATCGCGTTGATTTTGATCGATGTCGACATAGACATAGCCAACCAGCATACCGTTTTCGTCGCGAATCATCGGTGGACCAGTTGTGATTTTGATGTCGGCGATCTGCCCCAGCGGCACCGATGGTCTGCCTTCCGGAAATGCGGTCGCCTGACCTTGCCCGCTGCCGGGCAAAGATGAACCGGCGGATGAACCGTTCCCTGTCGTGCCGGTGGAACCAGTTGGCATCGAGCCCCCGCTTGAGGTACCACCCATATTGTCCGTTTGCGCATATAGCCGCGTTGCATTCAGCACTTGATAGTCAAAATCGGAATTCGTGCTTGCTAGGAGCGGTGATTCGTATGGCAGGGGCGAAGTACCTACACTCGACATACCGCCTGACGATGTACCGCCACTCGTCGGCAATGGTACCTCGATTTGCTTGAGTCGTTCGATGTCCTGTCGCAATTCACGCGGATAGCGAACGTTGATTGTAAAGCGGTCGCGTCCTTCGACGGTGACTTCAATCGGCATTCCCCCAATTGCGGTTTCGATAACATCCTGCACATCGCGCATGGTCAGTCCGTAACGAGCAATCGCATTGCGGTCGGGAATGATGTCGACGAAGAAGCCCCCCGTGTTACGGTCAGAATAGACGCTACGCGTGCCGGAAATTTTCGATAAGGATCGTTCCAATTCCTGTCCGACTTTCTCAATCTCATTGAGATCATTGCCGAAGATCTTAACTCCGATCGGTGTACGAATGCCGGTCGAGAGCATATCAATTCGTGTTTTGATTGGCATCGTCCAGGCGTTCGTCCAGCCCGGCATCTGCATCGCCTTGTCGAATTCGTCAAGCAATTCCTGCCAGGTGATCGTGCGTTCTTCCGGCCAGATCGGGCGCAACGCCGATTTGAGAAATCCCGGCGCCCAGTTGGAGTACCAGCGATGCTGGGGGATCTTGCGCCATTGTTCCTTCGGCTTCAGCTGCACCACGGTTTCCAGCATCGACAACGGCGCCGGATCAGTGGCGGTCTCGGCGCGTCCGGCCTTGCCATAAACCGAGATTACTTCCGGAAATGATCGGATCACTCGATCCTGAAACTGCATATATTGTTTCGCCTGCTCGACGGCAATATTGGGAAAGGTCGTCGGCATATACAGGACATCGCCTTCATTTAATGGCGGCATAAATTCCGAGCCGATTTTAGGTATCATTGGCAAGGTCGCGATAATCGCGGCAATACCGATGGCAATCGTGGTTTTCGGATTGCGGAGAGCGACAAAGACGAACGGTTTATAGAGGGCAATCAGGAACCGCGAGACCGGATGTTTGTTCTCGGAATGGATCTTTCCGCGCAGGAAGATCGTCATCAAGGCCGGGGCCAGAGTCACCGCCATAATCGCGGCGAAGAACATCGCAAAGGTCTTGGTGTAAGCCAGCGGCGTAAACATCTTGCCTGCCTGTCCCGTGAGGGCGAAAATCGGCAGGAAGCCGACAGTGATGATCAACTGGGCGAAGAAAATTGACGGTCCAACTTCTTTGCAGGCGGCAATAATCACTTCCTTGCGACTGGTTCCGGGGGGGGCTTTTTCCAGGCGTTTGTGAGCGTTCTCGACCATAACAATACTGGCATCAACCATTGCACCAATCGCGATCGCAATGCCACCCAGACTCATGATGTTGGAATTGATGCGGAGCAGATGCATAGGGATAAACGCCAGCGCCACGGCGACCGGCAATACGATGATCGGCACGAGCGAACTGCCGAAGTGCAATAGGAAGAGGATGATGACCAGCGCGACGACGATGCCCTCTTCGATCAGAGTCGATTTTAGAGTGTGAATCGAGCGGTCGATCAAGTTGCTGCGGTCGTAGACTGCTTTGAGCTCAACTCCCTCGGGGAATGATGGTTTGACCTCTGCTATTTTCTGTTTGACCCGCTGGATGACATCCAGGGCATTTTCGCCGAAGCGCATGATAACGATTCCGCCGACAGCCTCGCCGGTTCCATCAAGCTCACCAACTCCGCGACGGATTTCGGAACCGAAGCTGATCTTGGCGACATTATCGAGAAGGATTGGTGTGCCGGTCGGAGATGCGCCGAGACTGATCTCTCGCAGTGCACTGAGATCCCTAATATATCCGCGCCCGCGCACGTAATACTCCCGACCTGTCATTTCGATCACACGCCCGCCGACATCATTGTTGCTGGCGCGAATTGCGCGAGTTACGTCGCCGATCGACAGACCGTAAGCACGTAACTTGATTGGATCAACTTCAACTTGATATTGCTTTTGATAGCCGCCGATTGAAGCCACTTCCGCGACACCCGGTACCGAGGAGAGCGCGTACCGCAGGTTGAAATCCTGAAATGTTCGCAGTTCAGACAAATCATGCTTACCGCTGCTGTCAACCAGTGCATACTGATACACCCAACCAACCGAAGTTGCGTCCGGCCCGATGGTCGGCGTGACTCCCTGTGGCAGTTTGCCCTCAAATTGCTTCATGTATTCAAGTACCCGGCTACGCGCCCAGTAGATATCCGTCCCCTCGTCAAAGATGATATAGACGAACGACATGCCGAACATCGAATAACCGCGCACGGCACTGACATGGGGCGCAGATAGCAGGGCGGTCACTATCGGATAAGTGACCTGATCTTCCACAAGATCAGGGCTGCGTCCCATCCATTCCGTGTAGAGAATCACCTGCGTGTCGGAGAGATCAGGTATTGCGTCAAGCGGGATTTTCTTGATCGAATAGATCGCGCCGATGACCGCGAAGGTTGTCGCAATCAGTACAATCGCCTTGTTGCGGGCACAGTAATCGATTATGGCTCTAATCATGCTGAGTCCGCTCTCTTCTTCCACGCGGCGTCAGGAATCCTTTCCTGACGCGATTCATTGACCGTCTACCGTCAGGATGGGAATCCTGACGACGCAGCAAATCCTGTTCGTTCATCTTGCGACTGCTACTTCCCATGACCAGCATGTTCACCCGTCGATGCTCCGCCCATACCGGCAATTGCCGCTTTGAGACGGCTTTCGGAATCGATCAGGAAATTGGCGCTGGTGACCACTTCATCACCCTCAGACACCCCCGATAGTACTTCCGTCCAATCATTGTCACTGCGGCCAAGCTTGAGCAAACGCGGCTCAAAATGCTTACCGCCGCGCATGACAAAAGCGTATTTCGTTTCGCCGCCATCCATAACGGCATCGGTTGGCAGCGCCAATACCGGTTCGTTGTCCTGAAGAAGTTGCACATCAGCATACATTCCCGGACGCAGCGACAACGACGGATTGGCGAATTGGAGTCGTACTTTGAGGGTTCGTGATTTTGCCGACACCGACGGATAGATGAATGCAACTTTGCCGGCGATGGTCTCGCCCGGCAATGCCGTCAGTATCATTTCCGCGCTCTGACCGACCTTGACTCCGGCAAAATCCTGTTCGTAGACATCCGCAAGCGCCCAGATCGTACTCAGATCAGCAATGGTGAAAAGATTCTGATCAGCTCCGATGAACTGTCCGGATAAGACTGTCTTTTCCAGCACATATCCTGAAACAGGGCTACGCAGCGTCAAATCGCTGCCCACTGAGTCGGAATTCTCGGCAACGCGGATATCCTGATCAGACAGACCGAGCAACCGCAGTTTCTGACGCGCGGCATCAAGCAGTTGTTTTCGCATGTATGAGAGTTCGGAGTCGGCAATGGTCTTCTGCGTGGCTTTGCGGGCGACGATCAAGTCTTGCTGCGCCTGCGCGAGATCAGGGCTGTAGATCGTCAATAATGGTTGCCCGGCTTTGACATACTGACCGGTTTGGTCAACTAGCAGACTGCGCACCCAGCCACTTGTGCGGATGTGGACATTTGCCGTGCGCGTTTCATCAGCAGTGATGTATCCCGCCAGTCGCAATCTACCAGCCAGCGTTCTTCGTTGCACCTTGTCGGTGCGAATGCCAGTCAATTGCAGTCGCTGCGGCTCAATCGTCACCGTCACCAGCCCCGGTACGGTGCCCATTGAAGACGTGTCATACCCCTTCGGAGTGGAAGCCAATCCGGGCATGGATGACATATCTTCTTTTACGCCACTGCCGGAAGTCGGCTGCGGCACCTGCTCCAAATCCATTCCGCATTTTGGGCATTCACCCGGCTTGTCGGAAATCACTTCCGGATGCATCGGACAGGTCCACTGCCCCGGTCTGGCCTTGGGCATGCTGTCAGCAGGCATTA
>CAIYYT010000162.1 GCA_903930455.1 uncultured bacterium | reverse complement strand
TGTTTTCTTTGGTTTTGATAGTGTGATTGTTGCTGACGCGCCTGTTGTTCATCAAGCACGACCTCAACATGGTCAACTTTGATTCCGGCCTTGTCCAGACTCTCACGCAACTGCGGGAGATTCTGCTCGACTGCGGTCCGGGCGATTTCGCTGGTCGTCTCGAAACGCGCCGTCACTTCCTGCGACGTCGAAACCAGCTTCACTCGCATACTGCCAAGGGAGTCGGGATGGAGTTGCAGTTTGATTTCACTACGTTGAAGAAGCGCGTCGATTTGGAAACGATCGAACTGGATTTTGAACTTGGTCTTGTCGTTTTGTGGTTCTCGTGTTTCTGCCACCTGTTCGACGACTGGCGGATCGGATTGATCCGAAGTCAACTTGTTCCAGTGCTGAGCCGTCTGTGGGTAATCGCTGGCACCTTCGACCGCTTTCACCGCCGTCTTCTCAAGACTGCCCTCTTGGACCGTCTTGATGGTTTCCGGCGTAGTCGTCAAGTCGGAGTGCGGTTTGGTCTCGGTCGGCATGGCTGTCTGCGAAACAGCTACCGTCGGAGCGGATTGAGTGACAGGACTGTTCAAAGCAGCGGCTGTCTGACTCGCGCTCAGGTCGGGCAATCCCGTAGACGGTAGTACTTCCGCCAAGCTGTTGACTTGTGGACGATTTTGCGGTGTCGCCTGTGGGAGCATTGCGTCGACAGACTGCCCTGTCGATGGCTTGGTTGGCAAGACGTCGAAAGGCACGATTTTCGGCGGCGCGATTGGCGCCGTGTCTGTCTTGACTAGCTCCGGTGATTTGAGGTGCAGTTGAGCCGACAGGTTTTCAATGTTAAGAGTCGGGAATTGCTCCTTCAGAAGCTGCTCCAGACCCCCGAGCTGCGAGGATACTTCGGGAAGAGTTGTCACCGACTTGGCCGATGTCGCAAGCGACAGATCCGGCTGAATAGTCACCGCTTGTGGCGACGTCGATGAAACTTGGGATAGAATTGCCTGCAGCTTCACCAGATCGCCGTTACTGAGCATCAAATCGGCCGGTAACCGACACTCTGCACCGTTCAACGATGCCACGCCAGCGGACGGCTGTTGCTCCGATACGACGATAAGCTGCGGATCAGTTGAAGCCGGAATCGCCGATGCCAGCAGTTGTCGCGCCGTTGCCAGCGTCTCAACCGGTGAAGCACCGAGATTCAGAGACATCAAGTCGAAGTCCTGCTGTGTTTTGATTGGCAGCGACCCGGTAGAAAAACCGTCCATCGCTTGCTGTTGACCTGTCAATCCCACTGAACCGAGCAACTGTAGCAGCGCCACCTGCGCTGCCGGACTGATTTCGCCCTGCTTAGTCCCATCTTCTGTTATCCCCGGGAAACTAAGGGCGGGAATTGCCTGGCCAAGCTGACTCAGCATGGCTGCAAACCCGTCGACGCCAATGCTCTGTCCCTCTTTGAGACTTATACCGGGTGGCGACTCCGCCCCTAACGATTGAAGATTAACAGTGTTCAGTAGATCATTCATGTGTTAGTTCTCGCTCATCGAGAGAATGTACTGAGTGATTTTGGCCGCGCGCTCGGGAGACATTTTTCCGAGAACTTCGGCCGCTTTCTGCTTTTTCATTTTGCTGATCATGATGCTGACTTGTGCGTCGGTGAGCCGTTCGAGGATTGGCACCACTTCTTCGGTAGCCATTCCTTCATACAGCTTCGCCATCTGCATAATGTTTCCCTCCTCCATTGATTTTTTGCGTTGCAACAGCGCTTCAACTTCTGATTTCAGTGACTGTAGCTGTGCCCTCTCACCGTCTATCTGCGCCATCTTCTGGGTGATTTCTGCTTTCTGGCTGTCATACCAAGCGACTTTGGCAACGGAGTCTTTGACTGTTGTCGTGTCGGTGTCACTTTCGGGGAGACCTTGGGTTTCTCCAAAATCGGAGAAAAGCTTGTCGTAGGCATCCTGTTCATGGGAAGCCGCTGCGATCGAGTCGGCTTTTTTGACTGACTTTGCTGCCTCAATCGAATCGGCTTTGACCTTGTCTTGAGCTGCCTGTTCGGCGGTCGGTGGTTTCACGTTGGAAGAACTGAAAACCCCATACTTGAACGAGAATACAATTATAAACACGACGAAAACGATTGCTGCTCCCAGGATTGGGATCAACTTTGATTTGGAGCCAGCCGCTGGGGTTGGCGATCCTTCTACTTTTGCGGGGCTGCCGCCTTCTGGTTCGGGCATTTTCTCTCCTCATCTCGGAAGCCAAAATGGCATTCCGCCTGTTGGCCTATTTGCAAAGAGAGTGCCAACTCATTTCTTGTTCGTCTAAGTGCTTGACTACAATGATGTTCGTGACGAACCTGCCTGACGCGCAGTCGGGTGTTCTCTGAAGTTGCCGGAACTATCTTCCGCAGGCACGGTAAGGTTTTTCCGGTGAGGGGTCTGTTTACGGTGACCGGAGGTGACTTCCTAACCAAGGCGTATTCAAGATGCTGGGCCCGAAGTGAATCTCCGCGTCCGCGAGGATGAAAAGAGAAACTGAGTAATGGAAGTTACTGCAACAAGGTTTGGATCTGACGACGAAGGGCTTCAGGAGTTATGGCGCCAATACCAAGAGACTGAGCAACTTCCTCCGGAGTATAACGGTTGCCCACCGCCCAGATTTTCTTGAGGAAATCTCCCGTCGCCGGTCTGGAAGCATAATTAGCGCCGACAAATGCCTGAAGTTTCTCCTGCAGTTGTGCTGCCAGGAACCAACCGCGCAGATAGTCGGCGGAAGAAAGATAGCCAGCGCGCGTCAGGTACCCTTCCCTTTCGACATCGCTCCAAGGGTAGCCAAGCAGGGGCTGTCTGATCTTCTCATACGCCGTTTTGGGATCGCTCTCGCCCGAATAGAGCGATTGCTCATAGAGTAAGTCGCCGCAATATGATCTGACGGTGATCAGTTTGATCAAGGCACGAAAGCGGAGATAGTCTTTGGTCTCCTGAGGTGAGAAGCCAAGACGATTCTGTAGGTAGGCAGGCTGATCAAGTAATTGCTCAAGCAGGAAAGCTGATGCTTCGGCGAGTGTCTGGCTGCCCAGATAAGCAAACTCAAAGTCGCGCTCGGTGATAGTTGCGCAGCACAGTGCATGGCCCAACTCATGGTAGAAGGCGGCATAACCGGGCAACCCATCTACGAGCCGAACCGGTAGACGGATGTCATTCGGTATCTGGATGGGATAGGCCGCCGGTCGGAAACCGACCTGATAACGATCGAGGGTTGTGATCTTAAGACCTTTCGCAGAATCGACACTCAGACCCATTTCAGCCAAAACGGACTTGAGGCCATCGATCATTGTGGTGGCGGGAAAGTGTTTGTCAAAGACCTGCCCGCGTTCCAAAACAGGTAGATCGTAGCCACGAAATGACTCAATCCGTACGCCGGTCAGTTTGGGGGCAAGCTCGGCAAAGAGGGTGTGGGTCAATGAATCGGTATCCTTGACAAACTTTTCCGCTGCTTCTGACAGCACTGCGAGGTCGACGTCGTGCTGCTCTTCCAAAAATGATGCCATGTCGCCATAGCCGAGATCGAAGAGCAATGAATCCTCCAATGAGCGAATCTCCCGGTAGACGGCATTTTCCTTGACCATCAGGGGCAGTTGCGCCTCGAATTGCCGTTGTCGTCGTTCGCGATTGGTTTCGCCGGCTAGAAGGTCGGGCAGACGGCGATAGTCAACGGCGTTTCCCCCGTCGGCAATCTGGCTCTGCAATTGCAGTGCCCGCAGATGGTCAGCACTTTGGCCGGCCGCCAACTTGAGCGCTCCCTGAATCAGAAAGAGCCGCAGATAGTGAACCTGTGTTTCCTCCGGCGAAGGCTGATATGAATCCTCAATACGTTGCACTAACTGGATGTTCTTCCGATCGAGGAGCGACTGATAGCGGGTAGTGATTTCCTCCAAATGAGACTGCTGTCCGAGAACATCGACGTTGTAGCTGTCGGTCATCAGTTCTGAGTAGAGTGACTTGGCTTCCGTTCGAATGGTAATCAGTTTCTCCCATTCGCTTTGGGGAATGCCCTGCCGCTTCTTCTGTTGGCCGCAACCGCCGAACAGCAAGGTCAATATCAGCAGCGGCGATAAGATCACCAGCCTGATGCGATTCGAACCAGTTATCATAGCCCAAAAGTAACCAATACCCACAATTGCAGCCACAAAAAAAGGCGTGACTTTCGTCACGCCCAAATAGAATCAGAATGTCTGACTACTTATTAACCATCGGCTTCTTCGTCGTTGTCCGGATCTTCAGCAGCCGCTTCAAGACCGGCTTCGGGTTCGCCAATCACTTGTTCGATTGCCGCCGCCAGTTGTGATCCAGTAGTAGTCGGATGCTTGGCGACAAAATCGTGCAGATCACCGCGATCTTTGCCACGGTAGTAGTCGTCCACCGACAAGACAATTTTCCGCTGGGTCTGATCAAATTCGACGACCTTAAGCGGAATCTCGTCGCCTTCTTTGAAGGCGTCGGCTGGGCGGGCCAGATCGGGAATGCCAAGTTCATGCGTGGCCACGAAACCTTCGACTTCGTTACCCAATTCGATGATCACACCACGATCGAGTACACGTGTGATGACCCCGACACACTCGGCGCCGATGCCATACTTCATGGAGTATGACGGCCAGGGATCGTCAAAGAGTTGCTTGTAACCAAGCGAGATACGGCGATTAGAACGATCAATTTTCAGAACCACAACGTCAACCGTCTGTCCCTTCTTCATCACTTCCGACGGATGTTGAATGCGGCGATTCCAGGACATGTCCGAGATATGCACCAGACCGTCGATGCCTTCCTCGAGTTCGATAAAGGCGCCAAAGGTCGTCAGATTGCGCACCTTGCCGGTGACTTTGGAGCCGATCGGGTAGCGCTGGTCGAGAATCGTCCAGGGATCGGGTTCCATTTGCTTGATGCCAAGAGAAATCTTCTCGTTCTCCTTATCCACTGCCAACACCATCGCTTCGATCTTATCACTGACCTGCATGATTTTCGAAGGATGCTTGATGTGTTGGGTCCAGCTCATCTCGGAGATATGAATAAGACCCTCGATGCCTTTCTCCAGTTCGACAAATGCGCCGTAGTCGGTGAGTGATACGACCGTGCCGAGAACTTTCGTACCGACCGGGAATTTCTCCTCGATGCGCTCCCAGGGATATTCGGTAAGCTGCTTCAAGCCGAGCGAGATTCTGCCGGTTTCTTTGTCGAAATCAAGAATCTTGACATCGATCTGGTCACCCAGCGAGACAACCTCGGACGGATGGGCGATGCGCCCCCAAGACATGTCGGTGATGTGAAGCAAGCCATCCAGACCGCCGAGATCAATGAAAACACCGAAATCGGTGATGTTCTTCACGACGCCTTTGCGGACCTGACCCACCTCGATCTGCGACAACAATTGCTCGCGCATTTTCTCGCGCTCATGCTCCAGCACCACACGGCGGCTGACGACAATATTGCGACGGCTCTTATTGAGCTTGATAATCTTGAGATGCAATGTTTGGCCGATCAGTTCATCGAAATCGGGAACCTGGCGCAAGGCGATCTGCGAACCGGGCAGAAATGCGTCCACGCCAAACAGATCAACCACGATACCACCCTTAATGCGACGCATCAGACGACCTTCCACAAGTTCGCCGGCGTCATGCGCTTCGCGGATACGATCCCAAACGCGCATGAAATCAGCCTTCTGCTTGGAAAGAACCAACTGGCCGTTTTGATCCTCGACTGATTCGAGATAGACCTCGATGCTGTCACCGACCTTGATGTTGACCGGCTCGGCAAATTCGTCCAGCGCGATGATGCCTTCAGACTTAAAACCGACGTCGACGATGACATACTCACGAGTGATGTCGAGCACGCGCCCTTTGATGATCTCCCCCTCCTTGATATCTTGAAGGGTTTGATTATACATGTCCAGAAATTGCTGGTACTGCTTGGGCGAATACTCCTCGTCGTCGAGATCAGTCTGCTTGATCGCATCAACCGTAAGAATTTCGATCTCTCTCGTGTCAGTGATGCGGCGCGAGGCCTTTTCCGAAACGCGACGTTTGCGCTCGGTATCCACGTCACCGACTGTCTTGGCCAACTCGGTGACCATGGTCGTGCCTTTTTGCTCGGCTTTGCTGAGCTTCTGGCCCGACTGGGCTTTCACCAATCGGCCGGTGGTTTTTTTCTCTTTAGTTTTTCCACCTCCAGTAATTTTCTTTTCGGTTTGGTTAGTTGTGGTTTCGTCAGACATTAATGTCTTCCTCCTCGAATACTATCATTGTCCCTTCCGGGCTTTTTTCAATATCGACAATCAAAGTCCATTCCGCAACCCTGAAGTTACGGAGCACCTCGTCAGATTGCATCCACTTCGGCCTTCAAACGACCGATTTCCGCCATTACCGCTTGCGTCAGACGTTCACAGCGGGTATCGTCGTCTCCGCCGGACTCAAAATCGCTCAGAGAAACTGGTTTGGCAAAACCGATACGAAGTTTCGCGCGACGAAAGAATACGTCGCGAAGGCGATTGGAGCCAGAAATAGCTGCGGGCACTACCGGTACCCCGGTGGCAAACGCCAGACGCGCCATTCCCGGTTTCCCCGGTTGCAGGCAGCCGTCCTTGGAGCGGGTACCTTCCGGAAAGAAAAGCAATAACTTGCCAGCTTTCAAGAGGGATTTTGCCATTTTCCAGGATTGACGGTCGGCTTCGCCGCGTCTAACCGGGAAAGCGTTAACAGACTTGATCAAAGCGCCAATCAGGAAGTTCCTGAACAGCTCGGCTTTCGCGAAATAATACATGTCCCGCCTGATGGCGGAGCCAAGCAGTGGCGGATCGAGAGCAGAAATGTGATTTGATGCGATTAGCGCTCCGCCTTCAGGGATATTGTCTCTACCGATGACTCTCCAGCCGAAAATCATGCGTGCCGTCGAGGAAATCAGTATTTGGCTGATCCTATATTGAACGCTCAAGCCTCAGCCACCTCGCGGGCAAGATCAAGCACTCTCTGCACTTGCTGTTCTATCGTGGTATTGGAAGTGTCAATTTCGATTGCGTTGGCTACCTTGACTAGGGGCGATGCCTGCCGGCTCGAATCGGCGTGATCACGGCGCAAAAGCAGTTCGCTCTGTTCATTCGGGGAAGTTGCCGCGCCGACAGATTCCAGATCCTTCATCCGACGGCTGGCGCGGGCTTCGATGGCGGCACTCAGGAATATCTTGACATCGGCGTCGGGGAAAACCACGGATGTCGTGTCGCGGCCTTCGGCAACAACACCGCCGGCGGCTCCCATTCGCCGCTGCCAGTCGACCAGAATCTCGCGCACTTGCGGGTGGCCAGAGACGGGTGTCGTACCGGCGGTCACTTCGGGCGTACGAATCACCAGCGAGACGTCCTCGCCATCAAGCAATACACGCTGCTCGTTGTTGACTAACTGAAACTCAAGTTGTGTTCGTCGGGTCATGTCCGCGACTCTGTCGCCATCTTTCAAGTCAATTCCCTCGCGCATCGCTTTGAACGTCACCGCTCGATACATAGCTCCGGTGTCAAGATAAACCAATCCCAATCTCCGGGCGACCTCGCGAGCAGTCGTACTCTTGCCCGAAGCAGCGGGACCGTCGATCGCGATCACAATTTGGCGCATCGGTTTTTTCATATAGACGCTCGGTCAGTCAATACGCACACAGTCTTTTAAGATACCGGTAACCGTCAGAAAATCAAGGATTTTTGAACTCGTATTGCGAAGCTCGCTACTTCCCCGAAATTGCTTCTCAAATCAAAATCGACATCCGTGGTGGGCGGGCCGTGGCGCCACCAAACCGATGCCGATTCTGGTTGTCGCTGCTCAAGATAGGACTAGGCTCTATTTGTCCGTGTCCTCGAGCAATTTCTCGTACTCAGGATTGGAAATCTCGCCCTTGACAGTTGAATGCCTCAACTGGTAGTTCCCATAGCCGGTCTCGTCCACAAAGACGAAGTAGTTGCCACCGCTCTGTCCCGGAAGGCGGTAATACGTCCAGCGCTCATAAGGTTTCTGAGCCATTGTTGACGGATGTTGGTCAACCTGATCGGGCGGTCCATACTGAATGTAGACTCTACCACGATCGGAACTCCAGCCATCACTGCGCTTGGCCGCCGAACCGGAGTAGTAGTAATTGGCATACAGGAAACGTCTGAAAATCTCGTTCTTGTACGTGTTAACCTTGCTACCGGCATTTGGATTCTTCCTGTCCCAGAAGGCTTTGAGCCATGCTTTCTTGCCATCAAGGTTCAACTGGCTGTAAGTGTCTTTTTCTTCCTTGGAGGTTATATAGCGTATCACTTGCTCCATCAACTTGGCATCACCGTCCGTAAGGCTATCGGGGCTGGTCATCGTCGGCGTGAGTTGGTCGAAAGCATAGATTAGCATAAACTTCTTGGTCGACACAACCTTGCGCCCCGTAGCAATGTCTTCCACCCGGACATTCAGTTCATAGCTGCCGCCGGGAAGGCCTTTTACGGGCAAGGCCTCGGTTATGACAGCGGTGGTACCGGGTTTCTTATTGCGTACGACGGGATATTCGCGCAATTCATAACCGTAGGAATCAAGCAACGTGGCTTTGATCTCGAACTCATCGCTGGCGCCTTCTCGTTGCGCCAGATTGTAGACCTCACAGTAGAAATACAATAGCGAATCTTCGTTAGAGATGTAACGGCTGGGATTGGGGATCACTTTGCGACCAGCTTTCATCAGTGCAGAGAGAATGGTGTCAGTTTCCATGGGCACAATGTCATAAGCCATTTCCAGATCAGAGATGTCGAGATTGTCGGAGACAAAGCTCTTGACGGTGAGTTCGAAAGTGGAAACACCGGCGCGCTTGCTGATACCATCGATGGCCGTCAGCCGCATCTTGTACTTCGCCGGCGGCAGGGTGCAAGGAATCGCCTCAAAGATGCGCACATCTTCCTTGTAAGCGTCTTCGAGATACTTCACGTCAATCGGCACCCACTTGCCGAGCGAATCGACCATTTTGCCTGACTCATCCATTACTTCAAGATAGAGATAGGCTTTGCCCTCGTAGAAGCCCTGCATATCCTCAAACTGGATATCTTTGCGTTGCAGGGCGACATAGACCTCAACATAACTCTTAGTACGATCCTGAAAATACGCGTAGGATGCGCCGTCCGCCCAAACGCGAAGCGGCTGCTGCACTTGCTGCGCCTGCTGAGGTTGCTGCACCTTCTCCGGTTGCTGCGCCACGGCCGTTGCGCTGACGATTAGGATGAAAGCCATTGACAATAAAAAGTGTTTCATGAAGTTGTTCCCTCCAGTCGTTCCTATGGTCCGACGCCGTTGCGCCAATCGCCATCGTATGGATATTGAAGCTGATAGTCACCGTCACCGTGGGAGTCAACAAATGCGAACGTCCGACGCTGAGCGTAGTAATACCAAACCTGAGAAGGTTTGGCACCCATCTCAAAGGGATGACGCTCAATCTGATCCGGCTCGCCATACTTGATGTAGACCATGCCACGGTCCGTTTCCCAACCCTCATGGTTGACCGTCGAGTAATACTGGTTAGCATAACGAAGCCGACGATAGTATTCATCGCGCAGTTCATTCCGCGGCGTAGTTGGCGTCGGATCGTGGTTTTTCCAGAATTTCTCGAACGCCTCCAAGCGTAACGAATCGGGAGCGTCCAGCAACTCTTTTTTTTCTTCTTTCTTGATGATGTATTTTAACTGACCCACGGCGTATTCGAAGTCGTTCTTAACCAGAGAGGAAATCGTCCACTTCAGGTGGAACCGCGCAGTGCGTTCGGCTAGGACATTGTCGCCGCTGAGTAAGGTCAGGTGCAGATCATACTCCTCTTGAGAGAGATCCACGATCGGAATAAACTCGCGCACGCTGACCACGGGGCTTTCCACCTTCACCGTCATGACGCTGTCAACCGGCTCGCCGTGCTGTTTGTTTTCGACGCGACATCTGAGATTCAGGGTTTGCCCCAGACGGCTGGCGGCATAGACCTCCGTATAGAAGCCCAGTTTCTGTAAGTCCCCATCCAGAGATCGCTCGACGGTCGGCAATACGGCGAAGCCCGCCTTAGTAAACGGGGAGTGCTCATCAAGTTCAGCCTTCTCCTGAATGAACTCGATATCCGCCAGATCGCCGGAACGATTGAAACTGTGGCTACTGACCTTGGCTTCGATCGTGGAAACCTCGTTGGAATTGTGATCGATCAGTTTGCATACCAGACCATAATTGCCGGGCGCAAGCGGTATGTTGATTTGATTGATGAGATAGCCGGTTTCCAAGCGAGTGCTCTCGTAGCTGTCAAGCACATACGTTTTTTCAACAGATTTACCGGTGACCTGCTTTTCCTTGTCACCGATTATGATGACATTCACTTCGTAGTCGGCGACGAATTTGTCTCCCTTCTTCACGTAATTCAGGCCATCGTTGAAAATCTTGTAGTAGACTTCAAGCCGATTGTCGACTGAGTCGGCGAAAACGGCATGGTCAATGAAGAACCGAGACTGCACCAAATCGATGTCTTCTACCTCTTGCGCTACCGACAATGGAGCTAGCAGTGCAAGGACGCAAGTGATTATCAGGAAATGTCTTGTCATAATGCTACCTATCAAAAAGCCAATTTACGCAGCTCAAGATCGACTGCAAGTACAAATTATACGTATGAGAAGCCACTCTGTTTATTTCTTACGCTTGGGCGCCGATTAGGTTGCACGTCGGAAGTGCCCTACAGGACCCTCGCCGTTGGGGGAATGGTAGCCAGAAAAGAGGGATTGACGGGTCAAAACCAAAAATCACGCAGCAACACCAGTTGTGGCGACGAATGCCAGGTTACGAGAGCTTGCCAATCTTGTTTAGCTTCTCGCGAAACTCGCCAGCTTCGCCTTTCGAGAGACCCGTGGCGACCAGCGCTTCGTCGGAGAGGTCGAGTTCCTGCAGCCGATTCTGCAGATAACGCAATTCAAGGGATGAGAAGGCAATGGATTTGAGCTGATAGTCCTCAAACGCCTCCCAGGCCACCGGCACAACCAACCTGACCATCTGTGACATTGCGTTCGCATATTCACGAATCTCCGCCTGTGCGTGCTC